>CAZXUA010000229.1:0-6272 GCA_964643755.1 uncultured Desulfatiglans sp. | reverse complement strand
AATGCTGAAGGCAGAGGAATAATATCAATTACAGGACATTGCGGCAACTGGGAGCTGATGGCGCTTGCATGTGGTCTCCAGATAAAGTCCAGTTCTGTAGTTGCCCGAAGGCAGAACAATGTATATATTGATGCGATCGTCGAAAGGATGCGTACAAAATATGGGAATAAGGTTGTTTACAAAAAAGGCGCTTTAAGGGAGATAATCTCTGTTTTAAGGGGCAATGGTTCTGTAGGAATATTGATGGATCAGGCTGTATCAAAAGATGAAGGATATGTTGTAAATTTTCTCGGCAGACCTGCCTGGACTAGCAAGATGCCTGCATTGATAGCCCGTAAGACCGGAGCTGCTGTTTTGCCTGTTTTTATCCGGAGGGAAGCAAAGGGGCATGTAATTATGATAATGCCGCGGGTAAGACTTTCAGATGCCGATGGAGAGCAGGCGGTTATTGACGATACAGTATCTTTTACTGCCCAGATAGAGGAGTATGTAAAAAAATGGCCTCAGCAATGGTTATGGATTCATAAAAGATGGAAAAGGGTTGGGCAGGATGATAAGCCGGTCATCCATAGCAGTTATGAAAAGTAGGGGCATCCCCTGGTTTTTTTTACCATAAGGCTTAGAAACTTTTTTAGCTGATGTTTTTTTTCCGGATTCATGTCCTTGAATTTCAGCGCAATCTCTACAGCAGTATTGTCGGTGCTCCTATGTGATGACTGTATTCTTATGACTGTGCTTTCGATCATCTCTATCTTGCTGTTGTTAGCAAATTCGATATCGAGACTGATAGTTTTTGACATTTTTGGAAGGTTGTCATGGATATTGAAAAGACCAAGCACACCGTTTAAGCTCACATTTATAATTTTGCCTGATGCCCTATGGCTCTGGAGATCCAGAGATATAGTGCCTCTGTCATCAAAGCGGTTAAACAGCCTTTCCTCGGCTTTTATAGATGCTCTGAGCGCTCCCGCACTTTTATCAGGCGCCCAGTTTTCTTTCCACATTAGCTTTCAGCTCCTTGCGATATTCGCAGTATATACAAAATACAATACTCCACGCTCATTTATCGGATACAGTATGCAATACTTTAATAGACTTAAGGTTAATTTTAGGTAAATCTATTGAAAGACAAGAGGTTGCGTCATAAACAGCATTTAAAATCTTTATAAGCTGGGTATGTGGCTTATAAGATCCATACCCAGCTTAAGTCTGCTATGGAGCCAGCCTTTTTTTCTGCTTTTCTATAACTTTTTGTACAGAATCGAGCCTGGATACAAGCTCGTTTTTTATATCATCAGTCAGCTCTCTGCCCTGATAAATAAGCTCTTCAGCTCTGTCCTTAACATCTCCAACAACCTCTGAAACCTTGTTTATAGCTTCATCAACAATCTCGTGTCCAGCATTTTTAAGTCTTTTTGCAGTTTTATGGATATCTTTTCTCGTTTTTTTGCCTGACTGCGGCGCATAAAGAAGCGCTATTCCGGCTCCTAGTATTCCTCCGGCTAGAAAAGCTATCCCGACCTTGACCGATGTGTCTCTATCAATGCTCATAACGCCTCCCTGTTAATAGTAGATAACTAATTTTAGCATATGTCTGGACTTAGGTTATTGTATATGAATACTGATGCCGTTATAGCATAATGAATATACTGTTATGTTATAATTTTCAATGGCTGTTTTAGAGATAAAAAAATTTCCTGCAGACGTGCTCAAACAGAAGGCCCTGCCTGTCGAACAGATAGACAAGGATATCCAAAAGCTCATAGATAACATGATAGATACTATGTATGATGCACCTGGAATAGGGCTTGCTGCTCCACAGGTGGGCGTATCAAAAAGGGTTATTGTTATCGATATAAATTCACTTGAGGAAGACAGCGAACCAGTTGTACTGATAAACCCTGAAATCACAGATACGGATGGGCTTATAGAATCAGAAGAGGGCTGCCTAAGTGTGCCCGAGTGTGTTGCTAAAGTGAAACGCGCAGAAAAAGTTGTTGTAAAAGGACTTGACAGAGACGGCAAGGATGTGAGAATCGAGGCTGACGGGTTGTTTGCAAGAGCTCTGCAGCATGAGATTGATCATCTAAACGGAGTTATTATTCTCGACAGGATAAGCCAGCTCAAAAGAGAGCTCTACAGAAAAAAAATCTCAAAAAAAATGGCCAGGGTGCAGCGCTGATCTGCTCCGCATAGGGCGGACATTCTTGTCTGCAGGTAATAAATTCTTATCCAGCATGGAGCCTTCTTGTCCATAGTTTTTTTCGGTACTCCGACATTTGCTTTGAATTCTCTTGAAGCTCTGCTCAAAAATGCAGAGCATATTCCGCTTGTAGTTACTCAGCCTGACAGGCTTGGAGGCAGAGGTCATAAAGTATTTGTACCTCCAGTAAAGGAATTCAGCGTCTGCCGGGGAATTCCTGTGCTCCAGCCATCCAGTATTCGTGAACAAGGCTTTATATCTGAACTGCACCGTATAAAGCCTGAGTTTATTGTGGTTGTAGCATATGGCAGGATACTTCCTAAAGAGATACTTGATCTGCCCTCTGGAGGATGTATAAATGTGCATGGCTCTCTTTTGCCCAGATATAGGGGCGCTGCTCCTATACAGAGGGCGCTTCTGGCTGGTGACAAGATTACAGGCGTCACCATAATGAAGATGGATGAGGGGCTGGACACAGGAGACATAATACTAAAAAAAGAGTTAATTATTGAGCAGAACGATACATCCCAGAGCCTTTTTGAAAAGCTTTCTGTAACAGGAGCTGAAGCCCTTGTTGAGGCTTTAAAAGGTTTGCGTGATGGATCAATGCGGCCTTATCCTCAATCAGGCGAGCCTTCTTATGCTCCTCCGCTGCGCAAAGATGAGGGTAAAATAGATTGGAACAGAAGCGCTCAAGAGATATTCAATTTTATAAGAGGGATGCATCCATGGCCTTCTGCCTATACATTTCTGAGCAATGAACGCATAAAGGTGCTGAAGGCATCCTGTTATAAGGGCGCTGGAGAACCTGGAGTGGTATATGAGTTTTCTGGAGACTCATTGATTGTGGGCACAGCAGACGGCTTGGTAAAGATAGATGAAGTGCAGCCAGCCGGTAAATGCGTTATGAAAGCCAGGGCATTTGCAGCAGGCAGAAGGTTAAGGGAAAAACATGATAAATTTGTCTAGATTCCTGCTTCTGAAAATCTTCTATCCTCTTCTTGTGGTCTTTAGTACACTGAAAAAAGGGTACAAGGAGCGAATACAAAAATGGACTATATCTGCCAATAATAAACTGGTGAGGCTGAGCGGCATAAAAACTAAGAGCATATTGCTGCTTCTGCCGCACTGTTTGCAGATAAGCGACTGCAATGTCAGGATTACCCATAATATTTACAACTGCAAGCGCTGCGGCAGGTGTGAGATAAAGGATCTTATTTCGATTGCAGAGAGCCATAATCTAAATCTTTTTATAGCGACAGGTGGAACGCTCGCAAGAAAAATTGTTAAGGAAAAAAGGCCTGAAGCCATAGTGGCCGTGGCCTGCGAAAGAGATCTGAGCAGCGGAATAATTGACTCTTATCCACTGCCTGTGCTGGGCGTAACAAATGAGAGGCCTTTCGGCCCATGCTTCAATACAAAGGTTGATCTTGGGCAGGTGATAGAGGCGATAGAGTTTTTTGCGAGGTGAGCTTTTCTTGGACTCCGCAAGAAAAATAGCGCTGAACTGTCTGGACAGGATATTTTCATCCAGCCTGCATCCAAAGGATGCACTCGACAAATTTGGTTCAAATCTCGATCAGAGAGAGAGGTCTTTTGCTAAAGAGCTGGTTTATGGAGTTCTTAGGCAGAGGGATTATCTGGATTGGCTGCTTGACTTTTTCCTTAAAAAAAGATCAGGACTATCGTTGTCTTCGCTCAATAATTTAAGGTTGGCGCTTTACCAGCTTCGGTTTCTAAGAGTGCCTGACTGGGCGCTTGTAAATGAGGCTGTAGCGATGGAGAAGGATCTGCGAGGCAGGCCTTCTGTGATAAATGCTGTTCTTCGAAATTTAATCAGGCATGGAAGTCAGATCAAGGAGCCTGAACAGGATGATAAGGCATCATATATAGCTGTAATCACTTCACATCCCAAATGGCTGGTTCAGAAATGGATAAAAAGATTCGGTTTTGATGAAGCGATGATGCTCGCAAAGGCAAACAACGAACAGCCTCCTTTATGCATTCGTCTGCCCAAAAGCATGGACAGAAGAAGGGTTGTAACTATTCTCAGCAGCGAAGGAATTGAAGCGCGCGAAACAGAATATTCTCCATCAGGAATAATTCTGGATGATTCTTCACAGTTGAATCTGCAAGAGATATATTCAGAGAGCAATACGGCTGCCGGAGATGAAATTCATAAAATATTAAGAATGTCATCTGTGCAGGATGAGGCATCTCAGCTGATAAGCCTGCTGCTGTCTCCAAAGAAGGGCGCAAGGGTTCTTGATGCATGTGCAGCGCCGGGTGGCAAGACAATGCATATAGCTGATCTTATGGAAGACAGCGGTGAGATTATTGCTGCTGAATTTGATGAAAAAAGAATCCCTGCTCTTGAGTCAAATATGAGGAGATTGGGGCTTAGGTCTGTTAGCATAATGCAAGCAGATGCGAGGGATATTTCAGAAGCCGGATTGTTTGACTCAATTCTTCTTGATGCCCCGTGCTCAGCAACCGGAGTTGTCAGGCGCAATCCTGATATAAAGTACAGGATAATGAAGTCAGATATTCAGAGGCTTGCTGCAAGACAGCTTGAGCTTCTTAATGCTGTTTCAACCTTTGTTAAGCCCGGAGGTAAAATAGTATATTCTGTCTGTTCAGTCCAGCAGGAGGAGGGCGAGGAAGTTGTTAAGACTTTTTTACAGAATAATGAAGGTTTTAGTATTATATCTGAAGCCCCGGAGTATATGAGGCAGCTTCAGATATCGGAGGGCGCAGGAATGTACCGTACATATCCGCACAGGCATTCGATGGATGGCTTTTTTGCAGCGCATATTCAGAGGAGCAGATGAAGCAGTTTTTAAAAATACCATTATACTTATTAGCCCTGATTATTCTCGGCATATTGTCTGGTCACTTCACATTCAAGGCGTTAAGCATGAGTAAGACAACATCTGCTCCTGATCTGCGCGGAAAGACAATAGTAGAGGCAAATCAGATAGCAAGAGGTCATAACCTGTATATAAGACTTGAGGGCGAAGACTACGACTCCTATATACCTCAGGGATATATTATCAGACAGGATGTGCCTGCCAAGATTAAGATAAAAGAGGGCAGAGAAATCAAGATTGTTACAAGCAAGGGACCAAGAGTGCAGTATGTTCCGGATATAGTAGGCCAGCCTCTGGACAGGGCAGAGATCATTCTTCGGGACAGGGGAATAAAGATAACGAGAGTCGTATATACCAGTTCTGAGAAGACTGCAAAAAATGTAATTCTTGCGCAGAGACCTGAACCGAATGAAAAAGGCTGGGATGAGTTTATAGTGCTTGTAAGCTCTGGCGGCTATGGTGAAAAGACAACAGAGCAAGAAACGATAAAAGAGAGTATTTAGCATAAAGAATATTTCTGACAGGAGATTTTATGGTTAAAATAGCGCCTTCAATTCTTTCTGCTGACTTCATGAGGCTTGGTGAAGAGATAAGCGCTGCTCAATCAGCAGGAGCTGACCTTCTGCATCTGGACATAATGGATGGTCACTTTGTGCCTAATATAACCATAGGCCCTGCTGTTGTAGAGGCGATCAGAAGGCAGACCACAATGCCTCTTGATGTGCATCTTATGATTTCTGATCCTGACAAATATCTGGATGCCTTTATAAAAGCAGGAGCAGAGTATCTTACAGTTCATGTAGAGGCTTGTGTGCATTTGCACAGGACTCTTTCAGCTATAAGGAGCAATGGCATAAAGGCTTGTGTTTCACTTAATCCTGCTACTCCGGTAAATACTCTTGAATCCTGCATATCGGATGTTGATATGGTGCTGCTGATGTCAGTTAATCCGGGATTTGGCGGACAGGAATTTATCCCTTCTGTGCTGGATAAGATCCGTCAGCTAAAAAAGATGATAAAGGAAAGAGGTTTAAATACTCTGATAGAGGTTGATGGAGGAGTGAAGCTGGACAACGCAAGGGAGGTGGCTTCAGCAGGAGCTGATATCCTTGTAATGGGCTCAGCATTCTTCAAGTCAGATGACTACAGCAGCTTTATCAAAAGGGCAAGAGCTTTTCTTGCAGGGATCTAAAAACAGG
>CAZXUA010000228.1:0-6402 GCA_964643755.1 uncultured Desulfatiglans sp. | reverse complement strand
TGCATGGAATCATTCACTACATCAAAACCGTGAGGCGTGAATTTGGGAACGGCACTACCGCCAAGCTCCTCTGGCCTTATCAAGCCATCCGCCATGCAGTCCATGAGCCATGCCACTACCCCTCCTAAAGAGATAGCATCAAAACCATATGTATCGGCCCTGCCGTTTAACAGCTCTGCTGCACGCTGATCAAATATACCGCAAAGGGGGCCAAGGGCCTGGTATGGTTCATAGTCCTTTTTGTATTGCCCTTGCATCTTTTTACACACGGCTGCACATGGTTCACCGCAGGTCTTTTGCTGTTTTGTCTTTATTGTCTCATCATTGAACTGTTTCAGGTAGTGATCCACAATAAACCTTTTATGCAGATCAAGGCGTTCCTCCTTTGTCATATAGATTGTCCGGTAATTGAAGGCAATGAGCCTGTCAGCCACTGTGGCAAAGTTCACACCAAAGGTGCCGCCTGTGTCAAACGCAGGGTCATAGCGGTATTTTGCAGTAGCCTCCAAATCTTTGGCAGCCAGTTTTTGTTCAAATCGGTCATGAAACCACTGGTCTGCAACCTTCCGGTCACTAAAGTCATCATCAACAAAGGTGCCTCCATAGATGATCCCGATAATTCCATGCTGCTGTATAAGCTTTGAGCCAAAACCTCCCCTGCCTGCCCAGCAATCCACATCAGTAAGTTTACCCTGCTTTACAGGTGCAGAGACAATTGCACCCATATCTGTATAAAGGGCAGCAGGTCCAACAGCGAGTATCCTGGGATCATTTTCATAGAGAGAGGCATAATGGTCAAGCGCATACTGCATAACCCCGTATATGCCTCCCTTTCCTGATTCCCAGAGTGAATGGGGATTCACAGGATGGAGGTCTATCTCTACCTCCTCACCATGATTACGGTTCAGATAAAGGATGGAAGGTGATGGCGCCCTGCCTGTAATAGAAAAGAGGTTTATTCCCAGGTTGTCAAATACCAGCCCTGCGCCGCCCATACTGGAGATATAGAAACCGTGCCACGAGGGAGATATGCCTGTGAATATCAGCCTGTTTGAACCGGGAAACAGGCTTCCAGCCAGGATACCGGCCCCTACATTAAGGCTGTTGTACCTGTGGGATAGATGGATGCCCAGGTCAACAGGGCCGAAAAAGGAACCCAGATGGTATTTGTTGATGCGGTAATACCCATTGGATGCGTCTATCATCAGGACTCGAAGATAAGTGCTCATTTGCTCTTGCATATTATCACCGCCCTTTTCATATTAAACTCTCATATGCTGCCGTCAGTAGGTATAATGAACTATTAGTCTTCCTAGTATTAATCCTTTTATACCTCTGATTAAAAAATGCACTTATTAATCCGATTACAAATATGAAAATATAAGATTTTGATTCCATTATAATTTCCTCATATTCAAAAACATAACAGAGAACTAAGCCGGAGCCGCGCCTCTGGCGCGGCGAACGGCTTTAGCGCCTTGTTAAGTGCCTTTTTGATTTTGTTCAGAATAAATTTTATTGGTGGGTATTTTTTCCCATTAAGGAGAAGGTCGTATCTATAAGATTGCCTAGATGCTGGTACACCCTTTTTTCTAATTGCATTTGCTGCTTTTAAAAAATGATCGTGTTGAAATCCCTTGGGAATCATTATATCTCCTTTCTTACACACTTAACAGTGCCCTTAACATGCCTGGCGGCATTTCATCGCCCGGTCATAGTTGAAGGGCGGGCTATACGATTTTTCTGCCTTAATTTTCCTGAATAAATTTTAATTTTATATCTGGGTCAAAATCGTATGTAATCAACGGCCAATATTTAAATAATGGGAAATAGAACAATTCTGTACCTACTAAATATCCCTTTTTAATTTGATCGTTTATCGCAATTTGATGCCATGAAATTAACTGATACCCAAATCCTATAAAGGCCACTGTACCACCATCTTTGAAATGAGCTATCGCTAATGAAAATAGTGGTTTATTGCCATTTGATAATCTTGAATAATCAATTCTCGAAGTAATGATTGAGATTAAAATCAAAAGTAATAAAATAACAGATAATTTAGTAATTTTTCTTTTCATGGTTCAAATACCTTCACTGAACGTATAACCTTTGTTCACTGGCTTGCGAGTTTTTCCGAAAGTCCGAGTAAACCATGATGTAGGGGTTTTGTTTTTCTACAGCAGATTCTCCTCGATGATTACCCATTTATCTCTGTATGGGCTTAAAACATTTTCCTTTATAGCACAATGTAAAGAATCCCATTTTTGGGCTCTCTTCCCACCATGCTTTGCAAGATAATCTTTGTGTTTTTTTACCATTAAATCGCGCAATCGCCGCCAAGTCAGGATGTAGAATTGGTCAGCGCCATATGCATCGATCATAACGAAAACCACAATGAGGCGCTTAACAGGAGATCGTTTTGGCTTGCCGACAATTTGATGCTTTTTATCAAAAGAGATTTCGCAGAACTGGGTTATGTCTCCAAACTGCCAAGATGGAAATCGACTAGCTTTTACCTGCACTGAAACATGCTTTCCTTCTTCATCCGATGCAATGATATCGTAGTGAGGTACGTTTCCAGTGAAGGTGGTTGCGATAAGATTTCTTCGAGACAGTTCAGCTGCAACCAGATATTCTCCTGTTTGTCCGACCAGTTTGTTGTTACGTCCAGTGCCCATTTTATCATTCACCCCAACCTTTATTCACTTGATCCGGCTATCTTTACATTTTGAATGTTATACACAAAGATGAACCGGGATTTTCAGGAAGTTATAAATTTAATACCGTTTATTAAAATGAAGCAAATGCATATTACTTTTCTGAAAATGAATAATCAAGCCTTTAGAATTATATTCCTTCTCCATCTCGTGGGAGTGAATTCAAAACCGTATCGCTTCCCCTTTGACATGACAAGCAGAACAAGCTCTGCCCCTGTATGAATTACCCGGAAGTATATATCACGGTTATTAAAAAACCATGCGATATGTTTCAGCGCAGAACTTTCCCAGGAAGAGCCCATTCTCATATAATGAAGCATAATCCTTGAAAATCATAACATCAGGTTATGATTTTCAAGGAATATTGCTGCCTATATAGATGTAAATGCCAGTGCCTGAACAAGCTGATAGGTTGCCTGAAGGTATGATGTCGGGCATAAAGAAAAGCATTCCTTGCAACCCCCGCATTCCTTTAATGCGATTTGAGGAATAAAACTGATCTCCCTGTTTGTGCCCCTGCCTGTAAACCCTATAGCCCCCTTCTTTTTCACTTCATTACAGTACCGGACACAGAGGCCGCAGTGGATACAGAATGATCCCTCCGGTGCAAAGCGGTTTTTATCAGCGCCATACTCCTTTGCAAGATCGAGAAGTGCCGGTGAAACCGGGGCATGGGCGAGCAGGAGCTCAATGATCATTTTTCTGATCCTCGCTATTTTTCCAGACCTTGTCTTTACCTTAAGCCCGCTTGCCGCCTCATAGACGCATGAAACAACAATTCTTGATGCACCCTTATCCTCTATCTCCACAATGCAGAGCCTGCAGCCGCCGAATGGCTCAAGCTTCTCATGATGACACAGGGTCGGGATATATATGCCTGCCCTTTTCGCTGCATCAAGTATGGTCATACCCTTTTCCGCGGTAACTGTCTTATCGTCTATTGTTAATCTTATTTCGCTCATTTGCCTCTAACCTTTACGCCTCTGTTTTCATGGGTAACCGGCGCAGGAACAGGCGCGCCTGATATCCTTTTCACCGCACTGAAACCAGTTGGGCAGACATCAAGGCATGTCCCGCACCTTGTGCATTTTTCCTGATCTATTATGCTCACAAGTTTTTTACCGCCATCAATCGCATTAGCCGGGCATTTTTTTACACAGGCCATGCAGCCTGTACATTTTTCAGGGTCAATATAATAGTTTATCAGAGCCTTACATGAAAGGGCAGGGCACCTTTTCTCCCTGATATGTGCCTCATACTCATCCCTGAAATATTTGAGCGTGCTTAAAAATGGGTTTGGCGCGCTTTTACCGAGTGCGCACAGGGACGCCTCGCATGCTGCCTCTGACAGTGCGATAAGCAGCTCTATATCACCCTCTTTACCTTTTCCTTCTGTGATGCAGGTAAGCAGTTTATGCATCTGCCTCAACCCCTCGCGGCACGGGGTGCATTTTCCACATGACTCATCAGTCAGAAAATCGATAAAATACCTGGCAGTATCAACCATGCATGTATCCTCATCCATAACTATCATGCCGCCTGAACCCATCATGGATCCGGCACTTGTGAGTTCATCAAACCCAACCTTCAGATCAAGCAGCTCTTCAGGTATGCACCCGCCGGATGGGCCACCTGTCTGTATTGCCTTGAATCTTTTACCTCCGGGTATCCCGCCGCCAATATCATATATTATCTCCCTGAGGGTAATGCCCATTGGCACCTCAACAAGACCGGTGTTATTGATTTTACCCACAAGAGAAAATATCTTTGTGCCTTTGCTTTTTTCCGTGCCTGTGCTGTTAAACCACTTTGCACCATTATTGATGATCAGGGGCACATTGGCCCATGTTTCCACATTGTTAAGCACAGTGGGCCTGCCCCATAGCCCAACCACATTTGAGCGCACATATTTGGGCCTTGGTTCACCTGCTCTCCCTTCAATAGATGTCATAAGCGCAGTGGATTCGCCGCACACAAATGCCCCTGCCCCCTGAATAACAGTGACCTTAAAGTCAAAACCGGCACCAAGGATATCTTTGCCCAATAACCCAAGCTCCATAGCCTGTTTAATGGCAATGGTTATGTTTTTTACAGCAAGGGGGTATTCGTGCCTTACATATACAAACCCCTCACTGGCGCCTACCGCATAGGCGCCTATAATAAGCCCCTCAAGTATCAGATGGGGGTTCCCTTCAAGAAGCGCCCTGTCCATGAATGCGCCTGGGTCGCCCTCATCAGCGTTTACTATTACATATTTGACAGCCTCTTTTGCATCCCTTGCGCCCTCCCATTTTATGCCGGTTGGAAAGCCCGCGCCGCCCCTGCCTCTCAGACCAGACCTTTTTATCTCATCTATAATCTCTTTTCGCTCCATCTTTGTAAGGGCCTTTTCAAGGGCAGAATAGCCGCTGAGCGAAATATAGTCTTGAATACTGCATGAGTCGATCCTGATGTTATTGGATATCAGGTTTCTTGTCTGATTTCTGTAAAAGGGTATCTCCGATTCATGTATTGCCATTTTGCCTGTATCAGGATCAAAATAGAGGAGCCGTTCAATGACTCTTTTGTTTTTAATGGTCTCTTGCACAATCTCAGGCACATCTTTTACCGTTACCTGCAGATAGCATATCTCCTCCGGATAAATTACCACCACAGGCCCCCTCTCGCAGAATCCGGGGCAACCTGTCCCTTTTGTCTCAACAGTGGCTGAAATCCCCTCTTTTTCTATCTCTTCCCTGAATGCGGCAATAACCTCATTTGCGCCTGAAGCAACACAGCCTGAACCGGCGCATACAGAGACGCACTGCAATCCAGGCTCTTTTTTGGATAATAATGCCTGTCTGTAATTTTCCAGCTCTTCGGGTGAATTCAACCTGTTCATATCGTTAATCTATTTGCAATCATTCAACATGTTGATGACCTTTGAGGGTGTCATCTTCCCATACAGTTTATCATCGGTTTTAGCTACAGGGCCAAGCGCACAGCAGCCAAGGCAGTTAACTGTCTCCAGGGTGAAATTAAGCTCAGGGTCTGTTTCACCCGGCCCTATGCCTGTTTTCTCTTTAATGGAATCAAGTATCCTTACCGCCCCCCGCACATGACAGGCAGTCCCAACGCATACATGGATAGTGTGCCGGCCTTTAGGCACAAGGCTGAATGCCTTATAAAATGTTGCGGCATGGCGAACCTGCTGAAGCGGCACATCGAGCTCTTTACTCACCATTTCAAACGCCTCACCTGGCAGCCAGTTTAACTCGTTTTGAATCTCAAGCAGAATCTGAATAAGGGAGCCCGGCTCATGGTTGTATTTTTTAATGATCTGATCAATTTTGTCATAATCCATTTTATCTTCCGTAAATAAAGGGGTTACTTCTGTCTGAATCTTATTATGCAAGGGCGTATACCTTCTCCTTTGAGTCATATTTTATTAATCCATACCTTGCTGAACTGTTAATGAGTCTCATAACCTTTGAAGGCTCTAACCCCATGCTTTGAGCGATGTCGCCTGAAGAGAGAGGGGTATCTTTAAGCAGAAAGATGATATCGCCAAGGCGCAGCTTTTCTTCAATCAGCTCCCTGTATAAAGCATCAAAATCCGCACTGTTAAAGAACTCCCTGTATGCCTCTTCAGACCTGAAGGGGGCTCTGATCCTTTCTCTTTCAACAAGTTTTATATAGGGGA
>CAZXUA010000227.1:0-6436 GCA_964643755.1 uncultured Desulfatiglans sp. | reverse complement strand
CAGGGATTACACAGGCCGCATTATCACAAATGGAAAATAACGAAAACACATTAAGAACCGCTACCCTTGAAAAACTTGCAAGGGCAATGAATTTAACAGTGGATCAATTAAAAGATTGACCTGGTAGAGGGCCTCATTTGAAAGTTATACTGATAACGCCCCCGATACAGGATTATTACGATACGGAGATACGTCATTTTCCTCTGGGGCTGTTATATCTGAAGTCTGCCTTAAACCAGTATCACCCTGATGTTGACGTAAAGATAATCGACTTCCACCACGGTTGCGGGAAAAGATCTATCCCTGTACCCCGTGAGTTGAATTACACCAGGAAATATTTCGGGAAAAATGACCTCTCACCATTCAGTTCCTTTTATCATTATTACCATTTCGGCGAGGCCTTTGATGTCATAGTGGATGAAATTGCGCGTTTTAACCCGGAACTGGTGGGCATTACATCCATGTTTACCACATATTATTTTGAAGTCCAGGAGATCATGGCGAGACTTAAAAGAGAATGTCCCTATATCAAAATCGTTCTTGGCGGCGCCCATGCCTCAATCATGCCAGAGGAGATAATTAATGATGGCTGCGCTGATTTTGTGGTGATCGGCGAGGGTGAGCAGGCCATGGTGGAGCTTGTCAGTTATCTTAAGGGAGATATGAAAATAGGTGATGTCTCCTCCCTTGCCTATAAGGATAATAACGAGATAATTCTTAACCCGATTAAGAATTACCCGATAGAGGCCATCCCTTCACCTGTAGCTGAGGACTTTGACTATTCGGCATATAAAGTCAAAGATAAATCCATGTGCATGATACTCACATCACGGGGTTGCCCATATCAATGCAGCTTCTGCACAACACACAGGGTCTTTGGCAGGGGCTACAGGCAGAGACAGGTTGATTCCATTATAGAAGAGATGAAGGCCTATTATCAGAATGGGGTGAGATTTTTTGATTTTGAGGATGATAACCTCACACTGAACAAGGGCTTTATAATAGAGCTATGCAGCAAGATAGAGGAAGCTTTCAAACCTTATAAACCTGCACTTACAGCAATGAACGGCGTGTCATACTGGCACCTGGATCATGATACCCTTAATGCTATGAAAGATGCGGGATTCATTGGCCTCAACTTATCACTTGTTTCAAGAGACAGAAACAGCGACCTCTTAAGGCCTATGGACATTGAGAAATTCAAAGATACTACATGGCTTGCATATGAAATGGGATTTGATGTGACCGGCTACTATATACTCGGTCTTCCAGGCCAATCTGTTGAACAGATGATAAACTCCCTTGAACTCCTTGCATCATTACCCGTTACAGTAGGTGCAAGCCCTTTTTACCTGCTCCCCGGTTCAAGGCTTGCAGAGGGTATAGGCTTTGACCGTGAGAGAATGATGAAAGCAAGGCTTACGGCACTTGGGGGAAACGCACAGGATATCTACACACTGTTCATATTGAGCCGCATAATCAATTTTATAAAAACGCTTCCGGTAACAAAGGATGTAGATATCAGTGAGGTGTTAAACATGCCATCTCAGGGACGTGAAAGCATAGGTAAAACCATTCTTGAAAGATTTTTTAAGAATGGTGAACTTTATATGTACCTTTCAGGAAACAGGCTTGAAATAAATGGGGGGATTAATCCTTCTATATTAAGGCACCTTGGCACAACCATAAAAATAATTGTTACGAAAAATGGCCATAGTGTTAAACTGGCCTTTTTGCAGCAACATGCTCCTCAGCAATAAGGCTTCCGTCAGGATTAAACCCCAGCGTAAGATTTTTCATCTGCTGCCATGCCTTAATCTTTAAAGGATCAACCTTAAAAAATTCTCCGAGCATCTCTTCTGTAACAGGAGGAGGCTGATTAATACGTTTTTCATTACGGCCATACCTGAACAGGTTGTAAAGACTCCATGCTATAAGCACAAGGGCCATGCAAAAAATAATAAACCCATATAATAAGATGAGCCTCCCCAGATGCTCAATGCCATGCGCCTCAATCATGATATCCTGAAAACGCCATAAACCCACTACCCATGCGCCCAGGGTAAGTACAGGCCGGATAAAATAGGCAAAAAGACCCCAGAAGGCTATAGTAAGCAGACCGAATCCAAATCGCTGCGCAGCAGATTGTTTTTCCGGCCTTTCAATAATCATAGATTTCATCTCTTTTTCCCTTCCTGCTCCTTTTCTTCCTGTATCCCGCG
The DNA here is from genome assembly GCA_964643755.1 of uncultured Desulfatiglans sp. Lineage (GTDB taxonomy): Bacteria > Desulfobacterota > DSM-4660 > Desulfatiglandales > HGW-15 > JAAZBV01. The sequence goes on along the minus strand of CAZXUA010000227.1, from coordinate 4,214 downwards.
GTCTACAGTAACCCATCTGGCCCTTTTGCCGCGAGGCCTCATAATGGTTTTTGGCAGGGCCACCACCGATGTTAACCAGTTTATTATCCAGAAGACTACCGGGTACCAGACCATGCTGAAATAGTTTCTGAAAAGCTTTTGATCATAGTGTCTGTCAAGCCAGAGGCTTACAGCAAACTGCAATAGACATGTCATGGCCAGAACCATACCAGGCCATGTCGGTATCAGCGAAACAACAACTATATTTTCCGGCAGCTTAAAAAAGAGGCCAAGCACCCAGAGGGTAACCACTGTGAGCACCGTATAGCCCCATAATATGCTGACAAAATATTCTAGACATACCCCCCACATGCGCCTCGATTTCCACTCAAGCACCCTGGGCAGGTAACGAAACAGTGCCTGATCACCCCCTATCGCCCACCTGAGCCGCTGTTTCCATAAACCCCGCAGTGTTTCAGGCATGAGTATCCAGCACAAGGCGCGCGATTCAAACCTTATATCCCAGTGGTTAAGCTGCAGCCGCCAGCTTATATCAATGTCCTCAGTCATCATATCATTGCCCCAGTAACCAACCTGGTGAATAGCCGCCCGCCGGAAGGCGCTTACAACGCCGGAGACAGTAAACACACGGCCATAGATTCGCTGGGCGCGTTTAATAAGCCCCAGTATGGCTGAAAATTCACCCACCTGTATACGCCCTAACAGGGTTGATCTTGTTCGTATTCGGGGGTTTCCTGTAACTGCCCCGACACGGGGACCTGACAGAAAATGGGTCATTATCCATGTAATGGAGTTTTTATCCAGGATGGCATCACCATCTATGCACACCAGAAACTCCGACTTTGCAATGAGCGCGGCTGTGCGGAGGGCCATTGCCTTCCCCTGATTTGCAGCAAGGTGCAGTACCCTCAGGTGAGGGCAGCGTTCACCCAGTTCATCCAGGATCGCACCTGTGTCATCAGAGCTGCCATCATTTACAGCAATAATCTCAAAAGCGGGGTAGATGATCTCTTCAAGCGCCTCTATTGTCTCGATAATATTATTTGATTCATTATAACAGGGCACAATAATAGAAACTTGTGGATAAGATGTAAGCTTTGGGGGCTTCTCAGGGCGGCCCTGGCCTCGCTCCCATCTGATATAAAAATAGATGGCCCCGACAAGCCACAAATATGCCATAAACAGAGGGTAATAATAGGCAAAACTTAGGAGGATATCAGTAATGGGATATTTCATATTTATGGCCTGTATATATATGTCTGCACTGAAAATGCGGGTTTTATAATCTCAAGGCGAGGATGGCCTGTGTGAAAATCTTCAGGGTAATAGCCGAAATGGAGCGCACCCTGTCTTTGAAGACGATTCATTGTAGAGGCGATCTCCTTTTCAGGAATCGGCCTGTTTCCATTACTCCAGTCACGTGTCTGCAGCATAAATACTGTTTTAGTGAGCCCCTTATCATACCCCTTTACCTTTTGCACAAGGGCATCCATCCATTTCACCCTGTTATCCGCCTTTTCCATATAGGGCATGGCCATTAAACAAACATAGTCATAATGATCAAGAAAAAGTTTGTAATTCTGGGCAAACCATGCCTCGGCATCAGGGTGCAGCACAGGGGTTGCAAATATGTTTCGCGCTGTCTTAAGCCTGGGCCTCCATTTGCCTGCCCTAGCAGTGATATCATCTGTGAATCTTATAAGGTATTCCGTTTTTGCGCGTGTCCAGAGGGCATTATTGGTCGAATTCTCCCTAATCTGTGAAATGGAACCTGGGAGATTAAGAACCTGTGTGTAATACTTAAGTGCGTCCGGGTGCGCATCTTCATAGTCATCAAGAACACCGTCATCATGGAACATGAGCCCCTCGAATTCCGCATTGCAAGCAAGGTCTTCATATATATCCAGGATAGCATTGCGTGCCCTGATGTCAAATGGCGAAAGGCGGGGGTACATCCCATGTTCAGGGCTGTTAGATGGCCTTCCCTCTGACTGTACCATCCAGGACTTTTCGCCCATCATGTAGTTAAGCACAGGAAGCCATGCAAATACCTCCACACGCGCCCTTGTTTTCAGCTGCCATGCCACCCGATTGAAAAGGTCAGCCCTCATTGGGAGATGGCGGTTAGGAAAATAGAGGGCATCAGCCACCCCATCGCCGTCAGGGTCTGCAAATGCCTGCAAATAAACGGTTGATATCTTAAGACTGTAGATTCTTTCTATGAGATTACCTAAATTTCGCTCCTGCTGAGCAGGGTCAGGGTCATATATGTAATCAAGGTCTACCTGCACTGCCCTGTGTATATTATCAAATGAATCCCTCCCCAGGTCTCTCACAAGATCATCAAGAGGCTGGTCTGCATCTATAATGTACCGGTTTATCCGTGACAGATCCGAGGCTTTATTTATTTCATTTTCAAGCGTCATGGTTATAGGCATGCCCAGTTCACGTGCTATTTCAAGGGCTGGCCTGTTATAACGGCCAAAGGGCCAGACCATGACACGGGGACGAATCCCGAGTTTATTTTCAATAAGGTCGCTGTTGGCAGCAAGACCATTCCTGATGCGATTTAGTACTCTTCTTCAGGCTCATAAACGCCATTATCAGCATAATAGCGTCTGGTAACAAGTGCTGGTTGTGTGTTCCCCTGAGGGTTTGCTATTTTACCATAATGCAGGCCATAACCATGGCTTGCGATCTCAACCAGACCAGAATCTGCTATCTCGCGCAATTGCTCCCAGCCCAAAAAACGGTTTCTGGGCATAAGCTCTGAGCCGTACTTTACCATACTCCCTTCAGGGGCATCCAGCCAACTCCCTTCCAGTGCAAGCACGGCCCTCATTTCAAAGGCCTTAAGAAGCGGCAAGACCTTTTGATAAAAACTGGCATAACCGTCATCAAAGGTTATCATTACCGCGTTTTCAGGGAGACTGCGCTCGTTACGCTGTGCAGCGAGCAGGTCATCTATGCTGATGGCGCGATAACCATGTTCACGCAACCAGCTAAAATGGTGTATAAGGTTAGCAACCGATATTGTAATGCCATCAGGGTCATCAGGGATATCTGCTACGTCATGGTAGCATAGGGCCATAAAATCCCCTGACCATACAGGTTTTTTTTTGGTCTGCGCTGCAATAGCTACCCCTGCCGGAACAAGGCATACAATCAATATCAATATTCTGACTCGGCCAAGGAGAAAACGAATCATGTTAAAACCTCCAGTTCAGAGACATAGATGCAAAGTTTGACCACTCAGGTTTCCCATCATAGACGCTCCGGTTTCTGCCTGCCCCGTAGGTAATGTCAAAACGGTTATTAAGTTCAATGATGAAGGTATACTCAAGACCCATTATATAACTGCTTCCATATCCCTCCTGCTTATAATTTCCACCAGAGACACGCATTTTCTGGTGAAATGATTTGTTATAACGCCGGTAAATGCGCCAGAGATGCTCAAGCCCACCGGTAATGCCGAGATCAGAATCAGGATTAAAGTATGGTCCTCCTAATCTGCTGTTATTTGATGCGGATATCTCCCCAAATGCCTTGATCTTATGCCTGGACAGGGTGAGAATTCTCTGTGTGCCAGATAATGTGACCCGACTCCGCCGGTTACCATCAGTGAAATCCATAAACTCTCCATCTAATGCTATTTCCCGGCCTTCATTAGCCCTGTAATTTACACCCAATTTTATGGCATTGGCCCTTATCTTGTTATGTATTGCACGCAGGGGTGTCTCACGGCTGTATTTTTCAATACCAAAGGGTATAGACCAGTAATCATTAAGGTGCCATAAACCATCTGCCCACAAACCGGCATGATTAGAGGTGCTGTCATTAAACCCTGCGCCAATAGTGGCCTCAAGAGCAGGGGAAGAGTATTCCAAACCTATACTGTAACTATTAAGAAAGCCGTCACCTTCCAGAAACCCTGCCTGAGAATGGCTGTAACCGGCAAAGATCCGGTAGTTGTAGTTTACAGGCCGGCTGAATACCTTTGTTGAGACTTCCCACTCCTGGTCTCCATAGATATTCCCATTTCCGCTTCTAATGGTTGTGTCCACCCTGAGTTCACGCATGTTATGCACACGCCAGGCTCTGTCAAGGCGCTGTACCAGGGTATTTTCAGGATATTCAGCAAATAGTGCCGCAATTTCTGTCAGGTCGGAAGAGCGTCGTGTAGGGAAAGAGTGTAGGATAGGGTGTTGGTGGGG
>CAZXUA010000226.1:0-6451 GCA_964643755.1 uncultured Desulfatiglans sp. | reverse complement strand
CATGCTTTCAAGTTTTTTATTAACCTTTCACCCACAAATTCTTGTGAGGAGCCAAGTTTTATATGGTAGTCTGAGAAAATATCTCGGAGAAATATTGCAGGATCTTGCAGCGCAAAGAGAATGTAAAATACATGAGGGTCACCTGGTAGGAGATCATGTGCATATGTTGATCTCAATACCTCCAAAATATTCAGTGTCTCAGGTTGCAGGATATATAAAAGGAAAAAGTGCGATATATATAGCCCGCACATATGGTGGACATAAGCAAAACTTTACTGGTCAGAATTTTTGGGCAAGAGGGTACTATGTTTCAACAACAGGTCGTGATGAGGAGGTTATCCGTCAATACATCAAGAATCAGGAAAAGAGGGATAGAGACCTCGACCAGCAGATGAGTATGTTTTAAGGATAGCCACCTTCAGGTGGCTAATGGTTTTATCACCGCTTTGAGCGGTTCATATTTCAAGCCTCCGGCTTTGCCGGAGGTCATGACTGGAAGAAAGGGTTCAAAACCGAAGATTCAAGATTGAAAATTGAAAATTTAAGATTATAAAGAAAGGGATCAAGGATTTGAGGGGTCGAGGGTTCAAGTGAAAAGATTATGAATCAAACCGGGTCTGGATTTTTTTAAATACCTCTTCACCTGAAATGGGTTTTGTTTTCCCTGTTCTGAGATCCTCTAAACGCCGTTTCGCTTCTGTTGCCCATTTTTTGTCGTTTTCTTCATCTAAAGGGTTCAGGCTTCGAAGCAGAGAATCTACAAGGAAGGCTCTTTCCTCTATAGGGAGAGAAATAGCTTCATCAATTAAATCTTGTGTTCTACTCATATGTTACCTCAGTAATATATTATTATATATTGTTGTTTATTATTAAAGCAGTACCATAAAAATGCAAGGAAAAAACTATATCACTTTTTCCGAAGCAACCATTGTCGCTTCAGCTTCGACCGAAGCGGGACTAAAGGCTTCATTCGGAAATAACCTCTTTCCGGATGGAAACTAATTAATATATGAAAAATTAATTTATTATGTTAAATAGGGCGAAATTAAATTTTCTGTTTTTAATCTAGTGTCGTGACAACGATGTGCTGTCTTAAGTTGTCATTTCGACCATCGGGAGAAATCTTTATATTCTTTTAAAAGCAAGATCTCTCCTTACAGTCGAGATGACAGTTGAAATATGACACGACACTGCTATGTAAGTACAAATTTTCCGGGGATAATAATGGATAAATCAAAAATTGAGCTTGTTACCGGAGGAAGTGGTGGTATCGGTTCTGTTATTGCCCTTTCACTTGCCAAAAAGGGGTTTGATGTCCGGATTGCAATCAATGGCAGGAAAAGAACGTTTTGCATTGGAACTGCAGGCAGAGGGACGTAATAGTGTTGAAGACGGTTAGAAAATTATTTCACAATCTATTGAATATTTTTTCAATCTGCCGATCTATTGCCTCATCAAGTTTTTGAGTCTGAATGGGCTTTGAAACATAGTCATCCATCCCTTCCTTTAAACATTTTTCCCGGTCACCTTCCATCGTATGTGCTGTCATAGCAATAATATACACACGATTATTATGCTGCCTGTTTGGAATCGTTATATCTCTGGGTGAACATTTTCTAGTATTTTCCATTTCCCGGATTGCTTTTGTAGCTTCAAAACCATTCATTTCAGGCATCTGAACATCCATTAAAATAATGTCATATGGTTCATTTTTAAAAGCGGCAAGTGCCTCTTTTCCATTGTTTGCAATTTTTGCCATATAACCAAGTTTTTTCAATTTAAGCATAGCCACTTTTTGGTTCACAACATTATCCTCAGCAAGTAATATCCTTATATTTTGCTTCCTGCTTTCATGAATAGTGTGTCGCGTAACAAAATTGGTATTATTGCCGATGGGTATATCTTCTGTATCATTAATGGTTTTCATCAAACAATCAAATAATTCAGACTGCTGAATAGGTTTTGTCAGATAAGCAGAAAAGCCTATATCCTTAAGACGATCAACATCGCCACATTGACCTGAAGAGGCTAACATAATGAGCGATGTATTATGTAATAAAGGATCTTCTTTAATTCTTTTTCCTATTTTCTCACCATCCATGCCGATCATATGCATCTGAAGTATAGCGATACAAAAGGGGTCATTATCCACTATTGCTTTTTTTATTTTTATTAATGCCTGCTCTCCATCAGAAGCTTCATCAAATCGGCAACCCCATAATGCAAGGCTTTCTATTATTGTTCGCCTGTTTATGGGATTGTCATCCACTACAAGAATGTGTTTACCTTGTATGCTCGTTGAATCGTCTGTGTTGATATCAACATCCAATTGTTGCTTCTCAAAAACCGCAGTAAAAGAAAATTTTGATCCTTTTCCAAATTCACTTTCCACATTGATATTGCCCCCCATCATTTCCACCAGCTGTTTAGAAATAACAAGTCCGAGCCCTGTTCCACCATACTTACGGGTAAAAGTGGAATCAATCTGTGAAAAAGATTTAAAGAGTTTATCAATACGGTCATTGGCAATACCAATACCTGTATCCATTACACTGAAACTAATAGTAGCGTTTGTTATGGTTTCTTCTTTCAGTACTATATCAATATTTACAGATCCTTCCTGAGTAAATTTAATGGCATTTCCCACCAGATTTAAAATTATCTGCCTCAGCCTGCCCGGGTCTCCTTTCAACATTGACGGCACGTCATCATGAATGGTGTAAGATAGTTTAAGTCCCTTTTTCTTTGCGGTTAATGAAAGTGTGTTATAAATGTCCTTTATTGTTGATCTGAGATCAAAACTAATAATGTCAAGATTTAATTTCCCTGCTTCTATCTTGGAAAAATCAAGGATATCATTGAGTATAGTAAGCAACCCATTTGCACTTCCATTAACAGTCTCCACACAATCCCTTTGTTCAGGATTAAGGTCAGTATAGAGCAGATGTTCTGTAATGCCAATAATCCCATTCATAGGAGTGCGAATCTCATGGCTCATATTTGCCAAAAACTGACTCTTAGCTCTGTTTGCTTTTTCAGCAGCCTCTTTTGCCTTAGCCAGTTCTTTTTCAGTCCTTTTCCTTTCCTCAATTTCCTTGAGCGCCTTGGTTCGGAGTTCATTAATCTGATGTAATTGTTGAACTGGGTTGGTCATATCTTCTATAGATATCAGTAATAATTTATCCCTTTTATCCCCTAACTTAATTAAAGAGACGGTTGTCTGTTGGATTCGCATACTCCCATCAGGAAGAAAAGCAGTAATAAAATGTGGATGAAGCTGAGGTGAAAAAATTGCAGGTGGGCCTTCATCAAGAACCATTTCAAGTCTTCTCAAGTAACGTTCTTCTTTAAGATGGGGGAACTGGTTTAATATGTTATCCCCTTCAATAGCCTCCTTTGCTATTCCAGTCCAATCAATTAGAATCTGATTCCAGAATGCTACTGTATAGTTATTATCAACTATACAAAGGCCAAAGGGAATTTTATCGAGGATATTTAAGTCAAAAGTATGATTTTTAAACTGCATTAGAATCCCTGGCAAAAATAGCGTTCGCAATCATCGAGGTCAGATTTTCAAGACTTTTGATTTCGAAAAGGACAACAATAAACCCACTGATTTCTAGAGCTTTAATAAAAAAATTAGCTTCGGCAAATACAATCAGGCCTGAATGATTATTAAGAATATTATGCGATACTAATTCTGTTATTGTACTAATGTCACGATATTCAGGAAGGGAAAAGTCCAGGCTACACTTAAGGATGTTACTGATTGAACCAAGTATTCCATTAATTACGATATTTCCAATCTCCATTAAGGTGCCACTTCGAACAGAATCCAGACCTTGTGAAGTAACTGTATCACCGGTAAGGGCTGAAACAAGTTGAACAGCGCTCTCAGGGGGAAAAATCAGGGCAGCTGATCCGGAAAATGCGCCTTTAAAGAATTGCAGAACTGATGAAACACGGTCATGCCCAAGTTTATCTGCAATTTTATGAAGATCAGCGAGAGGAAATAAATCGACCTTAGGAACCTTGAGCACCACATGAGACCCTATGATCTCACTAAGGGACCCGGCAGCCTTTCCAACACCTATATTAATAATCTCAGTTAATGCATCCATGTCTTCTGAGGTTAATTTTTGCATATGGATATTCCTTATTCATTAGTCAATGATTTTATCAACTTAATAAGTTGAATGTAATCTGGCGGTTTATTAATAATGGCAAAGGCTCCTAAATCCATAACCCGCTTTTTTGTTGTTTCCTGTATATCGGCAGTCATAACGATTACGGGGATGTGAATATTTCTATTACTTAATTCTTCCAGAAAAATATATCCATCCATTTCAGGCATTAGAAGATCGGAGATTATCAAGTCAGGTTTTTGTGCTTCGATCACATCAAGTCCTGAAATGCCATTTTCTGCTTCAACTATCTTATAACCCTTAGTCGCTAAATATTCAGAAACATTTTTTCGAGTGAAACGAGAATCATCAATTAATAAAACCTTTAACATATAAATCCTCCTAATTTGGGGCCTGAAAATAAAAGATAAACAGAATATCGGCAATAATTGATTAAACATAAAGAAATTAGTATGCCATATTAAAAGCTATGTGGGAATAAAGAGGAGATAGCTTGTAAGAATAGACCTGTTTGTTTCCTTACCTGCATTTAGAAAAGCCAGATGAAAAACAGTAAGCAGGAAACATGATTATTAGGAAAAATTTAAAACAGCCGACCGATAAGAAAGGGAATGGCTGTTTCCACCCTTAATATCCTTTCCCCGAGTGATACCGCCTTAAACCCAATACGCTGTAAGGCCTCTATTTCATAGGGGATAAAACCTCCTTCAGGGCCAATGGCAACAGTAACAGGTGAATTCACCTGATGCGGGCATGGTGTATCAGCAAATGGATGAGGCACAAGGGCAAGGGTATCCTTTATTATTAACGGCAGCTCATCTTCGACAAAGGGTTTAAACAGTTTCCTGATTTTAATTTTAGGCATTACAGTATCTTTGCCCTGTTCAAGTCCCATGATCATCTGGATACGAAGATTATCCTCATCAAGCAAAGGGCTTTCAAGATAGCTCTTTTCCACCCTCCATGTCTTGATGATAAATATCTCCTTGATCCCCATTGTTGCTGCATGCTGGATTACCCTGTTTAATACCTTTGGTCTTGGCATGGCAAGAATCAGTATGAGTGGTAGAGGGGGAGGGGGGGTGTCATCCAGACTTACCTTCAATATAAGCTTATCCCTGTTAAGCTCAGTAACGATACCCTCGCCCATTAAGCCGTTCAGGAGCCCTGTTTTTAATGTATCGCCAGCAGCCGGTTTAATAAAGGTGAGAATATGATCTAATTTTCTACCGGTAATTTGTGCTGTTCCATCATGGATATCTTCTTCATCGAGTATTATCAGATTCATTTTATTTCCGGGATATTATCCTTTTTATGCCCAACAAAAACCTTTACCAGAAATGGAGCTTTGTCTCTTTCTCATAATTGGTCTCAAGCAGTCTCCTGATAGCAGCGATAATAGTCCTGCGCAGACCTATCTCATCAGGCAGAGATGGGTCCTGCCAAGCCTCATTGATACGTGTCCCTACCATAAAATGTATTATATCACTGTCCAGCATCATCTCCACTATCCTCGAAGCAGGGCTCTTTTCATCCTGATCCGGAGAGATTCCCCTCGCAAGCATTACTTGAACATGGTGCAAGGTAATGATGCCTTCAGTAACAAGGTCTATTCCCTGAATAGCGGAAAGCGGCGGCTGTGATGATGTAAACCGCTCATTTACAAAGGTCAGTTCCCTTCCAAGTTCTCTTGCTATGATCTTGGCGGTTGTGCCACCGCATACGATCTTTTTGCCATTAAAATTAGCGAGGGTGGCTGCAAGCTCTGCATCCCTTGAGGTATCAAGCGGAGGCCCGCTTACCATAAGCAGCTCATGAGATGTCCTTAAGTGTATAACACCGCATGTGCCATCATCATGCATCTGGTAGTGATCTATTTCGTTCGCCCTGCTGATGATAATTTCTGCAAGTTCTCGCGCGCCGGGGAGGCCTTGAGTGGTGATCAATTTTTCAGTAAAAAGGATAACCCCCTGATTGCCCCAGCCAAGCGGATACCTTTTTGAACCCATGCCTGCCTGTGTGACACCGTCTGAAAGAAGTATAATACGGTCATCCTGTTCAAGCGAAAAATGCATAAATTCTAAACGGTACTTCCTTTTACCATGTATGCCTTCACTATACTCAACCGGCAGATTAACACAATTATTCTGTCTCACAAGGATTGGTAAAGGGTTATCATAATTAATAACCCTGACATTATGCTCCCTGTCAATTTCAACTATTGTAAAAGTGGCATAACTAATCTTTCTTACGCTGCATACAGATCGGAAGAGCGTCGTGTAGGGAAAGAGTGTAGGATAGGGTGT
>CAZXUA010000225.1:0-6458 GCA_964643755.1 uncultured Desulfatiglans sp. | reverse complement strand
AGTGAGAGCAAAATTTGATCTCATTCTTAACATCAACAAGACTTTTTGCGAGGCTGTCTGCAAGCTCTCTTCCTGAATTGAGTATATAGAGAGCCATCCGGGTGGCGGATTTGCTGCCAACACCTGGGAGTCTGGAAAGCTCCCGTATAAGTCTTTCAAGTGGAGCGGGAAAGATATCCATAATTATTACATCAGACCCGGGATATTCGGGAGATTAAGTCCCCCGGTTAATTTACTCATCTCCTCATTAACCATTTTTTTTGCGCGGGTAAGGCCGTCATTTACCGCTGCGAGCACAAGGTCCTGGAGCATCTCAACATCCTCAGGGTTGACCACCTCACGGTCTATCTTTATAGAGAGCAGCTCCTGCTGCCCGTTTACAACAACAGATACCATGCCGCCGCCTGATGATGCCTCTATTTGCCTCTGGCCGAGTTCCGCCTGAAGCTTTGCCATTCTGTTCTGAAACTGCTGGGCCTGCTTCATCAGGTTCCCCATGTTTGGTATTCCCTTCATTCTATCCTCCTTTTTTAAAATATAGGTACTATAAGACTTATAAGCCGTATAGGCCCTATATGAATTCTAACTTTCCTTTAATTCACCCTTGAACACGCTTATAACTTCCTTTACCGATTTTGGTATATCAGCTTCTATAGCCACATGCGCCGGCGCTGGTTCTGCAGGCGCCTCTACCGGTAGATTTAATGTTACCTTGATATCCTTTTCAAAATACTCTTTCAACAGGCTGTTTAGCTTTTCTATATTTTCAGTGTCATTCAGATATTTTGTTGCAAAGGGTGAACTGCCCCTTTCGATCTCTATAGTTTTATCTTTGACCTCTATGAGCCTGCACTCCTTAAGTACCGCATACATCCCCTTATTCCGGGCAGATACATAGCTCAAAAACCCTTCCCACCCTTTTAATGCTGGAGCTGCGCTATTAGCGGGTCTGACATTAGAAGGAGCGCCTTTTTCCCATCGGGCTTCAGGCTCTGATATCACTGCTTCAGCTTTTTTTTTATCTGTTGTGAAACTGGCGGGCTCTTTAACTACCCCCCTTTCCATTGCCTCAAGCCTGCTTATAAGATCGCTGACAGAAAGGAGTTCCCCAAGCCTTGAGAGCTTTATCATTATTGTTTCAAGCACAAGCCTTGCATGTGATGTAAACCTGAATGCCTCCTCCTTTGTGATCAGGATATTGAGGCTCTGCTGCAGCTTCTCGATGCCTGCCTTTTTTGCCTGTGTCTGAAGCTCCTTAAGTGTCTCTTCTGTAACATCAAGAAGGTTCTTATCAGGAGGGGCTACCAGGGAGACAAGCAGGTTTCTGTAATGATCCATCAGCGCCTTGTAGAATTCCTTTATATCGTACCCAAAATGGTAGATACTGTTTACGATCTCTATGCATTCCCCTGACCTGCCATCTATAATTGCATCAGCCGCCTTGAATACGAGCTCGCTGTCAATAATGCCGAGTATATCTGCTATGTTTTCATTTGATATCTTTTGCCCGGAAAATGATATGACCTGATCAAGGAGACTCACTGCATCCCTCATGCCGCCGTCTGCCTCCCTTGCAATAAGGGCGAGCCCCTGCCTGCTGATCTCTATCTTCTCTTCGGCTGTGATCTTTTCAAGCTGCTCCACCAACCTGGCCTGGGGTATTCTCTTGAAATCGTATCTCTGGCACCTTGAAAGTATGGTTATGGGCACCTTGTGTGGCTCTGTTGTGGCAAATATAAATTTAACATGCGGAGGAGGCTCTTCAAGGGTCTTTAAGAGTGCATTAAAAGCCTGAAGGGTTAACATGTGGACTTCATCTATAATATATACCCTGTATCTGCCGGATGAGGGCATATGCTTGATGTTTTCCCTCAGCTCCCTTATCTCGTCTATGCCACGGTTTGAGGCGCCGTCGATCTCCTGTACATCCATGGCAGAGCCGGCAGAGATATCCAGACATGATTCACATTTGTTGCAGGGGTTTCCCTCTACCCGCTGTTTACAGTTTATCGCCTTTGCAAGTATGCGGGCCACAGAGGTCTTGCCAACACCTCTTGCCCCGCAGAAGAGATAGGCATGGTGAAGCCTGTCTGCGGCTATTGCATTAAGGAGTGTTCTGGTGACATGCTCCTGACCCAGCACATCCTGAAAGAGCTGGGGTCGCCATTTTCGTGCAAAAACTTCATATGCCATAGCTGGTTACTCTTATGCAAAATCAAAAAAATGGCGGAGAGAGAGGGATTCGAACCCTCGGTACCGCTTTTGGCAGCACACACGATTTCCAGTCGTGCTCCTTCGGCCAGCTCGGACATCTCTCCACTATAAAACAAATTTGCCTATTAAATTTAAGCTAACTTGATAAAATCATTAACATAAAATGTCACGGTCATTCGTATCTGTATGCCTTGTGACATGAGGCACGATATATAGCAGAAATAGTTTCATATGGAAAGGGTAAAAAAATCAATAGATCAAAAAGCAGACATCAGATTCCGACAGGGGTAAATGAGGGGTTTTTTATTTTGGATGAGCAGGATTGACTTGAAATATAGATTGAAACCAAATAGAGTTGTTCTCAATTCTTTCTGAGGAGGGTAATCATCATGCGTCAGCACTGGGGTTCACGTATCGGGATTATTTTGGCGGTTGCAGGCAGCGCCGTAGGCCTTGGAAATTTCTTAAGGTTTCCTGTACAGGCAGCCAAATATGGCGGCGGTGCATTCATGATCCCCTACTTTATTTCGCTCCTGCTCTTAGGCATCCCTCTTATGTGGGTGGAGTGGACACTGGGCAGGTATGGGGGCGGGTTCGGACACTCCACTGCCCCCGGCATATTCCACAATATAGGCAATAAAAACCGTTTTATCCGCTATTTTGGCGTTATCGGCATATTCGGCCCCCTTGTTATTTTTATATATTACACCTACATTGAGTCATGGCTTCTTGCCTACAGCTTTTTTGCCCTTTCAGGTAAATACATGGCAGCAACCAGTGAAGGGGCCATGAAATCATTTTTATCCGGGTTTCAGGGGCTTGAGCAAAACCAGTTTTTTCAAAATATAGGGACTGCATATTTCTTTTTTATAATAACATTCTGCCTGAATGTGTTTGTCATTTATTATGGGATTAAAGGGGGCATAGAGCGTCTATGCAAGATCGCCATGCCTCTTCTCCTTGTGTTTGCCATAATCATACTTATCAGGGTCATAAGCCTTGGCACCCCAAACCCTGAAATGGCTGAATGGAGTATCAAAAACGGTTTTGGTTTTTTATGGAACCCTGATTTCAGCGCCCTCCTGAGCGCAAAAACCTGGCTTGCAGCTGCTGGTCAGATATTCTTTACCCTGAGTGTTGGTATCGGGGCAATACTCACCTATGCAAGCTACCTTAAAAAAAACGATGATGTGGTGCTTTCAGGCCTTACTGCTGTGGGAGCAAACGAATTTGCAGAGGTGATTCTTGGCGGAAGCATCATAATACCTATGGCATTTGCGGTTTTTGGCCCCAAAGAGATCATCAGCATTGCCAACAGCGGCTCATTTAACCTGGGGTTTGTGACCATGCCCCTTATATTTGAAAAGATCCCTGCTGGAACAGTGTTTGGCTTTTTATGGTTTGCGCTGATGTTTCTGGCTGGCGTTACCTCATCGGTCTCCCTTGCACAGCCGGCAGTTGCATTCATGGAGGATGAGTTTGATATAAGCCGCCCAAAGGCATCCTTATACTTTGGGATAGCCGCCTTTATCCTGTGCCAGCCCGCAATATTCGGGCTAAAATATGGTGTGGTTGATGAACTGGATTTCTGGGGGGGCACCTTCAGCCTGGTGCTCTTTGGTACCATAGAGGTCATACTCTTTGCCTGGGTCTTTGGCATGAACAGGGCATGGGAAGAGATTCATTGTGGCGCAGAACTTCGTGTACCCAAGATCTATAAGTTTATCATCAAATATATAACACCCGTTTTCCTTCTTGTTATCCTGGTCTCCTGGTTTTTACAGGACGGCCTTCCAACCATTCTTATGAAGAGCGTGCCCGGTGAAAACAGGGTAATCATTGTGGCGCTGAGGGTGATACTGGCCTTGATTTTTATAGCCATTTCACTGGGTGTGTGGTCGGCCTGGAGAAAAAGGGGAATAAAGGCGGAAAAGGAGGCACAATCATGAATAGTAGCGGATGGATATTTTTATGCCTGTCATGGGGCGCTATTATAGGGCTGCTCATCTTCTGTATAAACAGGATTGTTTCAAAAGACAAAAAACAGGATGATACATGTGTTAAGTAGTGTCTATCCGGAAAGAGATAAATTCCGGATGGGGCTTTCAGCAGTCAGCTAAATCTTTGGTTTGAAAGTCTTTTGCTGATCCGCGGCCGCACAAGGTTATAGCTCATAGACTTCAAGCTAAGGAGGTTAACATACCGCTACTATTTATATAGTGAGAAATACGATACATTTTCTTTCGTAGGGTGGGGTTTTACACCCCACCGAAAAAGAGGTGGCATATAAAATGCCACCCTACATTTAAAAAGGAGCACCAAATAATGTGCTCAAGTTAGCTTTTTTGCCCTGGCTTGGCGCTAGTGAGGCTATGGCGGGACAGGAAGCTGATGGCTGACCTCTTGCCCCCAGTAGCACTGCTACGGAGGATGGACACTGAGTAAATATTTACCTTCAAAAGGAGTAGAAACCGTGATGCGATCTGTGATGCCAGTAAAAAAGACACTTGTTTCAGCGGTGACTGTTATAAGTATCATTATATATTTTACCTCTGCTCAGATTCTTTCGGATGTACCCCCGACTATTCAAAATACAATATCAGTTCCTAGCGGGTACCAGCGCATGGTTTACACTTCAGGATCATTCAGCAACTGGATACAGAACCTGCCACTTAAAAAAGACAATATCATAATCAACTATCGCGGGAATAATGTTGAATCAGGTTTCTGTCATCCCTTTGGTGTAATAAACATGTCCCTTATGTTTAACTCTGATTTAGAACAGTGTGCGGATTTTGCCATTCGCTTCTGGGCAGAATATCACAAGGAAACAGGAAAGCTGGATAATCTGTTTCTATTCGATTATTCAGGAAAGAAAAAAAATTATAAAAATTCCGATCAGACATATACTGCGTTTCTTAAAACAGCCTTTGCAAATACCAATTCACACTCCCTTAAAAAAGGGTGCACACCGGTCGTAGTGGATGAGCTGATGCCCGGTGATCTCTTTGTGCAGAATGAGAGGGGAGGTGTAGGCCATGTCTCTGTTATCATGGACATCTGTGAGGCACGGGATGGTGCAAGGCTTTTTCTTGTGGGGTACAGCTTTATGCCGGCACAGGAGTTTCATATAGAAAAGGCTGGAGATGAATACGGGATAGAGGGTTGGTTTACCCTTGAGAGTTATAAGCAGTATCTCCGGGATAATCTTGATTATGGCGAGCCTGTGCTGAGGAGGTTTGCGCCTTGAATCTATTATTTGCAGCCATCCTGTTTTTATCCGCTGCCCAGACCCCTGTAGCAGGATGGGAAGAGATTGAAAAGGCGGTTCGTGATCAGGCGATTAAAAAAGAGGATGCCCGCAGGGAGTTTCCCAATGTCTACAAAGGTCTGAAGGGAATTTGCAAAAATTATACATTTAATGCAGATTCAAAATGGCTTTTCCCTGTGAAGGGATATGGGAAAAAGGATGTGGGTAAAGGCGGGTTCAGGCCGGATACATATTATAGCTCATCACCTATTAAGGGATATGACTTTTATGATGGAAACCTGCATTGGGGCCACCCTGCCTATGATATATTCATCCATGATAAGGATCAGGATTCAAAAGATGACCGGACCGGTAGGCCGGTATCAGTAATTGCACCGGTAGATATCCTGATACTCAGCGTTGAAACCGCATGGGAACAGGGTTCTGAGATAAGGGGCGGCTGCTACATATGGGCGCTTGATCCTGTCCATGATCAGCTTATCTATTTTGCACACCTGAATGATGTACGTGTAAAACCCGGAACCTTTATAAAGGCGGGGGCAGAGATAGGTACAGTGGGGCGGTCAGGCAAAAACGCCTATCCTCCAAGGTCTCCCACTCATCTGCACCT
The DNA here is from genome assembly GCA_964643755.1 of uncultured Desulfatiglans sp. Lineage (GTDB taxonomy): Bacteria > Desulfobacterota > DSM-4660 > Desulfatiglandales > HGW-15 > JAAZBV01. The sequence goes on along the minus strand of CAZXUA010000225.1, from coordinate 363 downwards.
TATGGTGCTGAAGGTGTATGGGGCTACATTAATACCATTGGACTATATTCATTATCTGGATAAAGAGTAAACGCTGTATTTCAAGTACATGGTAATTATTAACGACGGAGGACATGGAGAATAGATTTTTGTTATATTATCAATAAATATTTTTTCTTTTTCTTAACGCACTTTGCGTCTTTGCGGTTCAATTTTAGTTTGGCACTTCAACCATACAAGGGCACGGCCGCTACAGCTTTATACAAAGGCGGCTGTTGTAAATATAAGCAATTGCGAAAATGGTTAGGCCTCACAACTGACATCAGGTATCTTTCTCCCCTGCATCGTCAGATAATAGATACGCCATGCAACGACTAAATCTAT
>CAZXUA010000224.1:0-6507 GCA_964643755.1 uncultured Desulfatiglans sp. | reverse complement strand
AAAGCCTGATTTAATGAATAAAAACAATATAATGCGGGTCAATGAGTGGGAGTGAGGGGTCGTTGTTTTAAGTACCAACGACAGCGACCTTTAAAAAAATAAAACACCCAAGGAGAAGCCCAATGACAGACTTAACAGGTTGGCGGGCTTTGCCCGTCAACTTTTATCCTTCAACGGGAAGTATCATCTGTTTTTCAAACGGCATACAACAAACTTATCAGGACACGCATTTCACTATCTGAAGGGTCTATTCCAGGCAGATAAAAAGAACATGGAAAGGATGGAAGAGAAGGTTCCGGGTATAAAGTATGATCCTCTTCAATATTTTTTATCTGATTCTGATTGGGAATACAGACCAGTTATTGAGAGAATATCCAAAGATGCAGATAAACTTCTTGGTGGTTTTTATGACAGCGCTCTTTACATTGATGAAACCGGATTCCCGAAGAAAGGGAGGATGTCAATTGGAGTAGAACGACAGTGGTGTGGTCAACTTGGGAAGACTGAGAACTGTCAGGTGGGAGTATTTGCAACCCTTGGCCATGATAGATTTTCGACCCCTATAGATTTCAGGCTTTATTTACCCAGGGAGTGGATTGAAGACAAGAGGCGATGTCAGAAGGCAAGAATACCATCTGAAGATATACAGTTACGAAGCAAGGATGAACTGGCATTTGAGATGATTCTGGATGCAATGTAGATGGTCATGAACTGGGAGCCAGAAGGTGGCATTTGGTAGTCAGGAGGGAGATCAATTCTTCAGAAAGGTTGAAATACAGCCTGAGTAATGCCCCTGATGGCATACAGATCAGCAAACTTGCCTATATGCAGGCCAAGAGATATTGGGTTGAGCACCCTTTTCAGGATGCAAAGAGCCAATGTGGTATGGGAGAATATCAGGCCAGGGGTTGGCCTGCATGGCATCATCATATGACAATGGTTATGCTGGCAATGCTCTTCATGCTGGAGCAACGATTTGTTAACAAGGAAGAGATTCCTTTATTGAGTTGTTTTGATATCGCAATAGTATTAAAATTTACATTACCGCGGAGGGATATTAGTGAGGCTGAAATACTCAGACAGCTTGAAGTAAGGGATAGAAAAAGATTGGCTTCAACTCAATCTGCCTATGAAAAACAACGCCGTCTAAAATCTTTAAGGGAGGTTTTATGATCCCCAAAGTGGAATTAGAAAGCGGTGAAGCATGCATATCTAAAGTAATGAGAAGACTCCTCACCTGGTATGCTGTATATTTTAATGAAAAATACAAACGACATGGCCAACTGTATCTCACAGATAAGCTGAATAAAGACCGGGCATTAAGTGAGAGAGCAGACAGAATCAGGCAATATATGTCCAATGTCAAGGGCTGACCCCGTTTCACTCAGATATCACGGCACAGATGCTTTATAGATAGTGGCCTTCCCCTCTATAAAATATCCCCTGACAGCAGCAGGAATAAGCATTGATATTCCCTTTTTTATATCAAGGGAGTTGCCATCAAAGGTGTCGGTGATGGTGGCCTTACCCTCTGTACACAGCATTATCTCAATACCCCTCTGCCCCTCTTTTTTATATACAGAATCCTCCTCTGGGAGACTGATGACAGAAAGGATGAACTCCTCGGACGGTGAATTATAAAAGGTCTCAAATCTACCCCTGTTATTTCCTTTAATCACCTGCGGTTTGTCAGGGGCGAATGAAAGAATATTAGCCAGCTCCTCTTTATCAATATGTTTCTGTGTAAGACCTCCTCTCAGTACATTGTCAGAGTTGGCCATTATCTCAAGGCCTGATCCTGTTAGATATGCATGAAGCTCTCTTGCAGGTAAAAATATTGCCTCACCTGGTGAAAGCTTAATCACATTAAGGTAAAGAGGTGAAAGCACTCCTGTGTCACCCGGATACTCTACATTAAGTCCACATATCCATTCGTATGCCTTGTCTTTACACCTTAATGGCTGAATTACCCCTATTGCATCATTAACAAGACCGGCTGCTTTATGTTTATCCATATCCATCAGGCGCATGAAAAAGGACTTTATGCCTGATTCATCTGGTTTTTCTTTTAATATGCAGGTAAATTTGCCACATATCTCTTTAAGTGGTTCAAATAATCTTATGATCTCCTCAGGCTCCCTGAACCCTTTGAGTGCCCACATATCGGTCAGGGCACATATAAGTTCCGGCTTATGGTTTTTATCCCTGTAATTTCTGTTTCCAGCATCTAAAGGTATTTGATTTTTGTTTTCCCTTTTAAAACCTGCTTCTGCCTGGTCTTTATCAGGATGGGCCTGAATGGAAAGGGGTTTTAAGGCCGAGAGCACCTTGAATAAAAAGGGCATCTCTCTTATGAATTTTTCTGAGACTGGTTTACCCAGTATATCATCAGGATGTTCTTCTATAAGCCTGTTCAGGGGGATCAGCCTGTTATCAACCACCACCATTGATGGCGCCTTTTTATGTGCCCCCATCCACATCTCTGCCTGTGGTTTGTTTTGCGGTTTTATTCCCAGCAATTCCGGTATAAATGTCTCAGAACCCCAGGGGTATTCAAGTATCTCATTTTTCAGCAGGCATATCCTGTTCATAAATGGTTCTCCAATATCGGCGCGGCAAAAGGATCAAGGATTTTTATGGACACGGAAAACCCCAAATATTATTCACCACAGAGAACACAGTCGTGGTCGCCAGGGCTATGCCGGGCCAGGGAGGACACGGAGAATTTTTTTTAAATAAACTCTGTGAACTCCGTAACTCTGTGGTGTAATTTCTGTGTTTAAAAGGCATATTGAAAAATACCAATTCCCTTATCATAAAAAAAGCCTTTTTTTAGGGCTGTATATGTGCTAAAAACATGATGAACTATTTAATATGTTTTATTCGATATTGAAATAAAAAAGTAATCTGTAAACGCCTTTTTCATTTAAAGACTACAGGTACAAGAGGGCCATAATAATGTTTATGCTTGCAAACGAAGAGACCTATGCTGACGGTCAGGTTATTTTTAAAGAAAATAGCCCGGGTGACTGGGTATATATTATTCTTTCAGGAAATGTAGAGATATTCAGGACCATAGATGATAAAAAATATGTGTTAAGCAATCTCAAGGCTGGTGATGTGTTTGGAGAGATGGCCTTTATAGGGAACACCAAGCGGACAGCATCTGCAGTTGCGGTGGGCAACACGGTTATTGCAGCCATAGACAGGGATACCCTTGACAGGGAATTCAATAAATTATCATCCGATTTCAGATTTATATTAAAGACCCTTGTAAGTAGATTTACCACCATAAACAACAGGGTCTCTGAATTATCTTCAAGGGAGGAGCAGAGAATCAAAAAGACCCTTTCCCTTTCATACAAAGATCATGACAGTTTTGTTAATGCCTATACCCACAATATTGGCAAGGGCGGACTTTTTATAAAGACAACCAATCCGCTCCCTGAAGGAGAGTCATTCATTCTTAAGCTTAAACTGCCCGGTGTTGAGGAACAATTAAAGATCAACTGTGTTGTTTTATGGGTTAACAGGGATGACAAAGAGCCTGACAATCCTGCGGGCATGGGGCTGAAGTTTATTGACATGAATATAAACGAACGTAAACTGCTTGACCAGTATATTGGCTCTATACTTGCTAAATGATAAAAGATAAATCTAAAATGGGATTTTTAACTTAAATTGATCTCGAAATGAACCCTTTTTTCTATTATTTATCTATCTTGCCTATTAAATTTTAATAAAAATAATCATCCTGCCGATAGACTATATGAACAATCATAGTGCGTACATTCTATAATAATTATCAGGGTTTTTTGATTTATGATTAACCCGAATTCAAAATATAAGGACAAGAAATGGAAGGTATGACAACCGGGGACAAACTACTAGCACAGGATGATATTGATGCCCTTCTCGGACAGGCAGGGCTTGAAGGAGATTATGATTCAAGCAAAAAGACTGAACCGCCTCCAAAGGCGCCTGTTAATAAATCGGCTGTTCGCTTCTCAACTGTAACAGAGGATGAGGTGCATGACACCATCTCCATGCTCCTTTCAACGGCCCTTCTTGACAGGGGTGAGGATCTAAAGATTATCTGGAATGCCATGGGCACCATTCCTATGGTAACAGGTTTTAATATGGTAATTGAGGATACAGAGTATGAAAGTCTTGGCGTTCTTAAGGAAAATCACCTAGTGGTAAAACAGAAGCCTGGCGAATAGTGTGTCTAAATTATTTAATGCTCTGAGACTTCATAAGCTCTTCCCATACAATATGAACTTCTTTATATGTCTCATCAATTGTCCCACTGTTATCTATTATATAATCGGCATAGCTGATCTTGTTATCGATAGGCATCTGTGCATCCAGTATCTTTAAAGCCATCTCTCTCGTTATTCCATCTCTTTGCATGAGCCTTAAAACCTGTGTTTCCGGTGATGAGTGGACAAGGATTATCCTTGAAAAGAGATCCTCCATGCCCCCCTCTATTAACAGCGGGATAACAGCTAGGATGATTGCCCTTTTGTCACGGGTTATGGCCTCCCCTGTTAAGGCAATGAATTCATCCCAGATATATGGATGTGTAAAGGATTCAAGCTTTTCCCTTTTCGTATGGTCATTAAATACTATCCCTGATAATTTTTTTCTGTTTATTGTCATGTCAGGGTTTAATATCTCTTTACCGAAAAATCCAGTTATCAGCTCATATGATTTGCTGCCAGGTTCAACTACCTTTCTGGCCAGTATATCAAAATCGATAATTACAGCCCCGAGTGTTCTGAATATTTCGGCCACAGTGCTCTTGCCTGTGGCAATGCCTCCGGTCAGGCCTATTAAAATTGATTCAGAGCCTATGCTTATATTTTCAAGGGCAGCATGGATGCTTTTTTTTATATGATCGGGTTTTTTCATCTTTTTTTGCGGTTTATATAATGGAGATACTAGCAGAAACGCTTGTCTTCAGCAATTTGTCTATTCAGGGTCTCTTTTAGCCGCCGTTCCCTCCTCCGCAGCAGTAGCTGCTGCGGAGGAGGGAAGTCTTTCGGCAATGGCGGACAATGACCCGTCTCTACGAAAAGATTAACCCTTGATAATCCTTGGAAGGATCATGTGGTTCCTTGAGCAGATGGATGCGGGGTTCTGATATGCGCATCCTGCAAATGCCTTGATATATTTTCTCAGGTCTGGCAGGGATACTATTTCATCTACAAAGCCGCGTTTTGCGCAATATACCGGCCTTGATTTATCATAATATTCCTGTGCCAGTTCATTCATCTTGTCAATGGTTGGCTGAAGTGATCTGCCTGCATCCTTCTCTTTTACAAGACGTCTTGAGTAAGAGGCCGCAGCCGCTGTTTCACCGTGCATAACATATATCTCTGTCATTGGTGTGCCAAGTGTGAATACGTTATGGTTATTGGCTGTTGGCCCGCCCATAACATAGTGGGCAGCAGCAGTGCCCTTTCTTACAACTATACATATCTGGGGCACATCGGTCTGTTCAATTGAATATATCTGAGACTGTCCAAGCCCTAAAAGCTCTGCTGCCTCTGCAATATCACCAACATCAATACCTGATGTGTCCTGGAGCCATACTATTGGCACCCTGTCTCTCCCGCAGAGTGTGACGAACTCATTCATCTTGATAAGACCCTGACGATAGAGCTTGCCGCCGATTCCCGGGTAGTTGGCATACTCAGGGTATTTGGGGCCAAGGAAACCCTGCCTGTTACCTATAAATGCCATCAGGTAACCGTCTATCTTTGCGAGTCCGGTATAAACCTCAGGGCCATACCCTGGCCTGAACTCCATGTGTTCGCTGTTGTCAGTCAGTCTTGCCAGCATCTCTTCAAAGTTATAGCTGCGTTTCTGGTTGAACGCCACAATGCTGTTAAGCTCTTCGGTGCTGAATTTGGGCTCTTTGGGCTCTGCTACCCTGAAAAACTCCGGGTCATAGGCAGGCATCATATCCATGTGCCTCTTGAGCGAGTCAAGCACGCCCTTTTCTGTGTCATGCACCTCTTTGAAGAAGCCTGTTACATCATGATGTATCTTGACGCTTCCAGGTGGTACCTCCTTGAAGTGCCTTGTTGCCTCTATGAGCGCCTCTGCGCCTTCAAGGTCAAAATGGCCCTTGGGGCTCATACCGCCGACAATACCGCCGCCGCCTACAGCCATGTTTGCATCCTTGTGTGCAATAATAACTGTCGGGCTTATGCCCTGATAACCGCCGCCAGCTGGGTTTGTACCATATATGCCGGCAATTATTGGGATGCCGAGTTTTGCCAGTTCAGCGTGCCTGAAGAATGTTGTGCCGTTGCCTCTCCTGTTTGCATAAACCTCTTCCTGTTCAGGAAGCTTTACACCGCTGCAGTTTACTATCCATACAAGGGGCACCCTCAGCCTTTTGGCCATGTCTGTAACCCTGAGCTGGTTATCTGCCTGACCTGCTATCCAAGATCGGAAGAGCACACGTCTGAACTCCAGTCACGAGATTCCATCTCG
>CAZXUA010000223.1:898-6510 GCA_964643755.1 uncultured Desulfatiglans sp. | reverse complement strand
TATTGATCTGTTATAACGTGTATGTTTCCATGTGAAAAGTCTATGGAACCAGGATATATATTATATTCCTTTAAATATTTGTAATAGTGCCCCTTTTCACCTGAAAGCAGGTTTGAGTATATCCTGTCTTTTCCCTCTCTTGTAGTAATGATATGGATTGCATCCACCCTGCGGCCCTCCTGGTGAAGGGCATAGAGGGTTTCTGTAATAACCTGTGGGCTTAACCCTGTTACTGCAAGGATTATGTTTTTCACTCTATTATCTCCATTTCATATTTCCCCAGCCCGAATGAAGTCTGTTTACCTATATGAAAACCTTTGCAGAGCTCTATGAGGGGGATAAACTCCCCCAGGTCTCCTTCATAGGTTATATCCCCTGTTATGCCGCCCATGAGCATTTCCTTATCCTGCCTGAATGAATAACGCCTCCAGTCATACCATTTAAGATTATGAATAACACTATTTACACCCTCTGCCCTTCTTACTAGCCCTTTATAATCAAGTTCCGGTTCTCCACCATCGTACATGCCATAAAGTGTGGATATTCTCCTTAATATTGCCCTTATAAGCACATGAAAGGGCAGATCTGCATTGAGGCTGTTTTCAAACTTTAGTCTTAACGGTGTGATCATGTTGACCTTTAAGCGGAGGTTTTTGGGGTACTCCTTTAATTGATCTGGCAACATGATATCCTGAAAGGAGTTTTCGTTTCTTATCTTCTGATCGGTTGCGCTATAGACCAAAACATCATTAGATGTCACCCTGTCCAGTATGAACTTACCCCGGTTTCCGTTTATATTTTTGCCTATGCCGGTTAAGCCCATCCGGTCAAGGGCATAGATAAAATAGGGCAGGCTGTTATTTACTTCACCAAACAGAATAAGGTTAAAATTGAAGGATTCGCCTTTTACAAACAGGGTTCTTACATCATCAGGGGGTTCTATCACAAAGGGGTGCGGCGGGCTTGAAACCCGTGACTCCTCAGGCAGATCAACTGCCTCCTTTGTTTCAAAGACAAGGGCGTACAGGCATTTGCTTTTTAGCAGGCATTCGCTGCACTCTTTTAACTTGAGGGCGCAGACTGTTTTTTTGAGGGCGCGTCCGAACACCCCACGAAAGGTTGACCCCTTGTAGGGCGGTAAAACAGCCCGCTCAGTGAAGATGCAGGAAAAGGTATAATTTCCAATAAGCATATCTGCTCCAGAGTTATAAATTAAGGGCATAATAATAAAATTTTTGGAATGCTTACCAGCAATGCAACGTTGCTTTTCTATCCCGTAATGATTGCCTAATAACAGTATCTTTTTTCATATTTGGGGAAAATGCCAATACCGGTATGATCCCCAAATAGCTGAGTCAGTATGAAAATATTTTTTATTTCAAACCTATTTAGGAATTTTGGCAATGTTGCCAAAATTCCTAAATAGCATAATTAAAAGTCAACATTATGGCTTTTGGTATTTTAAGGTCAGGCTTATTGACTTGTATTACCACTAAAACCATGAAACAGGCAAAATGTTTTTCAGGGTTTTTGCGCCTTGTTATCACGATTCAGTCATGCATGTTAACCTTAGCTTGCCTTCTATTCGCCAGGGGCATAATTGAAAAAATACAGCCAGAAATTATCTCTTTCCTTATGCACACTAATTCAGCGTTTCAATATCAGCAAATTTCCCGATAAATTCAAAAAACCTGCTCAGATGATCATCTGACATATTCTGGAATTGGAGCCCTCCCCTTCTCATATAAACGGTGCTGAAGGGAAAGGGGCTATCAATCCTGAAATCGGTTATAACCCTGAACGGTATATCCTTAATCTGTGCGCCATTCCCTGAAGAGTAGATGTCCAGTTTATGAACCCCATCAATCGGTTCGCTGTTGGCCAGATATTTGAAGCTCATGCCCCCCTGGCTGATATCTATGATCTGCCCCACAGTAAGTTTTGCCTCATTGTCTTTCCTGATAACCGCAAAGACACCCTCCTTTACACGAAATCTTTCGTGCACCCTCTGTTCTTTTTGACTATGCTCACCCATACCCACCACCTGTATCATCTAGGATTAATACGGCTGTAAACAAACCGGTTAAGAACACTGTAAAACAACCTTCCCGAAGAGGCCATAAGGAGAAAGATAGATATCATGAGCAGGAATATAACAGGAAGCCAGACAGCAAAAGCCGGATTAACTGAACCGCTTTCACACATATACCTCACTGACATGAGGATTACATAATAACTGAGGAACAATATCAGGCTGATAATAATGCCCTTTGTCCTCCCCTGCGCCCTGATCTGCGCGCCCAGCGGGGCGCCGGCAATGCCAATGAGAAAGACTGCAAAAGGGATGGAAAACATCTCATAAAATGTAAGGCTTGCCATAATCTTATCTTTACCCTCTTTATCCTGTACCCTGATAAAGTCAATCAGATCACCGGGATACATCTCTTCAGGCTCCAGATCATGCCCTGACCTGTTGTGGGACATATCATCCATCTCAGGCTTATAGGCGATCACCTTGAACCCGGTCACCTGGGATTTACCCCCTCTGTCATCAGTGAATATGGAACCGTTAAACAGTTGCAACCTGACGCCATCTTGATCCGACAAAAACCTCCCCTTTTTTGCCACTAAGGTCATCTCTTTATCGTCTCTTTTATCCACAATAAAGAGATCCTCCATAATACCATCCGGAGAATAGCTGTTCACATAGAGCATAACATCATTGTTCAGATCCGTATTAAAAACCCTCTCCTTTATCTTTTCCTTTATTATGGAGTCTGCCCTTGATTCCATGATCGCAAGAAAGCTCTTTTCTGTCCTGGCGCCATATGGGCTCCAGAACATGGTTAATAAAAATGAAAATATAAGCGAGATAAAACAGAATAACACCACAGGAGGCATCATCTGATAAAGGCTTATTCCTGAAGAATGGAGGGCTATTATCTCGTTATCGCTCCCCATCCTGATAAAGGAAAGGAGCACCGCCATGAGGCATGCAACCGGCATGGTAAAGAGAATCATTTTTGGCAGAAGGCAAATGATAAGTTTAAAAATGTCTTTAAGACCTATTCCCATGTTGACCATATACTCTGTCAACTTTATTAATTCGGAGGTCATGGTGATAAAGATGAAAACCACCATGCAGGTCAGGAATATTGACCAGATTTCCTTTGAAATATATTTAATAAGTGTAATTCTCAAAGGTATCACCTATATTTATACTTCAGGTAAATCAATATAAAATAACAGGCTGATAAAACGCCTGGGAACGCAAATATCACAGGTAAAGGAGATTGCTGCCCCGGAGATCGCGCAGGTCTGCATTAGGATTATGGGATTTACTTAAAACGATAGGTTACAAGACCATGTGATGTATCATATGGTGAAACACTGACTTTTACCCTGTCTCCCTGAATAACCTTGATTCTGTTTTTTTTCATTCGACCGGAAAGCACGCCGTGTACTACAACATTGTTATCACATTGAATTTCCATTGTGCCTCGCCCCATTACGCGGGTTACAAGGCCTTCCAGTTCTATTAAGTCTGTTCTGCTCAAAATGTCCCTTTCAATAAAATTAATAATATATGGTTTTTTTAAGGCTTTTAAGAAAACTTGGGGCAATCTACTTACATTAATCAAATTAGTCAATAGCTAACCAAAATATTTTTTTATCAGCCATTTTCAATAAGCCCCTTTATAAGGGATGCCTGTGTCTCTGCAACATTGGAGCTTTCCATAAGCGCCTCTTTGGCTGCCCTCCCCTTTTCCGCCAGCATCTCCGGGTTATTCAGATAGTAGATGACCTTTTCCGCAAGATCAGATGCCCCCAGCACCTCTATATCAGCATCATGTTTTTTAAGGAGATCCATGGCATCGTTAAAATCCTCCATGTATGGCCCGTGAAACACAGGGGTGCCCCAGGCAGCCGGTTCAAGGGGATTCTGCCCCCCAAGGGGTACAAGGCTTGCCCCGCAAAAGGCAATTGTGCCCGCGCTGTAGATATTAAACAGCTCGCCAAAACAGTCTACAATTATGATGCCCCCGCTTCTTGCGCCACCCGGTGCAATTAGCTCACTCCTCAAATGGCATTTCAACCCCTTCATCCTGATAAGCTCTGTCAGTTCCTTGATCCTTTCAAGATGCCTTGGCGCAATAATAAGCACTGCATTCTGGAAAGATGCTGTTATCTTTTCATAGGCATCAAGTATGATCCCCTCTTCGCCTGTTCTTATGCTGCCTGCAACAATTACCGGGGCATCGGCTGGTATATGCAGGATAGTGCGGATACGCTCATTCATCCCGTCTTTCGTCCCGCGGATCAGCATGTCATATTTGGCGTTCCCGTTCACTGTAACAGTCTCAGCCCTTGCCCCCATCTCAATGATCCGGTTTTTGTCCCCTTCGCTTATCATGCTCAGGAGGTCAAATCTGGACAAGACCATCCTGAAAAAGGGCATTACCTTTCTGTAACCCCTTATTGACCTGACAGAGATCCTCCCGTTTAACATAGCTAATCTGACATTACGATTTTTGGCCTCTATTATCCATGAGGGCCATATCTCTGTCTCAAGGAATATGAGGATATCAGGCTTTATCCTGTTAAGGCTATTTTTTACCAGCGGGAAAAAATCAATAGGTGAATATATAACAGGCGCATCCCTGCCGAGCAGCTCCAGCGCAAGCGCCCTTCCATGTTCAGTGCTGGTGGATAGGATAATAGAAGCACCGGGCATCAGCCTTTTAAGGGAAGAAATAATAGAGTTTGCCACCCTTATCTCGCCAAGCGACACTGCATGAACCCATATTTTGGGTTTGCCATTAAGCGGGGCAAGAGAACCTCCAGGTATAAATCCAAACCGCTCCCGGAGATGCCTCCTGTACTTTCCTGAAAAGAGAACAAAAAGCAGAAACGGGATAATAAAAATCACAAAAATGGCAGTGGTTATAACCCTGTACAGAAAATATAATATATTCATATAGTTAAATAATACATCCTTTTAAATTATGGAATTTATATCTCAAAGACAGGATAGGTAAAAGGGTATTGCCTGTCAAGGATCAATTCCTAGCCATGCCTTCCAAAGGATATTGCAATATCCTTTTTCTTATGCCAAAATGCCCCGATTTTAAATTTTACTTGGTATGCATCCAAGAACTGTCGTTTTTAGATGCAAGCTGACAGCTGATCGCTGACTGCTGAAAGCCACATCCAGAATTTTTATCTTTCTGGATGGAAAATACTTAGTGAGGGGCCAATATTGACAGACCATCTTACAGAACTCAAAAAAGAACTCGTCTTTCTTGATCTATATGACAAGGCCAGGGAGATATTTAATGAGCTTGGCGAAAGGGCTGTTGTCTCATATATCAGGTCAAGCCATCGCCTTTTAAGCAAGGTATATCATCCTGACCTTAATCCTGAAAACCTCCATATGGCGGTAAAGACACAGCAGAGCCTGAACCGGCTCAGCATACTTATCGGCCAGATGGAGGATAGCGAAATCATAGGCCTTTTTGATAACATTAAGCCAAACAGCAATGAAAATCACAGGAAAAAGATCCTTGTGGTTGAAGATGCGGAGCAGCAGCGGCGTCGCGTCTTTAGCCTTG
>CAZXUA010000223.1:0-888 GCA_964643755.1 uncultured Desulfatiglans sp. | reverse complement strand
TGAAGATGAGTTTGGTCTCCAGGAGATATTCAAGGATATCTTCAGGATGGAGGGTTATGAGGTAAGGGTTGCAGTAGACGGCGTAAACGGCTTTGAGATGTACAAACAGTTTATGCCCGACCTGGTGTTTACTGATGTGGTGATGCCAAAGATGAGCGGCATTGAGCTTGTGAGCAAGATTCGTGAGATCACACCGGATATCAAGGTCATATATATAAGCGGTTTTTTCGGCATAAGAAGGCTGAGGGAGGAGCTGGACGAGGATATTGTAAAATACAGGTACCCGACCCTTGCCAAGCCCTTTAAGACAAGCGAGATGCTTGAGCTTGTAAAGGGATACCTCAGCCGCTCCTGAGAATTTTTTTTTGGATACGATAAAATAATTTCACCGGCGAAAAGGATAGAAGATAACTTCAGGATGTGCAGAGAGGTGGAGAAAAAGATATTCAGATACCTGAGCTTTACCCTGAAGATATAATAGAAATAGTTAACTGGGGCATATAACTTTCCATGAAAAATAACTTTATTATACTCTTAATATATCTCTTACTATCTTTTACAGTAGAAGCAAAAACCCCCACAGTGTCTGTCGAGGTTATACACTCAACTGACAGATATGAACTGGCAAAATCATTCCCTCTTCTCCTCAAACTGACTGTTGCCAGGGGGTGGTACATTCATGGACAAATAAAAGAGGATTATCTGATACCAACCGTCCTTGCATTCAGTAGCGCAGATGGGATATCAGTAGAGAAGATAGAGTTTCCTGCGCCTGAAAAGAAAAAATTTGAATACACAGACAAGGCTGTTGATGTATATGCGGGCACCTTTTATGTGCAGGGAGATCGGAAGAGCACACGTCTGAACTCCAGTCACCGCTCATTATCT
>CAZXUA010000222.1:0-6518 GCA_964643755.1 uncultured Desulfatiglans sp. | reverse complement strand
ACCACCCTATCCTACACTCTTTCCCTACACGACGCTCTTCCGATCTTCTCTTTCAGACCCTGTATGATCCTGTCAAGATCAAGGCCGGGGTGGGGCCTGTGGATCATATCATGAGTCTTTTTATAAACCGAAGAGAGCGTCGGCAGAATGATATCGACACCCATGCATCTTTCCCTTACCTCCTCTTTAAAGAGAAGCGAGCCGTTTGTGAGGAGTGTCAGGGGTATTTTTGTAATCCTTTTTATCTCAGAAATCAGGAGACCTATATCAAGGTTAAGTGTCGGCTCACCTGAGCCCGCAAGGGTTATCACATCAGGCGGGCTCTTTGATATCACATCCTCAAGCTCTTTAACTGTTTCCGCTATATTGAAAAAGGAGGATGGCTCTGCAATAAGGTCAGTGGTCCTGCCTACCTCGCAGTAGATGCAGTTGTAACTGCATGTCTTGCATGGAACAAGATCAATGCCTAATGAAAGCCCAAGTCTCCTTGACGGGACCGGGCCAAAGATACGGGCCATTATTTTTCCTCCGGTGTAAAGAAGATCGAAGGATAATAAAAACAGGGAATTTTCACAAGTAAAAACTGCTTTACCTTCCTTGACATAGCGGATGGGCTATTATAGATTTCAGAGGTCTAATCAATTACAAGTCGAATTTAAACTTACTTCTCCAGCAGGTTTTCCGGGAGGCTATAATGGGGCGTATCATACGTTGGCTGTTGGTTGTTATCATCCTTTCAGGAATCGGATATGCAATATACTATTACTCATTGCCTGAACCAATAAAGGTCAGGCTCGTTAAGGTTGATAAAGGGGCTGTTGAAAACACAGTTGCAAACACAAGGGCCGGCACCATAAGCGCATGCAGGCGCACAAAACTCTCTCCCAGCATGGGAGGTCAAATATCCATTCTTCCGGTAAAAGAGGGGCAAAGGGTTAAAAAGGGTGATCTCCTTATTGAACTCTGGAATAAAGACCTGATTGCCGAACTTAATCACACAAAAAATGAGGTAAGTGCAGCAAAATCGAGGGCAACTGCCGCATGCCTGCAGGCTGATGTGTCCGAAAGGGAGGCAAACAGGATAAAGGAACTTAAAAAGATAGGGGCCACATCAGAAGAGCAGACAGACAGGGCTGTAACACAGGCAAAGGCATTAAAGGCAGATTGTGAGGCCGCAAAGGCATCCGCCCTTATGAGCGAATCAGGGATAAAGGTGGTGGAGGCCAATCTTGAAAGAACACGCCTTTATGCGCCCTTTAATGGCATAATAGCCGAGGTGACAGGTGAGTTAAATGAATATCTTACCCCGTCGCCTCCGGGTATTCCTACGCCACCTGCGGTTGACCTGATAGATGACTCATGTTTTTATGTAACAGCCCCCATAGATGAGGTTGATGCCCCGAAGGTGAAACAGGGGCTTGAGGCAAGGATTTCGCTTGATGCATTCAGGGAAAGGTCGTTTCCGGGTGTTGTAACAAGGATCGCCCCATATGTAATGGACAGGGAAAAACAGGCAAGGACAGTTGATGTAGATGTCAGGTTTAAAGATGCAGATGTCATTAATGAAATGCTTGCAGGGTACAGCGCAGATGTTGAGATAATCCTTGATTCAAGGACAAACACCCTGAGGATACCCACTGAGGCCATACTTGACGGGAAAAGGGTATTTCTGTTTGATCAGGAGGAAGGGGTAATAAGAGAAAAGATTATTGAAAAGGGCCTTTCAAACTGGGCCTATACAGAGATAATCGCCGGTTTAAATGAAGGGGAGAATATAGTTCTTAATGTGGATATCGCGGGTGTTGAAGACGGCGCAACTGCTGAGATCAGTGAAGAGGAAGAATGATCCGGTTACAGGGAATAGACAGGGTGTTCAGGGTAGGAGAAGAAGATGTGCATGCCCTTGACCGGGTGACCATTGATATCGGCGAAGGGGAATATGTTGCCATCATGGGCCCGTCAGGGTCCGGCAAATCCACCATGCTCAATATTATCGGGCTTCTTGACCGGCCAGACAGGGGTACATACTATCTGGATAATGTAAATACGACCGCGCTTGATGATGACAGACAGGCATCCATAAGAAGGCACCGGATAGGTTTTGTTTTCCAGTTCTTTCATCTGGTGCCGAGACTCACGGCATATGAGAATGTTGAACTCCCACTTATCCTTGCGGGGGTTGATCCGGGAGAAAGAAAGGAGCGGGTTACAAAGGCCCTTTCAAATATGGAGCTTTCAAACAGGTCTACCCACAGGCCTGACCAGCTTTCAGGCGGACAACGTCAGAGGGTGGCTATCGCAAGGGCAATCATCATGGAACCTGGTGTTATTCTCGCGGATGAACCTACCGGAAACCTTGACCGCAATTCCGGCACAGAGGTGATTAATATATTGGAGGTCCTTAACAAAAATGGGATTACCCTACTTATGGTTACCCATGACCCTGCTCTCTCACAACGTGCAGGCAGAAGGATCCATATGACAGACGGAAGGGTATCAGAGGATACAGGTTCAGTGTAAAATGAGGATACTGGATATATTCATATTCTGTTTCAGGGCCTCATCCGGTCACAGGACAAGAACACTTCTTATGCTCCTCGCCATGGCAATAGGCGTGGCCTCTGTGATCATCTTTACCTCATTAGGCGAAGGGGCAAAGAGATATGTGACTAGGGAATTCTCATCACTGGGCACAAATCTACTGATCATACTGCCGGGCAGGTCAGAGACAACAGGCGGACCGCCACCGCTATTGGGCCAGAACCCGAGAGACCTCACCCTTGAGGATGCCATTGCCCTTACAAAGAGTTCGCATATCAAATATGTTGCGCCCATAACAGTCGGTTCAGCGCCTGTGGCCTATAAAGAAAAAAACAGGGAGGTCATTATCCTGGGCTCTACCCCAAATATCTTTGAGGTGAGACAGCTCTCAACAGCACAGGGGGAATTTCTGCCTAAAGGCGATCCTTCTAAAGGGGCTGCCGTATGTGTACTCGGATATAAACTTAAAAAGGAGCTTTTTGGCAATATCACACCTTTAGGAGAATGGGTGCGCATCGGTGACAGAAGATTCAGGGTAATAGGTGTGCTTGCTAAAAAGGGGCAGTCTCTGGGCATGGACATGGGTGATGTGGCAATCATTCTTGTAGCATCTGCCCAGGCCCTTTTTAATACATCCGCCCTTTTCAGGGTCATGGTCCAGGCGAGCGGGAATGAATCCATAGATAAGGCAAAGGAGAGCATCATCAGGATCATCCGCGAAAGACATGATAATGAGGATGATATTACCATCATCACGCAGGATGCGCTCCTTTCCACCTTTGACAGGGTTCTCACCGCTCTTACACTGAGCATCGCAGGTGTGGCGGCCATAAGCCTTCTTGTTGCGGGCATACTCATAATGAATGTGATGCTGATAGCCGTTTCACAGAGGAGATCAGAGATCGGGCTCCTTAAATCAATCGGCGCAAAAAACAGGCAGATACTCTATCTTTTTCTTGTGGAATCAGGGCTCCTCTCTTTAACAGGGGCAGTGGCAGGGGTGATTATCTCATTTGTTATCATATACGTATTCGGGCGTATGGTTCCGGCATTTCCGGTAACCGTGCCCCTGTGGGGGTTTTCTGCTGCTGTCGGGATCGCCCTTGCAGCAGGAATTGTATTTGGCGTTATGCCTGCAAGACGCGCATCCAGGCTTGATCCGGTTGAGGCCTTATCAAGAAGATAGACGGGTTTACGGTGTTCGGTATTCGGTCTTAGGTTTGAGGTTTGAGGTTTGAGGTTTAAGGTGTACGGCGCAGGGTTGAGGAGGGATCATTGCTGATTAAGGATTCAATAAGGCTTTCATTTGGTGCGCTCAGGGATCAGCGGATGAGGAGCCTTCTAACCGCTATGGGTATTGCAGTGGGTATTGCCTCAGTAGTGCTTCTTACTTCCCTTGGTGAGGGGCTGCACAGGTTTGTCATGGCCGAATTTACCCAGTTCGGAACAAATATAATTGCAATCAACCCTGGCAAGACTGAGACAATGGGCATGGCAGGCGCCATAATCAACAATGTTCGTCCCCTTACAATGGAAGATGCCCTTGCCCTTCAAAGTATTCCAAAGGTTGAAGGTGTAATCCCCTTTATCCAGGGTAATGCCCCTGTTGAGTATGAAAGCAGGATCAGGCATGTAAATCTTTTTGGTGTCGGACCAAAGGTGCCTGATGTCTGGCGAATAGGGGTTGCTGTCGGGAGGTTCCTTCCGGAGGATGATCCCAGGACGCCCAGGGCGTTTGTCGCCCTTGGAGGCAAGGTAAGAAAGGAGCTGTTTGGGGATGTAAACCCTTTGGGTAAAAAGGTAAGGATCGGGGGCGAGCGTTATATTGTCTCAGGTGTAATGGAACCAAAGGGGCAGATGCTTGGGTTCGACCTTGATGATGCGGTATATATCCCCACGCGCAGGGCCTTATCCATGTTCAACAGGGAAGGCCTTATGGAGATTGACCTTCTATACAGGGAGGGCAGTAATTCAGAGGCAATAGTAAAAGATATCAAAAAACTGCTGATATCAAGACACGGTTCAGAGGATTTCACAATAACAACGCAGGATCAGATGATGGATGTGCTTGGTTCAATCCTGAATATCCTCACAATCGCCGTGGGCGCACTTGGTGGGATATCCCTTGTTGTTGGAGGGATCGGCATCCTTACCATTATGACCATTGCGGTAAATGAAAGAACAGTTGAGATAGGGCTTTTAAGGGCGATAGGGGCTGGCAGGTGGCAGATACTTGCGCTGTTTCTTGGAGAGGCGGTTGTGCTTTCCGGCCTTGGGGGGCTTGCGGGCCTTGTTGTGGGCACAACAGGTGCAGTGCTTTTAAATATTTTTATCCCCGCTATACATACGCATACCCCCTGGACATATGTGCTGCTCTCAGAGCTTACCGCAGTTCTTATAGGCCTTATGGCCGGGGTATTGCCTGCAAGGCATGCATCAATGCTCGACCCAATAGAGGCATTGAGGGCAGAATAAAGAATTATTTATCATTTCCGCCCCCAGCGAGCATGATAGAAACAAAAGTGAATCCCATTTTTGATAAATGCACATTTTCATGTGCATGGCGCCCAATAAAATATGCATTTTTCATTTTTACATTTTACTCTGTTTTCTTTTTTTAGCTACCACATTAATTTATTAATCCCTAAAACCCTTGCTGTTACTATAGTCTAGCGCAACTGTTATATAAGTTCACGCCTATGGCAAATAATTTGCACTTGAATCTTATTAATAATTGCAAACAGTGTCTGTTAGAAGATCTATTGTTAGGGCGAATTTAGGGTTAATGTTCATTCATTCATTATTACAAAAAAGGAGCAGAATTATTATGAGAAAAGGGAAAAAACATTTATTCTGTTTTTTTAATTTTTGTATTTCTGATTTTTATTGTTCCTCTTAAAATAGCTATCGGATTATGTAATAATACTGTTAATCAAGGGGAGCCTTATTGGGTTCAACTTTTTTATTGCACGCTTTGCCCAGATCAGGCCGAGGGTTGCGCTCAAAAACGACAAGATTATAAAACATATGATGAAAATGGTAAATTGTGCGCTGTAGGGTTTTATATTTTAGAAACAAGATGTGGAACCATGTCTATAGAAGAATGTTTTCGTATACTAGGCTGTAAATGTATTTAAATATTTAATTTAAGGGGGGCGATGAAATGATTTGGAAAAATAGATTAAATAACATAATACCTATATTTATCATAATCTTATTATCAACATATTGCTTAGTATTTGCAGCATCTCAAGAAAACCCACTTAAAGAAATAAGTGGCAAAATAAATCCTGGTGGTGAAACATATCAGAAAATGTTGCCTAAAGGAGAATTATATAAACAGGCTAAGCAAATCATAGAAAAAAAGGGTGGGGGGATCGCTGGCATAGGCTTTTTATTAAATGAGGGGACAATTATCCCGAATTTATGCACCTTAAGCAGATATAGCGATGAAATCATTATCGGCCAAGTAAATAATCCTTATTTTGAAACCTATATAGATGATGATGGAGAACTTTATACAATATATAAATTATTGGTTACTCAAAATATAAAGGGAGATATTGACACTGGCAATGTCGTGGAAATTAGGATAAAAGGTGGAAGCTGGACATATTTGGATGGAGTAAGTTTAGTGAAAATTCCTGTTGATACAAGATTTATATCTGTGGATAAATATTATGCGTTTTTTTTAAAAAAGAATAACGCGGATGATGAATATTATGATCTTTCTGTTGGAGCTCAAAGCATCTATGAACTGGATTATGATTCAAATTCTATTATTCCTTCTATAATTAAAAAAAGTGATCCTCTAGTTATGAAATATGAACATATGAAAATAAGCGATTTTCTGGATGAAATTAATAAAGATTTAGCGTGTGTGGAATAATTATTACTACGTTAAGTGTAAAAATAAGTATGCAACTCAGTAAATTCCGGTTAGGGAATTGCAGGGGAAAAAGTTAATAAAAATGAAA
>CAZXUA010000221.1:730-6541 GCA_964643755.1 uncultured Desulfatiglans sp. | reverse complement strand
AGGATGAGATAGCATTCCTGGCTATACCGCAGGTAATCGAGATGACAATGTATGCACACAGCACAAAACCGGTCAATACGATTGAAACCGTCCTGGAGGCAGATAGGTGGGCAAGGGCACAGGCTCTAGAGATGATCAGAAGGCTTGAAAAATAGTGTTTAAACACTTATGCTATAGGCATTATTGATTGTACAGGGAAAACAGACTTAAAAGATGAGTAATAAATGGATAAATTGATAAATATTTTACAGAATTCAGGAAAGATATTTTATATAAATATTATTCCTACAATAATAGTGCTTGGGATAATGATATTTTTTCATGAGCTGGGCCATTTTCTTGCCGCCAAATCCTTTAATGTCAAGGTGCTTAAATTCGCTTTAGGTTTTGGCCCTAAAATAGTCTCAAGGGTGTATGGGGAGACAGAGTATTCTCTAAGGTACATCCCCCTTGGCGGTTTTGTTAAGATGCTTGGGGAGGATGACTTTACAGAGGATGCGCCTCCTGTTAATGAAAAGGATGTTGCACGCGCCTTTAATAATCAGCATCCTCTAAAGCGGATAGCCATTGTGGCGGCAGGGCCTGTTTTCAATCTGCTGCTCGCCTTTTTTCTCTTCTTTTGCCTCTATTCCATATTCGGAGCCCCCCTGCTTACACCTGAACCGGTCTTCACACCTGAGATAGGCCTTGTAAATGAAGGGTCTCCGGCAGAAAAGGCAGGACTTATTAAGGGTGATATTGTTAAGAGCGTTGATAATAAAGAGATAGTAAACTGGGCCGACATAAGGAAGATAATTGAAAACAGGGCTGGTCTCCCTGTTAAAATAACAGTGGCAAGGGGCAGTGAACTGTTATCTTTCACGGTAATCCCTGAAGAGTCTGTTATTAAAAATGAGGCTGGTGAGGATATAAAGAGCGTGCTGATCGGGGTCGTCAATGCTGGTAAGGTTGTTTATACCCAATTAGGCATTGGGGAGGCTTTTAAAAGGGCAATCTCCATTACATACAGTGCAATTAAAGAGACCTGTCTTGTAGTAGTAAAACTCTTTCAGGGAAAGTTATCCATAAAGACAGTTGGCGGGCCGATAATGATAGGCCAGATGGCCGGTATTGTTGTTCAAAAGGGTCTGGATTACGCGCTGGAGTTTATGGCTATTATAAGCATAAGCCTGGGTATACTGAACCTCTTTCCTATCCCTGTCCTTGACGGCGGGGTGATTCTGTTCCTTCTTGTGGAGCTTGTAATAAGAAAACCAGTAAGCATTGACAGACGCGAGTTTGCCCAGAAGATAGGCTTTTCTATCCTGCTCATCCTGATGGCAGTGGTTTTTTATAATGATATTTTAAGACTATTTACCAAGTAAAAAATGATACTCGCAATTAACAGTTCTACAGCACAGTACAGTATCGCACTTATAACGCCTGATGGCATTATTGCAGCCGAATACATGGTGATCCCAGAAAATAACACATTTACCGGTTTTATACCTGCCATAGATATGCTCCTATCATCAACAGGATATGATATATCCGGCATCAAGGCGGTGGCAGCAGCAAAGGGGCCGGGGAGCTTTACAGGGTTACGGGTCGGGCTCTCTGCCGCAAAGGGTATCGCATACAGCAGGGGTATACCTCTTATAGCTGTCTCAAGCCTTGAGGCCATTGCCTCTCCTCTTTCATTCATTGATATGCCTGTATGCGCCATGATCGCATCCAGAAGGGATGAGGTATTTTATGCCATTTTCAGGAAGGATGGCGATGGCCTTGTAATGACCTCTGAAATAGAGGGTAAAAGGATATCCGAGATAGGCCCCATGATAAATGAACCGACCGTTGTAGTGGGCAATGATTATATAAAACAGAAGGGGAGGGTTATGGAGTCGGGTAACAGCATGATAATCATTGCAGGGGAGGTTCACTGGAATCTGAGGGCCTCTTCGGTTGGGTTGCTTGCGCTTATGCGCTACAGAAATAATGACTTTGATAACCTTACCGACGTTGTGCCTGACTATATTGCTGCCCCTGATATCAGGATGCCTGGCTGATTTTTTTGAACCGGGGTGAAAATAAGATAAATCCTGATATTAATATGACATTGTTATTGCTTTGTTTTGCAGCAGTCATAACACGTTGACAAATATATTAAAAAAATATTATGAAATCTCCATAAAAAAATAATTATTAATATTCTTTTACTGTAATCATGCATGATGAATAAAGACCATGCTGAAAAACAAGATTTAACAACCCTGAGATGTCTGAATTAATTGTATCATATGCCGGATAAAACCTGATGAGAATAACAGGGGGAGAATTAAACGGGCGGGTGCTTGGCACTTTAAGCGGTATGGATATCCGCCCCACATCAAGCAAGGTGAGGCAGGCGGTTTTTAATATCATCGGTAATGATATAGATGGCCTTCATGTAATGGATCTCTTTGCCGGTACAGGGATCATGGGCATAGAGGCCCTGAGCAGGGGGGCTGAGTGGGTCATCTTCTTTGATAACTCGACGAGGTCAGTTGAGCTTATCAGGAAAAATCTTGAATTGTGCGGTCTCAGTAACAGGGGATTTGTTGTAAAGGGAGATATAAAGAATAGTATCCCCCCTCATGAGAAGTTAAAAAAAGGGGTTATTGACCTTGCCTTTATTGACCCGCCCTATGGCAGGGAGCTGATCCCCGGGTTGCTGGAGGCAATAGTAAAAAGAGGGGTTATGTCTGATAATGGCATAATCGTAACAGAGTCAAAAAGAGATAAAGTACTGCCCCTGAATGCAGGGGAATTTATTCTGAGTAAAACCAGGATATATGGCGAAACAAAAATAGATATATATGAAAGGCAGATATAATGAATGAGAAAGTGGCGATCTATCCTGGGACCTTTGATCCCCTTACAAATGGTCATATAAGCATAATAAAAAGGGCGCTAAAGATATTTGATAAACTTGTGGTGGCCATCCTTATCAATCCGCATAAGATCCCGCTCTTTACCCTTGAGGAGAGGATCTCCATGCTTAAAGAGATATTCAGCGATGAGGCAAATATCGAGATAGATTCATTTAACGGGCTTCTTGTAGATTATGCCGTTAAAAAAAATGCAAACATCGTGGTAAGGGGCTTAAGGGCTCTGTCTGATTTTGAATATGAATTCCAGATGGCCCTGATGAACAGGAAACTCAACAGGGATATACAGTCTGTCTTCCTCATGACAGACTACAAGTGGTTTTATATAAGTTCAACCATCATAAAGGAGGCAGCCCGGTGTGGCGGTGATATCAAAGGGCTTGTGCCTCCCATTGTAAATGAAAAGCTGAAACAGAAATTTGGTTTTAGTAAAGGGATGTAATCATTTTTTTGTTTATGATTTACTGGAGGGTAATTTATGGCCTTAACAAAAGAGCAAATCATCTGTGACATATATGACAATGTCGGTTTGAGTAAAACAAAATCGCGTTCCGTAGTGGAAAAGATCTTTGAAATGATAAAAGCATCCCTGGCCGGTGGAGAGGATGTGCTTATAAGCGGGTTTGGAAAGCTTTCTGTAAAGAGCAAGGCTCAGAGAAGGGGCCGGAATCCCCAGACCTCGGAAGACCTTATTCTTGCGCCGAGGAGGGTGGTTGTATTCAAGACATCAGGTCTATTAAGAGACAGTATTAATCAGCAGGTTAAAGCCTCACAATAAATGCCTCGTTAAACCCGAGTTCTTCAAGTTTCTTCCTGCTCTCCATGGCATTATCAAGTGTGTATGTTCTGGATACGTGAAGCCTGTAGAATCTCCTGTTATTCTTATCTGTATATTCTGTTATGTTCACATAATCATACAGAATCTTTAGTTTATCAGCGAGTCTTTGCGCATTAATCTGTTCTGCAAATGCCCCCACCTGCACCGTAAATGTACCTTCGCGTATTCCTGGGTCTATCTGGTTTTTATTAAGGGCGATAACCTCAACCTTTGCAGTGCCAGGGCTTATCATATCGATCTCCTTTGCAGCAGCGTATGAGAGATCGATTATCCTCCCCTTAACAAATGGCCCGCGGTCATTGATCCTCACAATCGTATACTTTTTATTGCTCAGGTTGGTGACCTTTACATATGTATTAAAGGGCAGTATGGTGTGGGCCGCATTTTTCTTGTGCATATCATAGACCTCGCCGTTAGCGGTCCTTTTACCGTGAAAATCATCACCGTACCATGAGGCTGTTCCTGTCTCTATAAAACCAGTGGCGCTCGGGATGGGATAATATCGCTCACCATTTATTACATAAAAATCCTCTTTCTTTTCAGGGATACTTTTTTCGGGCGCAGGTATTTTTACCTCAACCGGACCTCTTTTTACAGAACATGCAGAGGCTGACATGCATATCAGGACGGATATTATGATTCTATAATTTATTTTCATTGAAACTAACCATTTATTTAAGCAGATTTATAAGCATCCTCGCGTTTGTTACCGCCTGTGATTTAGCATGATTGTTGAAAAATATATAGAGCTTTTCTGTATCCTTAGCGATGTTTCTGATCGCAGGCATCCATTCATTAAGCTCCTCTTCGCTGTACAGGTAATCATACCTTGCTGTTGAGTCTGTGCCATACCAGTTCTTTTTGTTCCTGCCATGAAATCTAATATAGCCAGTCTTTGATGTTGCAATGGAAACCGGAGGTATGAGCCCTGGCAGGTCAGGTTCATCAACACAGACAAATCCTGCGGATAATCTTTTCAGCCCATCATAGACAGATTCTTTTAACCACTCTTTATTCCTGAACTCAACACAGACCAGGAATGGAGAAACTGCCTCAAGCAATTCCCTCAGGTAGACCCTGTTTTTGTCCGTATAGTGAAAACTCAAAGGGAACTGGATCAAGAGCGTTTCAAGCCGTCCTTTTTCATAAAGGGGTGAGATGCCCCCAAGAAATCTGGGGAGTATATTTTTAATGGAGCCAGCAGTAATCTCGTGCGTTATCCCCTTGTAGGCCTTTACTGTAAAGAGGAGGCTGCCAGATGTCTCCATCATTCTGGCAATCTGCTTTGCCTCGGGCAGCTTGTAGTATGTGAAGTTCAGTTCAATGATACTGAAATTCTGAGCATAAAAGGTGAGATATTCCTTTTTTGGAAGGCCTTCAGGGTAGAATACGCCTTTCCAGTCATCATAATAGTAGCCTGATGTTCCAATGAGGATCTCTGCCATTCCCTTTACCAATAAGGGTGTTTACAATTTCAAGGTATATGATTACAGTGCCCTGGCTAAAACACCCTGTTTTTAAAAACCGATATTAACATCTTAAATAGACTAATGCTCATAAACTGTCAAACTGTTCACAAGATATGTTGTGTTTTGAAATAGATTTTTCGAACCTTTTTCAAATTTAAAGTGTATATCATTTAAAATCCAAATAAGGAGGTATGATTTTGAAAAAGGAGATATCAAAAGAGGTGGCTGAGAAGCTTTTTCATGAACAATCAGCATATGTTTACAGGATTGCGTTATTCCTAACAAAATCAAAATTGCTGGCTGATGACATTACACAGGAGACAATGATTCAGGTCTTCAGAAAATATCATCTCTATGACGCTGCTAAACCAATAACACCATGGATTTACAAGATTACCCTGAACATTACCCGGAATATGATCAGGAAACAGAGATGGCTTAAATTCATAGGTATAAGACCTGATCCAGGAAGCACAGATATAACTGAACAGACAATTTTAAAAAACGAGGAAGAAAAAGAGTTATTCAGGTTGATAAATAATCTCAATTTTAAAAGCCGGGAAATTATTATTCTGCATTTTTATAATGGCATGAACCT
>CAZXUA010000221.1:0-720 GCA_964643755.1 uncultured Desulfatiglans sp. | reverse complement strand
CACCTGTAAATCAAGGCTGAATAATGCGCTTAAAACCCTGAGGAGGCAACTCCCTGAAAATAATTTTATATTATCAGGTAAAGGAGGAAATATTTATGAAACCCTATAATGGAGATATAAAAGATATTATGGAAAAGTCATTACAGCAGCACTCTTCATCTTTATCTTTCGACAGTGTATGGTCAGGTTACAGAAAAAAGCCTGTGGAAAAGAGACTTTTTTCAATGCCTGTAACAGCCTTCATACTCCTTGTTGCCTTAGTCGCAACCGCATCAGGAGGATATATTTTCACAAGGATAATTGATAAAACCGATTACCCATTTGTTTATGATCCGCTTATAACAGGGAAATGGAAGGCTGTTGATTATGTTAAGGAACCGGAAGAATTTATTCCAGTGGAAAAGAGCTGGAAGGGTGATTTATATCTAAATGAGCTGGTTTTTATTAAGGATGGTAAAATGCTCGGTTCATTTAATAGCGCAATCCTTGGTTATACAACACTTTCCTGGACTAAAGGGCTGATTATAAATAAACAGAATAAGACTGCAAGCATCTATGAGATAAAAGATATTGATGGCGCCACATATATGTTTTTTGAATGGAAGACCGGAGATTATATCTTCAACCTGAGGGATCCCGGGTTTTATGTGCTTAAGAAGTCAGACAGTAATGAAGATCGGAAGAGCACACGTCTGAACTCCAGTCACCGCTCATTATCGC
>CAZXUA010000220.1:4787-6546 GCA_964643755.1 uncultured Desulfatiglans sp. | reverse complement strand
ATTGATGAGGTGAATGGCGAAAGGAAGCATATCCCTGTTGGTTCAGTAGCCTGCCTAATGCTTGAACCCGGCACCCGAATAAGCCATGCCGCTGTAAAACTCGCTGCTGTTACCGGCACCCTTTTAATTTGGGTGGGTGAAGCTGGTGTAAGGCTATACTCTTCCGGGCAGCCTGGGGGAGCCCGTTCTGATAAATTGTTGTATCAGGCCAAGCTCGCCCTTGATGAAAATCTCAGGCTTAAGGTAGTTCGTAAAATGTTTGAAATGCGTTTTGGAGAAAAGCCGCCCGAACGTAGAAGCGTTGAACAGTTAAGAGGCATAGAAGGGGTCAGGGTAAAGAATTTGTATGAACTTATGGCCAAACAGTATGGGGTTAATTGGTATGGCAGACTTTATGACCCAAAGGACTGGTCCAGAGGTGATGTTGCAAATAAATGCCTGAGTGCAGCTACATCATGTCTTTATGGCGTTACCGAAGCGGCGGTTCTGGCGGCTGGGTATGCCCCTGCTGTTGGTTTTTTACACAGTGGTAAACCATTATCTTTTGTTTACGATATAGCCGACGTCTATAAATTTGAAACAGTTGTGCCGTTAGCATTTAAGATAGCAGCAAAAAATCCTGCCAATCCTGATAGAGAGGTAAGAATTGCATGCAGGGACATATTCAGGGAATCACGCCTATTAAGCAGGATAATTCCAGGGATAGAAGAAATCCTTGCAGCAGGGGAAATAGAACCTCCGCTACCTCCTGAGGATGCACAGCCTCCGGCTATTCCTGAGCCTGAAAATATTGGTGATACAGGGCACAGGAGTAAATAAAATGAGCATGCTTGTTGTTGTAAATGAAAACGTGCCCCCAAGATTACGCGGAAGGCTAGCTGTATGGCTGCTTGAGATCAGGGCTGGTGTTTATATAGGTGATGTGTCAAGGCGCGTAAGAGAAATGATATGGGAACAGATTCAGTTTTTAACTGGCGAGGGAAATGTTGCTATGGCCTGGGCTACAAATACTGAATCAGGTTTTGATTTTCAGACCTATGGGAAAAACAGGAGAGTCCCTATTGATTATGATGGACTAAGACTCGTTTCATTTATGCCTCCTGAACCCGAATAATGGGTGAGATAAAGCTCTTTGACAACTTAATAATTCATGGTAAAAAAGTTGTTTTAAGTCGGTAGAATATTTGATGTCTTAAAAGATGAATGATATCAAATAGATTTAGTATCTCAATAAAATAACCCGTTCTGATATATTTTTCTGATTTTTAATAAACCGAATATACAACTCCCGAGCATAATGATTGATCCGGGTATAGGAACCGGAGTTGCTCCGGGCACATATCCGTCCGCATTAGCATCCTTGACGAATTTTAATTTATAGGTGCCCATTTCAGGAAAACCTGAATTTTCATAAAAGAAGGTAATAGTTTGTCCTGGAAGCCATGATCTGTTACCATTTACATCCCAGTCAAGGGTATTATCATTCCCAAGGTCAAGATTGAATAATGAGCTGCCATCACTCACTCCAAAGGCGCTTTTTGCCTGAGAAAAGCTATATCCATATGATCCATAGCCGCCGTTTTTTTCCATTTCTCCGGGTTCAAGCTCCATATTGAAATCAGAAACAAATTGAAGTTCCCATGAAGGAGTCACCTCAAGAACATAGGTATAAATAGAATCTTTCTTATATACAGTGCTTTTTAAGGTGCCTATTATTTCTTTGGAACTGGTAAAATTACTTTCATGGTGTGAAACAATA
>CAZXUA010000220.1:0-4777 GCA_964643755.1 uncultured Desulfatiglans sp. | reverse complement strand
ATAATCACTGAAATCCATTACTGCTGCTTCTGTGGCATCTGATGCTGCGAACACAAATGTAAATAAGATAAGGTACAGAAAACAATATCCTGCGCCTGTATTACGAATAGGGTATAATAACTTTTTCATCTTATGATCTCCTGCTTAATTAATAAAATTCTTGCCATGACCGTTGTTATTAAAATACCAATAAATTTCACCACGGAGTACACGGAGATCACTGAGGATATAAAATAATCTCTTGCATATCTGTAGTGAAAGGTATTTTGGGATTTTCCGATCCCCTAACTTTTTAGTTTTGCAGGGCTTTTCGATTCCAGGAGAAAAAATATTCCGGTCAAAAAAGTACCCGATAGATAAATTTATGAATAGATTAGATGTGTATTGTTTAAATTGCATTAGAAGACAATTATGAAAATATTAATTACAATCCGGAAAGAAATTATTTCTGGATTAAGCTTTCTGTTTTTTGCTTTTTGCTTCGAGTTTTTATCTTTGAGCTTTCAGCTTATAAACTTATTAATAAAAAAAGAATCCTTTCCTTACATTCTCCTAACAATACTTTCACATAGTTCCTTTAACCTGTTTTAGAAAAATAATCATTAGGCAGATAAAATGAAAATAAAGAATCTTATTGAAATTATTGTTTTAGGTTTGATAGTTAACCTTGCTCCTGCCATGTGTCAGGCTGCAATACAGCCTGAAAACATAGAAATAGCGAATGGAAAAATCAGCGTTAATTTATTCCAAGCCCCTTTTCAAGAGGTTATCACAAAGATATCAGAAAAGGCAGGGGTTAGTATCTACATTTTCGATGGTTCGGAAGGAAAATATTTAACCGCTGAGTTTACAGAAAGGCCTCTTGAATCCGGTATTCGTTCTATATTAAAAGGATTGAACTACGCAATTGTTTATCAGGAAAAGCATAGGCCTGGCAATGTTCAATGGATTAAGAATACTGATAAAAGAGTGTTATCAGGTACAAACACGGTTAACACAGTTTTAGAAGTACCCAGGTTAAATAGAAATAATCCCACAGATACAAATACATCATCCCATGCTGTGCCTGAAACAGGCAGAATTCTGCCGGGTATGCCAGGTACAAACAGTAATGGAGTGGTAACACAAGATAATCAGGCTCTCAATAATCATTTTTTAAGCATGTCAACAGGTAATTCAATAGTCTGGGAAGGCGATGTCAAATATCAAGGGGAAGACATACTAGAAGAACAACAGGGAGCCCTTGAAAACATAAATAATAATGATAACAGCGATGAGGGTAACATAATTACAGTGGAAGAAGAGACATCAAAAAATGGTTTGCCATCATGGTACAAAGGGAACATGTCAAAGGAAGAAGCAAGGCTCAGATACCGCATAGAGAAACTGGAAAAGGATATAGAAAGCGGTTATGCAGATAACCATTATGACAGGTGGGTGGCAATAAAAGGCACAAAGATAATACGCCTTCCTGATGAAAACCTGGCAGATTATAAGAACCGTCTGCAGCAGCTTCTCGGTAATTGAAAAGGGTTACAAAATAACTCTTCCTGAAAAAATGAGGGAAAACAATGAAGGATATGCAGGAAAAGGAAATGATTAAGAGTTCAACCGGAAAGGGTATCTCAAGAGTAAAAAAAATGAACCTCCTGATGAAAGAAATGGAGGCGCTTTCAGAAACCGGTTTTACCGGATATGTAAAGATAAACTACACACAGGGCAGCATAGGCCGTGTGGAAAAATTTGAAGAGATATTAAGGGATTTAAAGGGTAATGAATAATGGATAAAATAAAATATATAATTATTGCATGGTTTTTAATACTGTTGAGTGTTACACCGGTTATGGCATTTCCTACTCATAGCCTTACACAGGTTGTATACAATGAAACAGATAATGAGGTTTTTGTAAACCTGGGTCTTGTCCCTGAAATAGATTTTTCTGCCCAGAATGTTATACTAGCACAGGCAGGAACAGTAAATCTTGGTCAATTCACTTCAATAGATAGTTGGAATAATTTGAATCTTGCCTTTTTTGCTTCGCGGACTTCCCCAAGTCCACGACAGTCGTGGTTTGCACTTACAAAAGATACAATTTCAGGCATTAGCTCTGCAAGTTTACTTGGTTTTGGGAATAGTGCAGCCGTGTTATATACTCTGACAGGTAATGGGTCGGTTTATGTTGGACTTTCTAATAATGTAAACTCATATGATGTAAGAATGAATTCCGCCTCAAACTCACCTGGTTACTATGGCGGTTTTAACGGCCCTGACCGTATTTATGGTGAGGCAAATCTGGGTGCGCTTTATACTGATGGTTATGTTGATATGTATCTTTATCATTATTCTACTATAACCTTAGATCCTGGTGCTGATCCAAATACCCAGTATACAGCAATATTAAGGTTCAACATTGATGGCAGTACAATACTGAACCCTATTGTTGATAAAGCTCCGACAGTGGCAAACCCCATCAGTGATGTTACAGTTGATGAAGACTCTGCAAATGTAACAGTAGATCTTGCCAGTGTATTCACAGACAATGATAATGACGATACGCTCATAACAAAAGCGGTTAACTCAAACAGCAACCCATCTCTTGTCACAGCATCTATATCGAGTAATATTCTTACACTATTTTTTCAGCCGGAACAGTCTGGAAGCGCTGAGATTGTTATAAGGGCTACAAGCAATAGTAAAACAGTTGATGACACTTTTACTGTCACTGTTACTCCTTTTGATGACCCACCGGTTGTGGCAAACCCCATATCCGATATTTCAGTAGATGAAGACTCAGTGAATGTAACAATCAATCTGGCGAGCGTCTTTACAGACATTGATAATGATGACGCGCTTATAACAAAGGCGGTTAACTCAAACAGCAACCCCGGCCTTGTAAATGCAACCATATCGGGTAATACACTTACCCTCTCATTTTTACCAAATCAATATGGTAACAGTGAAATAGTTATCAGGGTAACAAGTAATGGGAAAACAGTTGATGACACCTTTACAGTAACTGTAACACCTGTTGATGATGCCCCTGTAGTAGCAAACCCCATCAGTGATGTTACAGTTGACGAAGACTCGGTAAATGTGACAATCAATCTGACCAGTGTATTCACAGATAATGATAATGATGATGCTCTCATAACAAAAGCGGTTAACTCAAACAGCAACCCCGGCCTTGTAAATGCTGCTATATCGGGTAACACCCTTTCCCTCAACCTTTTACGAGATCAGCACGGTTCTGCTGTAATAGTGATCAGGGCGACAAGTAATGGCAGATCGGTTAATAACAGTTTTACAGTTTCAGTAACACCTTTAGATGATGCCCCTGCGATTGCAAACCCCATAAGCGATGTAACAGTGGATGAGGATTCAGCTAATATAACAATTAATCTGACCAGTGTGTTTACAGATGTCGATAATGACGATGGGCTTATAACAAAGGCAGTTAACTCAAATAGTAACCCTGACCTTGTGACAGCAACCATATCGGAGAATACGCTTACACTTGCATTTCTGCAAAATCAGAATGGAAACACAGAAATAGTAATCAGGGCAACAAGCAATGGCAAGACAATTGATGACACATTTACTGTAACAGTTCAGCCTGTTAATGATATCCCTGTAATAAGCGGGTCACCTGCAACAGTTGCGTTGCAGGGGCAGGAGTATTCATTTACTCCAACTGCGAGTGATGTAGATACTGGTGACACCCTTGTATTCTCAATTGCAAATAAGCCCGCATGGGCCGACTTTAATGCAACATCAGGACGTTTATCCGGTACACCGGCATTAAGCGACATAGGCGCTTTTACAGGCATTGTAATAAGTGTGACAGATAATAATTCTGCCCCTGTATCCCTGCCTGCTTTTAATATTACTGTGGTTAGTGCAAATGAACCTCCAACCATAAGCGGAAGTCCGGCTGAAACAGTAAATGAAGATTCCACCTACAGTTTTACACCAGCGGCCAGCGACCCGAATAATAACCCGCTTGCCTTCACTATTACAAACAAACCTGCATGGGCAATATTTGATCCGGATACAGGCAGGTTGTCAGGCACCCCGACCAATGTGGATGTGGGTACAACCTCCAACATAATTATAAGTGTAACAGATAATATTATTGCGACACCTGTTTACCTACCCGCATTCAGTATTACAGTAATCAACACAAATGATGCGCCAGTTATCAGCGGAGTGCCTGCTGTAACGGTATATCAAGGCGCGCAATACAGTTTTATGCCACAGGCAAGTGATGTTGACGCAGGTGATGTGCTTACCTTCAGCATTACAAACAAACCTACATGGGCAGCTTTTAATACATCTACAGGGGCTCTTACAGGGGTACCTGCCAATTCAGATGTGGGAATCACCACAGGCATAGTAATAAGCGTGAACGATGCCGCTAACGAATCAGCATCGCTGCCAGCCTTTAACCTGACTGTAGTGAATGTAAATGATCCTCCGACAATAAGTGGGAGTCCGGCTTTAACAGTCATGGAAGATTCACCATACAGCTTTATACCTGCGGCAATTGATATTGATATTGGGGACATACTTACATTTGGAATTACCAATAAACCCACATGGGCGTCATTTGATTCATCTACAGGCGCACTAACAGGTACACCTGATAATGATGATGTGGGCATAACAGCAGGGATAATTATAAGTGTGACAGATAATAATCTCTCAACTGCAAGCCTGCCCCCATTCAGCAAGATCGGAAGAGCGTCGTGTAGGGAAAGAGTGTAGGATAGGGTGGTG
>CAZXUA010000219.1:4154-6560 GCA_964643755.1 uncultured Desulfatiglans sp. | reverse complement strand
GAGATGGAATCTCGTGACTGGAGTTCAGACGTGTGCTCTTCCGATCTAGAGGCAGGAGGCCATGATAAGAAAGGCGGAGAACCCTGATGATGCAAGGGTCGTAAGCCCTGCACAGCGGGCTTTACGGCCAATAAATAAACCTGATTACCTTAAAATAATCTTAACAGGGCTTATAGCGGGTCTTATCCTGGGGCTGATCCTGAACATAATAATTGAGTATATAGACCACTCTGCCGCATTAATAGAAAAACTGGAAAAAGAACTCAAGGTCAGGGTTATAGGGATCATCCCCTGGGTTGATCAAAAAAACTTATCCTATTATTTACATGGTAGTGACATAGGAGGAGATGCAAGGCTGTCATCTGAACAGTCTATTTCGCTTGTGACCCATTTTGCGCCGAGGACACTTGTTTCCGAGAGCTTCAGGGGGTTAAGGGCAAATATACAGTCTGCCTGTGGAGAGGGGAAGATAAAGACCATCGCTGTAACAGGGAGCAACCCTGGCGAAGGCAGAACGATGGTGTCATCAAACCTTTCCATAAGCCTTGCGCAGGCAGGGCTTAAGACACTTCTCGTGGGGGCAGACTTGAAAAACCCTGATCTTTCCGAAAGGTTTTCCCTTGATGAATCACCCGGCCTAACAGATATACTGCTGGGCTCATCTCAATGGGAAGAGACAGTAAAGACAGTCACAGAGATGATTATTGGGGGCATGACCCTTGAGAAGGTTATAATGACGCCAGGCCTTGATAAGCTCAATGTAATAACAAGGGGCGCCCTGCCAGATAAACATGGAGAACTTCTTGGCTCAAAGAGGTTTGGTGAGTTTCTTGATGCGGTAAGAAATGTCTATGATGTCATAATCCTTGATTCTTCACCCATACTTTCCAGCGCTGATTCAGCCACCCTTTCTGCAAATGTGGATGGGACTGTAATTGTTTACAACCCTGTTAAGGTCTCCGTGCGAACTCTTAAACGCACCCTTGCCCAGCTTTCACGTGTGAGCAGCAATATCATGGGCATAGCTTTTAACTGTGTCAGACCCGGCCTTATTCCACAACCGCTCAGACAAAAATATGCCGGGGCTGAACCCGGTAACAGAGCAGTGCAACCCCCTGTTAAAAAGGGAGGGTATGCAAAGGTGGTTATATCCATTGCTGTTATAGTCATTATTATTGCCGCATTGTTGTGGAAGTATGATGCGATCTTTCCGCAAAGATCTGCAATAAAGGAGATTGTAAAGAGACCTGAAACCAAAGCAGAGGTAAAACAGCAGGGGCCTGAAAGACCCAAAGCAATACTCGATAGGGGAGACAGGTCTGAATCAATGGCAACAGTGGAGGCGCCGATTGAAAAGAAGGCTGACACTGAAAAGATTGCAGAGAGACAACCCGATACAACTCCCGAACCCGCTTCTTCTGAGACAGATTCAGAAATCATTTATCAGGAGGGCAGATTCCCATATTCTGTTTATCTTGGTTCTTTCGACAGTACAGAGCAGGCAGGGCGCGCCATTGATCACTACTCAAAATCAGGCATTGCCTCATTCTGGGTAAAGGTTAACCTTGGTGAAAAGGGGATATGGTACAGGGTCTATTCAGGCGAGTTTGCTGATGAAGAGGGCGCAAAGGCATTTATCAATGAAAAGGCCATAAAGGATGGCGAGATAAAAAAGAGCGCATATGCTGTTTATACAGGGAGCTTTACTGACAGGGAGGCCCTTGAAGGCATGATCGGAATTTTAAAAGAAAATGGCTATTCGCCCTATATCATTGCTGATGAAAATTTTGACAACCTCCTTACAGGCGCATTTGTCACAAAGGCAGGCGCATATGAGCTGAGCGAGGAGCTGACCGCCCTTGGGATAAGTAACAAAGTGGTGTTGAGATAATTTTAACCTGTTGAAGAAGTATTGTTTAAAATATTGTGTAATAAATATAATATCCTGAATTAGAGACAATCTTAGGGGCAACCCCCTGTGGTTGCCCAGGGATAATTATCCTGCACCATCATATGCGGGCAGGCACAGGGACCTGCCCCTACAGTTATTTATTATTTATGTCAGTTCGCATTGCGTCTTACCATGATAGGATCAGTCCTGTGTGCCTGCCCGGTGATAGCGGTTCGCATCACCAGATAGCGGGTGGACACGCAGGTCCGCCCCTACTATTTCTCCCTTACCCCGAAACCCATCTGATCGAGCAATGCAAGGTCATGCTCAAGGGTTCTCCCTTCTGTGGTGAGATAATTCCCTGTCATCATACCGCTTGCGCCCGCATAAAAGATTAATGGGTGCAGCTCTTTCAGGTTCTTTTCACGGCCACCGCAGATGATGATCTCCTTATCCGGTAAATAATATCTGAAAAAGGCGATTATCTTGAGGCATCTAACAGGTGTAAGCCTGTT
>CAZXUA010000219.1:0-4144 GCA_964643755.1 uncultured Desulfatiglans sp. | reverse complement strand
CATATGGTGTGCCAGGTATGGGCACAAGGAAGTTGAGTGGTATGGAGTCAACGTCGAGCGCTTTTATATCAGATGCGAACTCCAGTATCTGTTCATCTGTCTCACCAATACCGAATATACCGCCAACGCATGTTTCCATACCTGCCCTTTTGGCGGCCGTAATTGTCTCTATTCTCTCATCATAGGTGTGGGTTGTGCATACCTTATTAAAAAGGCTCCTGCTTGTTTCAAGGTTGTGGTGGTACCTTGTTATGCCTGACTTCCTTATCAGCTTCATCTCCTCATCCTTAAGTATACCAAGGGAGACACACTTTTTTATCCTCTTATCATCAAGCCCCTTCATGGCCTCAATCACCTCTTCCACATCACGGCGGGGCAGCCCCCTGCCTGTGGTAACTATGGAGTACCTGTTTATGGGTGTCTCCTGTGCATAGATGCCGCCCCTTATAAGCTCCTCCCCTGGTAAAACAGGGTACACAGGTGCATCGGTTTTTGAAAATGAGGACTGCGAACAGAATTTGCAGTCCTCAGAACATTTGCCTGATTTACCATTGCATATGGTGCAGAGGTGAATCCGCATGCCAAATGATTTTTGCCTGAGCATGTCAGCACCACCCATGATGGATAAAAGCTCATCATCAGAGGCTGAAAGGATTTTTAAATATGTTGAGTTATCCTGGGCCTTACCTTTGAGGATATCTTCTGCCAGTTCTATATAGTATCTATGATTTTTCATATACTCTTTCCAAAATATTTGCTGAAACCCTGTCTGAGTGTTTCAGGGGTTATTTGCTCCATAGGTTCAATCTCTGCTATCACCTTAACGCCCCCGAAATGCTCTATTGCATCACGGTTACTCTTATTCAGTGGTCCGTTCATGATAACACCGAAGATATCGATATGCTCATGTCTCAGCTGGTTGATTGATAATAATGTGTGGTTGATCGTTCCAAGACCGCTCCTTGCTACAAGAAGCACAGGGGCATTACATCTTTTCATAAGGTCGATCATAAACTCTTTTTCATTCAAAGGAACCATGATGCCGCCAGCCCCCTCTATCAAGAGGGTTTCAGCAGGAGAGACTTGAGGGATTATAAACTTATCAAGATCAATATGTACATTCTCCAGTGCTGCGGATTTATGGGGCGACAGTGGCTCTTTAAGCCTGTAGCCCTCCGGGAAAAAGCGGGATGCATCAAGGCCAGTGTGTCTTTTTACCCACTCTGTATCTGTGATATCAATTAACCCGCTCTGCACAGGCTTCCAGTACCTGGCATTAAGGGCTGACATTAGCATTGCAGATACAAGGGTCTTACCAATACCTGTGTCTGTGCCTGTAATGAATAACCTCTCTGGAAATTTTAATTTTGAAGCTGTCATACTCAATTAATCTCCTGCCACCTTTTGAAAAGGGCAAGGAGCAGATCAACATGCCCATCATTGTGGGCAGCGGTTATGGCAATGCGTATCCTTGATTGTCCTTCAGGCACAGTGGGCGGACGGAAGGTGGTTGCAAGCACACTGTTTTCTAAAAGCCATGCAGATAGCCTTAATGCCTCCTCTTCATCCCCTATAATAACAGGGATTATGTGTGTTGCGGATTTCCCAGTATTATATCCCATTTCTGCCAGCCCCTTTCTGAGCCTGGCAGAGTTTGCCATGAGCTTTTCACGCTCCTTATCCATCTGCGGGATCAGTTCAATGGCTGCATCTATTGCGCCTATTACACCTGGCGGAAGTGCAGTAGTGTATATGAATCCATTGCAGAAGTTGATTATGTAATCCCTCATCATGCTATTAGAGGAGAGATATGCCCCGAATGCGCCCACCGCCTTTGAGAATGTGCCCATCACCATATCAACTTTTTTATTACTGCTTATGCCCATGCCGTTTTTACCCATAACCCCTGTTGCATGCGCCTCATCAACCACGAGCAGTGCGTCGTATCTTTGCGATAATGTGATGAGCGAATCAATATCAGCCATGTCGCCATCCATGCTGAAGATGGACTCTGTTACAATAATCCTTCTTGTATAGTTCGCCGCCCCTTTTTTAAGGATCCCTTCAAGGTGGTTAAGGTCATTATGCTGAAATGGCGCTACATGACAGCGGGAGAGTTTGCACCCCTGAATAATGCTGTTATGATTTAAAAGATCCGAAATAATAAGGGTATTGGGATCGGTAATGGCAGGCAACAGGGATACATTTGCCTGAAACCCGGAGTTAAAGACAATGGCCCCTTCCTGACCCGTGAGTTTAGCCAGCCTTGCCTCAAGCTCATCAAAACAGCGGTAATTACCGCAAACAAGCCGTGAGGCTGTAGAGCCTGTACCATACCTTTCAGTATATTCTATCATCCGCCGTTTTAGAAGGGGATGGGTTGAAAGGCCAAGGTAGTCATTTGAGCAGAAGTTGACCATTCGGCGCCCGTTTACCTCTACCTCTCCACCGGCAAGGGGCACAACGGTCTTCAGGCTGCGAAGGAGGTGCCGGCCTTTTCTCTCTTCAAGTGCAGCGGATATGAAACTGTATTTATTCAAATCCAACCTCTACCCCTTTGCCAGTTCTTTCATAGCGCCAATGATAACATCCAGTTCATGATCCTGTATTATATAGGGCGGCATGGTGTAGATGACCCTGCCAAACGGCCTGAGCCATACGCCCAACCTTATTATATTTTTCTGAACGGCTTCCAGATCAACAGGTTTTTTCATCTCAATAACGCCTATGGCACCCAGTGCCCTTACATCTGCGACACCTGGTTCAGCCCCGCATCCCTTCAGCCCTTCCTTTAGTCTCTCCTCAATTTCCCCTATCCTCCTTTTCCAGGGCATGGATAAAAGGAGCTTTATACTTGCAACAGCAACAGCGCAGGCAAGGGGGTTTGCCATAAATGTTGGCCCGTGCATAAATGCACCACCCTTGCCGGATGATATGGTCTCTGCCACCTCTTTAGTTGCAATGGTGGCGGCAAGGCTCATGTATCCGCCAGTAATAGCCTTACCCACACACATGATATCAGGGCTGATATTAGCCTTTTCACAGGCAAAGAGGCTCCCTGTGCGGCCTAGGCCTGTAGCGATTTCATCCGCTATAAAAAGCACATTATATTTGCTGGATAGCTCACGCACCCTTTTTACATATTGAGGGGAGTAAAAGCGCATGCCGCCTGCCCCCTGCATAATGGGCTCAAGGATAATGGCGGCAATCTCCTGATGATGGTCATGGAGGATCTGTTCCATACCCTTTATATCATTCTCATCCCACTCCTCGTTATACCCTGTAATGGGGGCATCTGCGAAAAACTGTTTTTGGATTACCCTCCCGAACATCTGGTGCAACCCTTCAGGGTCACACACAGACATGGCCATAAAGGTGTCACCATGATAACCGGACTTTACAGTCAGTAATCTATTTTTTTCAGGCTTGCCGCTGGCGTACCAGTACTGTATAGCCATCTTTATTGCGATCTCAACAGCAACAGACCCTGAGTCACAGAAAAAGACCTTTTCAAGTCCTTCTGGGGTTATCTCAACAAGCAGGGATGCAAGCTCAACCGCAGGTTTATGTGTAAGCCCGCCAAACATCACATGGGCCATATCTTTTAGCTGGGTTTCAATAGCCCTGTTGAGCACAGGGTGGTTGTAACCGTGTATTGCAGACCACCATGACGAGGTGCCGTCAATCAGCTCGGTTCCATCCATAAGCCTGAGCCTTACACCGTTTGCTGAGGCAACCGGGTAAACAGGCAGGGGTGATGTCATGGAGGCATAAGGGTGCCAGACATGCTCCCTGTCAAAGTCAAGTAACTGTTCAAAAGAGTTGAAATTCATTAAATCCGCCTTAATCATTCTTTTAAAAATGGGTTACAATACTAAAACCCCCGGTCATGGCAAGTCAATAAATATTCAAAGTTGATTATTTTTACCCTGGAATGTATGATGCGACCGCTTCACAAATCAATAAATACAAATTTAATTGAAAGAATTACTGAATTTCCGGCTTGTTTTTTATGCCTTAAAACTGGAAGGTAGCCGGAACTTATGAGTCACTTGTAGTTTAATATCATCAACAAAGGAAAATCATATGGAGAATCAAAGCAAAAAGAACTTCATCTGCTATTTTGTCCTCATTGGAATAGTTA
>CAZXUA010000218.1:0-6579 GCA_964643755.1 uncultured Desulfatiglans sp. | reverse complement strand
AATGTTACATCTTATCTCAAAATAACGTCAAACACGCTTGCCGAAAGGACACGAAACAGTTACAATCCTGTTGAACTGCTTTGCTCTATCGGGACACGCGGCATGGGAGCGCTTGAGTTTGAAACTTTTTTATTCAAGTCAAATAAAAGGGCATTTAATATTGAGCTGGAGAGTGTTGTGGAGGTCACTCAAAAAATACTGAATATCAGGAAGGGATTCCAGACTGACCTGTCGGAAAGTTATGAAGCTGACATGGGTGAAATATTACGTATCGGCACCTCTGCTGGCGGAGCTGGACCCAAGGCAATTATTGCCTATAATGATAAAATAGGAGAGGTAAAATCGGGTCAAACCACTGCCCCTTAGGGCTTTTCCCAATGTTTGATCAAGCTCGATGGCGTAAGTGACGATCAATTCGGTAAAATAACAGGTTATGGCCGGGTAGAAATGGCATATTACAATATGGCTATAGCCTGTGGAATCGATATTATGGAAAGCAGATTATATGAAGAGAATGGCCGTGCCCATTTTATGACAAGAAGGTTTGATCGCGAAGGAAATGATGTGAAGCATCATGTTCAAACCCTGTGTGCCATGCAGCACTATGATTATAATGATACCTTAAGTTACAGCTACGAACAGCTTTTTCAAACCATGCGTATATTAAGGCTGCCATATCCACAGGCAGAGCAGCTTTATAGAAGAATGGTATTCAATGTAATAGCCAGAAACTGTGATGATCACACTAAAAATTTTAGCTTTCGCCTTTAAAAAAAATCAGGAGTGGGAACTCTCCCCGGCGTATGATGTATGTCACGCTTTTCGCCCTGGCAGCGAATGGGTGAGTCAGCATGCACTTAGTATAAATGGAAAAAGTAAAGATATTAAAAGAGATGATCTTTTAAACGTTGCACAGGCAATGAATATTAAAAAGGCTGGGAGCATCATTAATGAAATTGACAAGACAGTGTCAAGTTGGCCCGAATTTGCTGAGGAGGTGCATGTGAATACTGAATTAAGAGATAAAATAAAGGGTTCTTTAATTTCATATATGTAGAGGAGTTTTTTTGTGACAGATATGCTGTTGTTCTTGATTCTATTTCTGCTGGTAGTTGTATTAATCATCTTGCTCAGACTTTTACAAAAATCACCGGAAGCTGGCTTAGCCTTGATCACTTCCCGTCTTGACGCCTTTGAAAAGGCACAGGAACGTGTTGAACGGGTGATCAGAGAAGAGGTAGCACAGAATAGGGACGAACTGGGGAAGGCAGCCAGAGATCAGAGGCAGGAGGTTGTTGCTACACTTAAAGGGATTACAGAGGCTACCACCAAAACCATGGGAGAGTTAGCCCGCATCCAGAAGGCCCAGCTGGAAGCCATGTCAACAGCCATAGTAAAACTATCGGATTCAAATGAGAAAAAACTGGAGGCAGTCAGGCTCACAGTAGAGGTTAAACTTCAAACCATACAGATAGATAATGCAAAACAACTTGAACAGATACGTGAGACTGTAGATGAGAAGCTCCAGGGCACACTGGAAAAACGTTTGGGCGAATCATTCAAACAGGTGAGTGAAAGGCTGGAACTTGTGCACAAGGGGCTTGGCGAGATGCAGACACTTGCCACTGGTGTTGGCGACCTCAAAAAGGTGCTTACAAACGTCAAGACACGGGGCACATGGGGTGAGGTGCAGCTCAGTGTGCTTTTAGAACAGGTGCTTAATCCCGATCAGTTTGCAACCAATGTTGCCACAAAGGATGGCGGTGAACGTGTTGAGTTTGCAGTAAAATTACCAGGGCAGGGCACTGAAAGAGATGAAACGGTCTTGCTTCCCATTGATGCAAAGTTCCCTGTTGAAGATTATCAGCGGCTGCTTGAAGCACAGGAGCGGGCCGATGCGGAAGGGGTTGAGGCTGCCGGAAAGCAGCTTGGGAACCGCATCAAGGCATGTGCATCGGATATCTGCACAAAGTATCTAAACCCGCCAAAGACTACTGATTTTGGTATTCTTTTTTTACCCATTGAAGGTCTCTTTGCTGAGGTTATCCGCAGAAGCGGCTTAACCGAGGCTATACAGCGGGAGTGCCGTGTGGTCATTGCTGGCCCTACGACCCTCTGGTCTATATTAAATAGTTTACAGATGGGGTTTAGAACACTTGCTATAGAGAAACGTTCCAGTGAGGTATGGAATCTGCTTTCTGCTGTCAAAACCGAGTGGACAAGGTATGGCGATATCCTGGATGCAGTGCAGAAAAAACTCAATCAGGCATCAGAAACAATCGAAAAGGCAAAGGTAAGGTCAAGGGCAGTCGGAAGAAAACTTAAGGATGTGCAGGAGCTCCCTACAAACAAGGTCACAGATTTGCTTCCACAAAATCTGATGGAAGACGATGAAGAGGTTGATGAAAAAGGTAAGGATACAGAAGAATAGGGTAAGGAAACCACCGGCAGCAGAAAACTTTCGTCACAAAGCAGAGACTATTTTGTGAAGACTGGAAGAATATCCTGACTCCGGGAGAGCAATACCGGAATTCTCGGAGTTACCATACCGTGAAGAAATTGTGCCTCCCTATCGTTTTTTTTAGAAAATAAAGGATGAGATTGTCTGGATTGCAGCCGTATAGGATGGTGCGCAACTTCCAAAGGAACCTCTATCTTGATGAGGGAAAACATACTCAATGTAAAGACAAGGCCAACAAGACAACCGGCTGGCAAACAACCCCGGTGTAGAGACAAGGCATGCCTTGTCTCTACGCATATGAATATCTATTTCTGACGTTTGGCTACAAGCGGTGGTCTCTGCATGCCGCCACCTGCTCCGCCACCGGGGCCGCCGCCCATGCCGCCTTCTCTTTCCATAGTAAGTGTCAACTCATCACCTGCTAATGTCCCTTTGTACGTAATCTTCATCTCATTACCCTGCATGCCCTGTGACTTTACAACAAAGGATACCTTGTCACCTTCTATTTTGCCTTCTGTAATCTGATTTTCTCTACCCATGGGGCCGATAACACTACCTGTGAGATTTGCGCCATCTGCCTTCAGGTTAAATGTCCACTTCATTGGCCCCTGAGGCCCGCCGCCCATACCACCGCCGCCACCGCCAGGTCCGCCAGCAGGGATTGCCATCTCTGCCACCCATGTCCCTGTAACATCGGCTGCCATAACAACACCGGACAGAAGAAAAAATAATACCGAAACAGCAATAATCAGTTTTGTTCTCATGTTCTTTCCTCCTTAAATAACAGGTTAAAAAATGTGCTAAAAAATTATTGCTGGTCTTGCCTCTCCTCCACAGTAAGGTTCAACCATCGCTCTGATGATATGTTTGCCTGTTTTGTTTGTCAAGTTATGTAAACATAGAAAAGACCCTATCAGGCAGTGAAAAGATGATTAAGGTGATAGTAATATTTTGTTTATCTGATTGCTGTCTCTTATTTGGTTATTATGCGTTAATTGGCAGCTTACATGATCAGAATGAGCTGTTTTTGGTGAGGAATATTTCTCATTAGATAAATTACGCAGGGCATCAGAAAAAA
Organism: uncultured Desulfatiglans sp.; assembly: GCA_964643755.1. Taxonomy (GTDB): domain Bacteria; phylum Desulfobacterota; class DSM-4660; order Desulfatiglandales; family HGW-15; genus JAAZBV01. Next base: position 3,040 of record CAZXUA010000218.1, on the reverse strand, counting down.
ATTGATATTTGCATGGTAAAATCCAATAATGCCATAAAGTAGAAAGGTAAATAAGGCAGGATATCTTGTATGAAACTTTGCGGTTTATTATTTTTCTTTATTATAATGTGTGGCTTCAGCGCATCGGCTCAATGGGTGCCTGATAGGGAAAATGGTAATTATAAAAACCCAATAATATTTGCAGACTACTCAGACCCTGATGTTGTCAGGGTAGATGATGACTTTTACATGGTTTCATCCAGCTTCAACTGTATGCCTGGTGTTCCTGTGCTCCATTCCCGTGACCTTGTGAACTGGCAAATCATCAACCATGTTTATGAAGCCCTCCCTCTTGAAAAGTACAATAAGCCTGTTCACGGGCAGGGTTCATGGGCCCCATCTATCCGCTTTCATAATGGCCTCTTTTATGTCTATTTCTGCACACCCCATGACGGGCTCTTTGTGGCAACAGCAAAAGACCCTGCTGGCAAATGGTCGCTCCATCTTGTTGAAGAGGTGGAGCTGTGGGAAGACCCCTGCCCTTTCTGGGATGATGACGGCAATGCATACCTTGTAAGAAGCAAGCTCAGGGCGGATATCCTGTACCTGCACCGAATGAGCCCTGATGGTAAAAAGATCATGGATAATGGTAAGATTATCTACCATGATGTTGCAAAACAGCCGGTTATAGAGGGGCCAAAGCTATATAAAAAGGATGGCTTTTATTACATATTCGCCCCTGCTGGCGGTGTGCAGAGCGGGTGGCAGACGGTTCTCAGGTCAAAAAATATCTATGGCCCATATGAAGAGAGGGTTGTTTTGCACCAGGGGAATACAGATATCAACGGCCCGCACCAGGGGGGGCTTGTTGGGCTTAAGTCTGGTGAATGGCGGTTTATACACTTTCAGGACATGGAAACTTATGGCCGTATCGTTCACATGCAGCCTGTAGAATGGCGAGATGGCTGGCCCATTATTGGAAAGGATATTAATAAAGATGGTATTGGCGAGCCTGTTTCTGAATTTATTAAACCGGGTGTCGGTAAAGTATATCCTGTAACAGCCCCGCAGACTACTGATGTGTTTGATGATAGCAGGCTTAGGCTTCAGTGGCAGTGGCAGGCAAACCCTAAAGATTCATGGTATTCCCTTGCAGAATCACCGGGAAACATACGCCTCTACTCTGTAAAAAACTTCACCCAGAATGGGAACCTGTGGTTTGTGCCCAATCTTTTACTTCAGAAGTTTCCTGCTCCCTCTTTTACTACAACTACAAAAGTCACCTTTGTGCCTGATAAGGCGGATGAAAAGAGCGGGCTTGTAATCATGGGAAAAGAATGGGCCTTTATTGCCTGTACAAAAACAAATGAGGGTCTGGAGATAGGGATGTATAAGGGCAGCTATTTTCAGGGTGAAGACAAGACTGAAAAGGTTGAATCGCACCCATTAGAGCAGGGCACCTGCTTTCTCAGGGTGCAGGTGGATAACGATGCTCTGTGCACATTCTCTTACAGTTATGATGGAATCGTTTTTAAAACTATTGGCAAGCCATTTACTGCAACCCCGGGAATGTGGATCGGTGCAAAGGTGGGGCTCTTCAGCATCAACCCGAACATAGAAGAAAGTAAGGGATACGCAGATTTTGACTGGTTCCTCGTTGAGTAGACCAGGGGCATTTTTATCTCTCCAGGATGTGTTGCATCATTTTTACCATTTGTGCTTTCTGCATAATCGCTACAGGCAGGCCTGAAGGTTTTTCTACAACAGCGGTTGCAAGCTTGAACTCATCATCATTTCCATAACCCCACCGCACCGCAAGGGAAGGCATGCCTGCCTCCTTTGCCGCAATAAAATCAGTATCCCTGTCGCCTATCATGATCATGGGTCTGTTGTTGAGGAGAGGGTCATTAATCATATCCATGAGCAGGTCAGCCTTTTTTCTGTAGATATCGCTGCCATGTACCTGAGTAAAGTAATTAAAAATTTCAAAATGCCTGAGGACATTTTCTGCAATATCCTTTCTTTTGGTGGTTGCTATACAAAGGATATTACCCTGATTAACAAGCAGCTTTACTACATCCCTTATCCCCTCATAAAGCACATTTTCCTTGAAGCCTGTTGTAAAATATCTTTCCCTGAAGATATCAACAGCCTTTAACAGAAACGCTTTATCATTTATACCTGTGAGTCTTTCAAAGGTGACATTGAGCGGGGGCCAATATATTGTAACAGGTCTTCTCTTTTCTGTTCATTATACCCGAGTTTAGGCAGGGCATAATTTATCGACCTTATGATCCCTTCTGCAGAATAACTTAAAGTCCCGTCCAGGTCAAATATCACCGTATTTATTTTTTTATTCATTCCACCCGAATTCAGAATAGATATTTCCTTTCAGATACTGCTCAATGGCATTACGCACATATGGAACCATGTTATCAGGCATGGCCTCCAGATTAAACCAGCTCAGGTCAGCACATTTTTCAGGCTCCATGTTCCTTATTGTACCCGCCCACCTGTTTGTGGTGAAAAAGAATGCGACCCTCTCATCAAGGTGGCGCCTGTGGGTTATATGAGCAAGGACAAGCTCTTTTGGATCGATCTTGATCCCTGCCTCTTCCATGGCCTCCCTTGCCATTGCCTCACGTGCTGTTTCGTTACCCTCAAAATGGCCTGCAACAACACTGTACTTGCCATCTTCGTATCCGGTATTCTTTCTCAGGAGTAAAAGGGTTTTATTCTCCATGAATAAAAGCAGGTGTGCTTCGGGGATTAGCTTGAATCTTTCCTGGTGCATCCTTTATCCTGTAACAGGTGAAGACTGAGATTAACATATTCGTATACCCTGAATCAACAAAAGCATTGATTGTACACAATGGAAAAATAAATAGGCCGTCATGCCCGTGTACAGGCTATGTTTGGATACCTAAATCAGTAAAGATATATATATCGTTAAGAAGTCTTTAGCAGGGTCGGAATTTACTCCCCACCGGATTTTATGTGGAGACACCTTGTCTCTTCTATGGGACCACTTGTCAAGCCAAATTAGTATTAATTAATATTT
>CAZXUA010000217.1:0-6688 GCA_964643755.1 uncultured Desulfatiglans sp. | reverse complement strand
TCACTCCCACTCATTGACCCGCATTATATTGTTTTTATTCATTAAATCAGGCTTTTTCTCATCCCAAAAGTAGAATTAACTGTTTACCCTGCTATATGGGTAAATAAAAAAACTGCCTATAATAAAATTCCTCATTTTATATTATTCTCACTTTTTCGGTGATGGCAACTCACAGCCATTCGGGCATACTGTAAGGGTATGCACATAACGAACCTTTCCATTTTCCAGTCTGAATATATGTGAGTCAGGCCAGCCATCCTTGGCCCCAAAATCCGCAAGACCTATAATCGTGCCCATGTCAACATCCACAATAAACCTGCGGTTTGCAATCTCAACACTCCCTTCAAGGGGCGGGCCGCCAGTGCAGGATGCATCCGGTTTATCATCAGGGTTTGTATATATGCCCCCTTCGAGCCTTGCGCAGGGTATATTCCATGGCACTTTATTTGCCATAGAAAAGTCTTTGAATACATCAAAATAGGCATTTGCCACAAGGATAAGGGTCTCGCGGCTGCTTCTCATTTCGGGCGGAAGGATATCCCATTTTTCTTTTGGGGAATATTTCAAATAATTGGCCGCATTAAAGAGCCAGTCATCCTTGTCAGTCACAAGCGCCTCTACCTCGGCAACCTTATTATCAATCACTTTAAGCCGCGTGCCCGTTACATAAGGGTGCTCACCGGTTGCGCTTATCACCTCTGTGAAGGTTTCACAGGTTTCAGTATCAATAAAGGTGCGGTAAAAATCAACAACCACTGGCCCCTGCCATATACCGCTGTTAAAGGCTTCGGGCTTTCTGTTTTCTATATATCTTGCCCCTGATACGAGTGGCATCAGGGATGAATCGCCCTTTTTAAGGGCGCTGATATATGAGTATGTCACTTTCTGCAAGTCATCCCTTGTGCATGACCTGTTTTCAACTGCTTTAATTTCATTTGCCTGAATAAAAAAACCTGATAAGAGTAACGCAAGAACCGCCAGTTTACGAGACATAGGCCCTCCGATCTTCTATATTGGTTAACATGTTTGATGAGAAAATTAACAAAGCATAGGACTCACCGCCCCATGAGTCAAGCAATTATTAGTATGATGTCGCACAGTTTGACAAAAAATCATATAAACATCATAAAAAATTATTATCTAAAAACAGTAAAATGGATTAATATCATGCATATTTTCATTACCGGAGTTGAATAAATTGGAATCTGAAATCTTCTCTATTGATATGTCTGTAAGGGATTATGAATGTGACATGCAGGGGATCGTAAACAACTCTGTTTACCAGAACTACCTTGAACATGCGAGACATGAATATCTGAAATCCATTGGTATTGATTTTAAAATGTATGCTGAAAAACGCATAAACCTGGTGGTGATCAGGATAGAGCTGGACTATAAACACCCCCTCACCAGCGGAGACAGGTTTCTTGTGACTGTGGACATAAAAAAGGAATCTAGGATAAAATTTGCATTTTTTCAGGATATATACCTGCTCCCTGATAAAAAACCTGTATTATATGGCAAGGTAGTCGGGGTGGCGGTTAATTCGCAGGGAAGGCCTCATATTCCTGAGGAATTCAAAGAGATATTTACTATATAGAAAACAAAATATAACTGTTTAACTAATGTCCATCCAGAAAGAGGCAAATTCTGGATGGGGCTTTCAGCTGTCAGCTAAATCTTTGATTTAAAAGTCTTTTACTGAAAGCTGAAAGCTGATTGCTGACCGCTTGAATCCAAAAATGACAGTTTTTGGATGGACACTAACTAAACCTTTCAGGAGGAACATCATGCCATTAATAAATTGGGAAGAGAGTTTAAGCGTAAAGGTTTTTGAAATAGATACCCAGCATAAAAAACTTGTGGAACTTATCAATAAACTGCACGAAGCTATGAAAGAGAGAAAGGCAAATACCGCCTTGGGAGGAATAATTGACGAGCTTGTTAATTATGCGCTTACCCATTTTCAGACTGAGGAAAGGTATTTTGACAAATTTGGTTATTTAAAAGCTACTGCACATAAAAAAGAACACAAGGATTTTGTAAACAAGATTGCAGCCTTCAAAGATGATTTTGCAAAGGGTAAGATGATGTTATCCATGGAAATAATGGAGTTTTTAAAGGGCTGGCTTATAAACCATATAAAGAAGGTAGACATGGCCTATTCGGATTTTTTTATCGAAAAAGGGCTGAAGTAGCTCTGACATATAGACAGAATGGGGATACGCCCTTTTCTAAGGATTGACACCTCCACTGTTTTTTTGCTAAAGTGCCCCGGTATTTTCCCCGGAGTGGTAAAACAGCCGCCCCGGGAATTTTTTTACACCAAGGAGGATTTTTATGTCCGAGATTACCAGAATGGATCCTGAAATGCTTACAATGGTGCTTGACACCATAAATAAACTTGAAAAAGAGAAGATAACACTCGAAACCAAACTTGAGATGGATAAAGAGGGCGAATTTCCTAAAGAGCTGATAAATTTTATGCTGAGCCCTGAGATAGCACTTCATCTTATCTTTATCCCGGCAGAATATGGCGGACTTGGCGCAGGGGCTATGGATATAGCCATTGTTTCAGAAAGGCTTGCCAAAATGGATCTTGCGATTGCCACCTCATTCTTAGCCATATGCCTTGGCACAGACCCGATAAGGGTAGGCGCAACACCTGAACAGAAAGAAAAGTTTATAGGCCGCATAGCAGAAGAGGGGTTAATTGTCGCATACGGTGTAACAGAACCTGAGGCAGGCAGCAATGTACAGGCCTTAAAGACAAAGGCAGAGAGGGTGCTTGATGAGAAGGGTGAGATAAAAGGTTACAGGCTCAATGGCCAGAAGCAGTTTATCACAAATGGCGGGGTTGCACAGATTTACACCATACTGGCAGAAACACCTGGCGGCCCCACATTCTTTATAGCAGAGGCCGGTGATAAAGGGCTGATACCGGGCAAACATGAGGATAAACACGGCATCCGTGCATCTGACACATGCCCTCTCACACTGGAAGACCTTTATATACCAAAGGAAAACCTTATTGGCGGGGTTGAAGGGCTGGGCCTTAAACAGTCAAATGAGGTGTTTGGTTACACCAGGCTCATGGTTGCCACATTCGGCCTTGGCGGCGGTATGGCGGCCCTTGAAAAGACCATAGCATACGCAAAGGACAGGGTACAGTTTGGCAGCCCATTAATTGAAATGGAGGGTTATACCCACAGGCTTCTTGTGCCAAATGCTGTAAGGCTTGAGGCGGCCAGGGCATATATCGAAGAGGTGGCAACAAGGCTGGACACCGATGAAAAGGATCTCCAGGTAGAGGGGTCAATCGCCAAATATTTTGCAACTGAGTCGGGTGATGCAATGGCTAATGACGCTATCCAGGCCCTTGGGGGATACGGCTACATCAGGGAGTATGAGGTAGAAAAGATAAAAAGAGATGTAAAGATCTGCTGCATCTATGAAGGCACAAGCGAGATCCAGAGGAGGCTTATCTCCATGTTCCGCCTTCAGGCAACAGTACGATCTAAGGGTGATTTCTATAAAAATATTGCTGGCAGAGCCTCCAAACTTTCAGAGGATACCGGCGGCCCGGCACTTGCAAATGCCATTAACCTTATGAATGATGTAATACTCGCTGCAAGAAAGAACAAGCTTACCAAATCACAGTATGTAATGTTCCTGCTTGCTGACATGATGACATGGACCGAGGTTGCAAAGGCTCTATCCATAAAGGCTGCAAATTATGCGGGGAAAGACAGATCTCCCGAATACATTAAAGCCGCTGCAAGGCTTTTTGTAAGGGAGGCAGTGGAAAAGGTCTACATAAACGGGCTAAAGATCTGCCATGGATGTGAAACCCCTGTTGACGAGCTTTCAGAGAAACTTTCAGCCATGAATATGGCCTCGGTTGTGAAGAATAACCTCAGGGATATGGATATCGTTGCAGAAGAGCTAAAAAAGTAATTAATAGAAGGGGCGCTGTAAACTCAGTGCCCCTTCTATAATTCAATACGAAAAATCATTTCTCACGCAAAGTCACAAAGCTCACAAAGTTAAGAAACAAAAAAACAGATTAAAAATCATTTGATTTTCTTAGTGTTCTTTACGCCTCTGTGTGAGATATTGCTTTAGGCTTTTGCTTTTCGCCTTAGATTGATGACAATTCGCTTTCGCGGGAATGACAAAAAAAAATCAAGGCTGTTAAATATAAAAACCTCCAACAGCCTTGATATTACTGCATCTCAAAAGTTTTTTTATATTTGAAGGTCGTTATATAATAAAAAGACGAAAAAATGAAATCGACCAGATAGTCGAAGAATTGAATCTTGACAGTGCAGTTTTTCTCCGTGACCTCTTGAGAAAAGGCTTCTTGGTTGACAGGCAGGAGCGTGTGCTTCATCAATACCAGCGTGGGGAACTGAGCTTTCAGGAGACCTGTGACCAGATGAAGTGTACACCATGGGATTTTCTATCCTATGTTAAAGACAAATAACCGAAACCTGAATGTCGGATTAGAAGACTGGATCGATTCAGCAAGCCTTGCAGGAGAGCAGGAGACCTAGATAAAAAGGTAATGATAAAACAAAAGGGGCTAAAAGGATGTAATAATTTTCATGTTTTTAAGCTTGATATATTCACAAAAAAGCTGTACTGTACTCGAAATATTATTGCGAAAATATCGAGAGGCATATAATTTTGGACGAACGAATCTTTACTGATTATAACCCATGGAGAACCGGTAAATTTGAGATTTCAGCGGACATTGTCGAACGGGATATCCATCAAAAGGCCACAGGATATCTAAAGGAAAAGGAAATAATTGCTCTTCTTGGCATGAGGCAGACTGGGAAAAGCACACTCGCCTTTCAGCTCATTAATCACCTGTTGGAAAAGGGCGTAAATCCAGGGGATATTTTTTATTTTACATTTGACGATCTCTCTCTCAGACATGAACTGGCTGAGTCCTTTTCGAATTTTCTCAAGATAGTAGAACGCTTTCTGGGTGAAGAGGTTAAAAGTCATAAAGGTACTATATATATCTTTATTGACGAGGTTCAGAAACTCCCTGGTTTTCTTGAATACATAAAGTCGTTCTATGACCTTAAACTCCCGATCAAATGGGTGCTGACAGGTTCCTCATCCCTTGAACTGAAGACCCAGTTAAAAGAAAGCCTGGCTGGAAGAATCTTGTTATTATCAATCATCCCTTTTACAGAGGCTGAATTATTCAAAGGACATGGGATGAATCTCCCTGCCAAGACACGCATTCAGGAGTTTCTATTTCAAAATGCAGATCTGGACGAAAAGGCGCTTAAGAAAAGCCAGGCGCTGATTATGCCTTATAAACAGGATATAGTAAAAAACTTTGAAGAGTTCATGATATTCGGTGGTCTGCCGGAGGTGGCGCTGACCAATGACAGAGAAAAAAAACATACACTATTAAACAATTACAGGGACATGTATCTGGATCAGGACATAAGAAACCTTGTAAAAGAGGATAAACTATGGGTCTATCAGAAGGTAATGGAACTGCTGGCAGCAAGGATAGGCGACCTTCTAAACTACTCAAAGATTGCATCCCAGATCGAAGTCACTGTTGATACAATAAAACGTTACACTATGCTCCTTGAAAAAACATTCATCCTTAATAATCTCACAACCTATTCGAGGAACATAAGAAATGAGATTCTGAAGACTCCCAAGGTATATTTTACCGATCCCGGCATACGTAATAGTCTGCTGGGCTTAACTGACATCACTCAGCTGGAAAAACTTAACCAGTTTGGAATGGTATTTGAAAATGCTATCTTTCAAAGATTGAATGCACTTCTTCCTTTAACAGGAAAAGGAGCAAGGTTTTATTACTGGAGAACAAAAGCAAAGGAAGAGGTTGATATTGTTGTTTACACACCTGAAAGACTTCTCCCGATAGAAATTAAAAGCGACAAAAAATTGCAGACAAGGCATCTAAAAGGGATAAAAAGCTTTCTCAGGAAGGAAGAAGAGAAGATTGGCGTTGTTATAGGAAGATATGATGATGCCGAGATCCTGGAAGAAGGCGATTCCAGGATATATCTTTTGCCTTACTGGATGATCTAAGTTTTTTACCTTTTCTAAAATAACACATTCCTGTGTATATTCCACGCCAATCCGAATTACTGGGAATACACATACCTGTGGGTTTCTGAAAATAGAGTAAAATATATAGGCTGACACTGGCCTGCTTCCGGTCTTCGTTTTATCTGCCGGGGACTGTAACCGTTTGCTCCTGTTTCAGTGCATGGTAATGTGATCTCCGTGAGAACACTGTTTTTGATGCGCTGCGGTAACTTTCAAAGCTGATGTATTGCAGTTTTTTCACGTCGTAGTCTTTGAAAATGGAGTGACGAATCAGTGAACCCAACACAGGCGTCATTCCCCCGAAAAGCGGGTCATTGATCCCGATCTATCGGGAAATCCAAACCAACCGTCATTCCCTCGAAGGAGGGAATCCATTTTTATCTTCTCAAACCTCCCTTAACCTTATACATCCTCTTAAGAAAAATTATCTACCACCATCTCTTTCGCAGTTTATTCCAGTAGAGAATAAAACTATTGGTGCCGCCCTTCCCACCTAACCAAGAGCTAATCAGGGATCTGACCCCTTCATGAAGCTCAAAAGTTATTTGAAATTTTACGGTCGTCCCTCTGAAAC
>CAZXUA010000216.1:0-6690 GCA_964643755.1 uncultured Desulfatiglans sp. | reverse complement strand
TATAATATTTATACCGGTCATAAATAATTTCCAGTCCTGCAAAACCATAAAATTCTCTTGACTTACTCATCATAAAACATAGAGTGCAGATGCTTTTTTTACCAGGTTGATGCATCCTGATAAATTAAATATTGCATAAAAATTATATACCCGGAGAAGAATAATGTTTTATTTTTTGTATTCTATAAAAAGACTCAACCATTTACTTTTATTAACCATATTTACCATGATCATATTACCTCTGCCACAAATGGTAATGGCAGGATCAGATAATGATGCCCTAAAGGCGCGTATCGAGACACTTGAAAAGGAGTTAGGTGAACTGAAGGCTATCCTTACTGAGAAGAGTGACGGTGTAAAAACACCCTCTTCACCTGCACAGGATACTCAAAAGACCTCTGATGGATTCAGCATTAAAAGCTACGGCTATATCAAGCTTGATGCCTCATATAATGACAGCAGGACTGTAAATGGGAACTATGTACTTTATGTACCGAGCGAAGGCACAGTAAATAATGATAATACCTTTAATATCACTGCTAGGCAGAGCAGGCTGGGGCTTGATATTGGCGCGCCTCAATATGATGGCTGGATCACAAAGGCCAGGGTTGAGGCAGATTTTTATGGTGATGGCGCTGTGGCGCATGAAAACAAGGCAGAACTCATGCTGAGGCATGCATTCCTTGAAACAACAAAAGGTGGCCTGAGTTTTCTTGCAGGCCAGACCTGGGATGTTATCTCCCCGCTTAATCCAAACTCTTTAAGCTATGTGCCGGGTTTCACATCAGGTAACACCGGTTACAGAAGGCCGCAAATAAGGGTAAGCTATAACAATAAAATTGATGATTTTACAGGCCTACTGACACAGGTTGCCCTCTCAAGGACAACAGGCACCACTGGCGAAGATCTGTATCTTGATGATCAGTACGATACAGGAAAAGGCTGGAATGATGGTGATGATGCAGGTTTTCCAACTGTTCAGGCAAGGGTTGCGATTACTACAAAGGGGCTGGCAGGGAGGAAGAATGTAATAGGCATATCAGGCCATTATGGACAGGAAGAGGTGGAATGGATTTTAGGTGATAAAGTCGATTATGATTCATGGTCAGGGAATATTGATTTTGTTATTCCACTTTCTGAACGCTTTACATTAAGCGGTGAGGCATTTACAGGCAAAAACCTTGATGACTATTTTGGTGGTATCCTTCATGGCATTAATACGACGACACGAAATGAGATCTCAACCTATGGTGGTTGGTCACAGATCAATTTTGCCTTTAACAGCAAGTGGCAATATACCGCCGGGTTCAGTTTTGATAACCCTGATTCTGATGATCTCATTATTGGCAGCAGGGATAAAAACAGTTTTTATTATCTAAATGCCATGTTCAAGGTGCTCCCCATGTTCACGTTAGGCATTGAGTATAATTATTATAAAACAGAGTATAAAGGCATGACAGATGGCACTGTAAACAGGCTTCAGACCTCTGCAATATTCACATGGTAATTTATACCGGTTAAAAAATAAACAAAGGGGCCTTTTGAGGCCCCTTTGTTATTGTGAGAAGAGAGATCAGTATGTAAGATAGATTTGTCATACAACAAATATTAAAGAAGACCAGAATGGAAAAAATAATATATTTTTTCACCGGGAGCAACAACTCGCTAAAAATAGCAAAGGAACTTCCCCTTAGGCTTACTAATACAAAAATTATCAGGGTCACAAAGCGGCTTATTGATTCTGAAAAGATCACAGTTTCCAGCACCACAGGGATTATATTCCCTGTTTATGTAAGACTCTTCCAATAATAATAGACGAGTTTGTGAAGAGGATTAATATCGCTGACAATACATACCTGTTTGCCATCGCCAATTTCTGTGAATCAGCAGGCATATCCTTAATGCAGCTTAAAGATATTCTAAAGAAAAGCTGATACCCTATATATATAGACCTGATTGATGATGCAAGGAGATCCGGGAAATCAAGGCCCCATATCCTTAAACCTGCCAAGATGGCAAAAGAATTTTACACAGATAATAAATGCTACTCATGCGGAATATGCATGAAGGTCTGCCCAATGGAAAATATCAGCATGACGGATAATAAACCCTTATGGGGCGACCATTGCGAGATGAGCCTTGCCTGCATGCATTGGTGCCCGAATCATGCCATCCAGTTCGGTCAAAATAGCAGCAAATGGGGAAGATACACAAACACATTTATTGATTTAAAAGAGATGTTTATTAATGGGTAAAAGGCTCTAATTTTATGAATATTGACATACAGCGCAGTAAAAATTATACTTTTTATCGGTTCAACCAGTGTTAAGAGGTATAACTAAATGCTTACTGTTAAAACATCGACCAAGGGTCAGGTAGTGATTCCTGTTGAGATACGAGAAAAATTGGGTATCAAACCCGGACAATTGGTTAAGCTTTCAATTGATGGTAAAAGAGCAGTTATTACCCCACTGCCTGAAGACCCAATCAAGGCATTATGGGGTTCGCTTAAGGGAAAGCCATCACTTACAAAAGCACTTCTTGAAGAGCGTAAGCAGGAGCGAGAACTTGAAGAAAAAGTATATTCTGGATTCTTATGCGATACTGGCCTGGATTCAAGAGGAAAAAGGTGCACAATTCTTAGAAATACACTAACTGACATGATAGTTAAGTAATAAAACTGGAGTATTTGTTTATCACCAAAGTTTTTTAAAATTAAGGAGGATCAGGGTATGGATGAGAATATGGAAAAAAAGGTAAAAGGCATCTTGAATACAGCAATTAAGGTCATTACAAATCCGGTGGGGTTTTATCGTGAAATGCCTAAAACAGGGGGATTTATCGAACCCCTTATTTTTGCTGTAGCCCTTGGGCTGGTTTCAGGTGTGCTCACAGCGATATTATCAATCTTCAGCCTTGGTAGTGTCACATCATTCATGATGGGGCTAGCATACATTATACTTTACCCGATTATGGTTGCCATTGGCAGTTTTATAGGGGCAGCCATCCTCTTTATAATCTGGAAAATCATGGGTTCACAGGAGCCCTATGAAACCGCCTACAGGTGTATGGCATATGCAATGGCCATCTCTCCCATCACTGTATTGCTTCAGATTATCCCTTTTATAGGATCCATTTTAGGCCTTGCCTGGTATCTCTATCTCATTGTTGTGTCTAGCACAGAGGTGCACAAGATCGCACAGAAAACCGCATTATTGGTGTTCGGTATCATCTTTATCCTGCTCGCAATAGGCACAACCTGCGGTAATCTTGCCACGCGAAAGGTCCAGAAAAGCATTGAGCAATATGAGGATATGACACCTGAAGAGGCAGGAAAGGCATTTGGGGAATTCATGAAGGGCCTAAAGGAAGAGGCGGAAAAGGATTAAGATGTTAGCAATATAACGCAGGGCGTATAACTATCAAACGTATAACGCCCTGCGGATTAATTTATCCATTGACCCTGGCATCTATAAAAACAATTGGTTTTCCCACCCGCTTAATAACCAGCGGGCAATGAGGAGTGCCCTTTGGTATAAAGAAATAACAGGAGTAGTTGATCTTTCTCACCTTATCACCCAGAAGCATTTCACAGTCTGCATCGAACTCTAGAAAATTTTTACCATCTCCGCCAATCAGGAATATCCACTGGTCATGATCATCATGTGAATGGGTGCTGCCGCCAAGTGTATCAGGCTGGGTAATATATGCAAAACCAATGGCAAGCTTTGATTCAGGGATATCCCCTGAACCCCAGGCCGTAATCATCGGAGAGGTGATTGTATCATGTATTGACTTCCATGGCTTGAATTCCACCACATTGGGTTCTCTTAATTTATTACCCAGTTTGCTCATGTCCATCTTTTTGTAGTAATCCGGCTGCTGGGCCAGGGCCGGAGAAGATGCAGCCAGTGTAGAGAGCAGACTGGCAAAGGCTATTCCCGCTGCCCCTGCTGATACATTCTGAATAAAATCCCGTCTGTTAATTTCCTTATTCTCAGCCATAATTTTCTCCTTTTTGTTGATTTGTTTAATTGTCTGACAACACCCTAAATTTACATTGACATTCATCAAATGTGAAAATACAAATAGGTAGAATTATTAATTCTTTAAATGCATTTTAAAGATAAATCAAGTAATAATATTAACCTTTCTGAGGTGCAAAATGCTTGAACTAAAAAACCTGACCTTTACCGCTCAAAGCACTGATGTAAACGGTAAATCCAGTCTTAGAACCATTATTGATAATGTCAGTTATACCTTTGAAAATGGGAAATTCTACGCAATAACAGGCCCAAACGGCAGCGGTAAAACTACACTCGCAAAACTGATAATGGGGATCAACGAGGCAACATCAGGCTCAGTTATCTTCGAAGGAAAAGAGATAACAGGGCTTTCAATTACTGACAGGGCCCGAGCAGGAATAGCATACAGCTTTCAGAATCCAGCTAGATTTAAGGGAACAACATGCAGAGACCTTTTAGCTATGGCAGCCAAAACAGATGATGAGAAGGTGATTACAGATATCATTACAAGGGTCGGGATATGCTCCCTTGACTTTCTGGATAAACCTGTGGACTCAAGGCTTTCAGGCGGAGAGATAAAAAAGATAGAGCTGGCAACAACCATAGCCCTTAACCCCAAGGTAGCGATCTATGATGAGCCTGACACAGGCATTGATCTCTGGACAATAGACCCCATGGTTAAACTATTAAAAAAAGAACAGAAGAATCACAATACAACAACAATAGTAGTAAGCCATAACAGGGCATTCCTTGAGGCAGCCGATGTCTTGCTGCTGATAAAGGATGGCAAAATAATCTACATGGGCGATCTCAAAGGGGCGCTGCCCCTCTTGAACGATTTCAGCCTGTGCAGCTTCACAAATGTCTGCGAAGGAGAATTAAATGCTCGATGCTATAGATAAAGAACTGTTAAAAAAGGTAGCGGAGCTTGAAGGCATCCCAAAAGGGGCATACAACATCCGCAAGAACGGCAAGCTTTTAAACAGGGAGGTCTCAGCTAATATAAATATTGAGACAAATCCTCAGGGTAATGGCATTATAATCACCATCAAGCCAGGGACAAAAAATGAATCTGTGCATATCCCTGTTATAGTAAGCCAGTCTGGCCTGAATGATGTAGTCTATAATAACTTTATATTAGGCGAAGATTCAGATGTGACGATAATTGCCGGTTGCGGCATACACTGCGGCTCTTCTGAAAAGCAGGGGCACGAAGGTATACACGAGTTCCGCGTAGGCAGAAATGCAAAGATGAAATATGTTGAAAAGCATGTTGCCATTGGAAGCGGAAAGGGAAAGCGGAGCCTTAACCCCACTACAAAGGTCTTTCTGGAACAGGATGCATACGCAGAGATGGAACTCTCCCAGATCGGCGGTGTTGATTCTGCAAACAGGCTGAATGAAGCAGAACTTGGGGCAGGCAGCTCAATGCTGATAACTGAAAGAGTTATGACTGATGGCAACCAGATAGCGACATCAAGGAACCAGATCATTCTTAAAGGGGAGAACTGTAAGGCCAATATGATTTCAAGGTCAGTCATCAAGGGTGACTCAATCCAGAATTTTTATGCCACCCTTGATGCCCAGGCAAAATGTTTCGGCCATATAGAATGTGACGCAATCATCATGGATAACGGGCGCAATGAGACCATTCCAGCGCTTAAGGCCGGGCACCCTGATGCAGAACTCACACACGAGGCATCCATAGGAAAGATAGCAAATGACCAACTAATGAAGCTCATGAGCCTTGGGCTCACATATGATGAGGCGGTCAACCGCATTATCCAGGGGTTCTTGAAATAGTGTAATACCTGATATAGAAGATTTAAACAAATACGCCCGACACGACAATCGGGATTATTCGTTTTTTAAGTTTTGCCGCTATGGGGCATAAATCTCAAGTGATAGATACCTGTCGGAATCATGCCGCTGTTTCACCTTGTGATCAGAAAACCTCGTTCACCTCATGTTCATCCAAAGCTCAAAGAGGACTAAAGAAGCTATAAAATGATGATCCTTAATCAATATTTTATATTAAAGTATAGCCTGATTTGTTCCGAAAAATATCAGTAGAGCTGTAAATTACATACAGTCTTAAAATATTATAAAAGTTTTTCATGGGCAGCTATCAATTTTAAAATGGAGTACTGAATGAAAAATTTATTAACTCTGGGTTTCATTGTTATTATTTGTGCCGGATGTGCTTCAGGTCCTCCGACGCTCACAAGTGTTGGGCCCAAAACAATAGAGGCCACTGTTTCGCCTGAAGCATCGCCGAAAGCTGAAGAACCTGTGCAGAAGGTTGAGAGACCAAAGGCTACCGGTACAGAAGATGATGCCCGCAGACATTTTATAAGAGGGATGGCTGCCCTTGAGATAGCCAAAACAAAGGATGATCTGGTGCTTGCAATCGATGAGTTCAGCATGGCTACAGAGATATCTCCTAAAATGGCCGTGGCCTGGTATAATCTGGGCAAGGCACAGGAACAGTAGGGACAATACAAAGAGGCCATGGATAGTTACCAAAAGTATCTTGATAATGCACCTGATGCGCAGGATGCTCAGGCTGTGAAAGATGAAATGGTCAAGCTTGAGTTCCGCCAGGAGAGGCTTGAAAAGAGTCAGTCCAGGGAAGGGTATTGGATGGATGATATAGGTTCAAGGT
>CAZXUA010000215.1:0-6750 GCA_964643755.1 uncultured Desulfatiglans sp. | reverse complement strand
ACTCCTTCGATCTACATTGCTGATTTCTTCTGTCATATCAAGCTCTCCTGATTTTAGGTTATTAAAAAAATTTATCTCAGGTACTTTTAATTGGCATGTTTGATAGCCGCCAACTGAATACTGGATTCCACTTTATTGAAACCCTGACACCTGTTCTATTATTACAATTTATTAAAAAACATTTCTATAAATATTAATATGATATAAGTCAATAAAACAGGTGCTGCCCGTGCAGGTTAACCGCCTGAAATCTTTGCCCTGTACCCCTGTCTAGTAAGCTCCTCAAGAATAGCCTGCCTGTGATCACCCTGAATAATAATTTCACCATCCTTTATTGTACCGCCTGTGCCACAACGGTTTTTCAACTGCCTTGCGAGGTCTTTCAACTTATCGGTATTAATGGTGATATTGCCTATTATGGTAACAGTTTTACCACCATACCCCTTTATCTCCCTCATGATCCTTATTATGCCGTCATCAGGAAAAAGCCTTTCGTTTTTCTCTGTTTTTTCATCCTTTTTCTTTTTACATGTACAGGATGAAACAGGGTTTCCGCATTCCGAGCAGATCCTGCCGGATTCTGATGACCATACGGGTCTGCTGTTCCTCATTTTTTAGACCTCTGCTTCCTCAACGCCCTTATCTTATGCCCCTTTTCCTTATGGGGGGGGAGCTGCCAGCCTGCGAATTCACCCGATTCATCAAAAAGCCTGCGGGGCGTTAATCTTTTACCGCACTTTGAGCAGCGGTATATCCTGTCACCATCTGAAACATTATCATGCTGATCACACCAGTCGTTCATATTATTTCTCTTTTGATTTTTTATATATTTTTTTGATAAAGATAATAAAAAAGGGGATATAAAGCAACCTATTCAATATGAAATAACTCGAATTTAGTAAGCTAAAATTTTCGACTATATCCATTATGTATGATATAAGAACATTCAAAACTATTCCCAGAGGAGGATGAAACCATGGATTCAGTCTCAAAACAGGAAGGGCTTGTTGATCAGTATCTTAATGATGGGAATAAGGATGCGGCTATCAAATTACTGTACGAACTCATAATTGAGCATGCAAAACAAAAGGATTTTTTAAAGGCTGAAGCCCTCAGAGACAAACTCCTTGATGTAGCCCCCATGGCCCTCAAGGAGATATCGGATTCGGCGGATATTATAGACGATGAAAAGAGCAGGGCCATTGACCAAAACCACCGTAATGTCTGGGCAGAATTATATGGCTCTCTTTCTCCTGAAGAGGCAAATGCCCTCTATTTTGCCATGAAGGAAAGGGCATTTAATGAAGGTGATGTTATCACCTCGGTTGGGGATGCAGACACAGGCCTATATTTTCTGGATAAAGGGCAGATTGATATGCTCTTTATAAAGGATGATGCAAAGTCCCTTAAAATACTTGAGCCCGGTGATATTGCAGGCGAGGACACCTTTTTTTATCACACTGCCGTAAGGACTGTTACACTCATTGCCAAGACGCAGGTAAAGGCACGCTCCCTTGATAGACATACACTTGAGGCATGGAAGGAAAAATATCCGGCACTCGAACAGAAGCTGACCGATTACTGCAACAGGGCAGGCCGTGCTTCAGAGATACTGCTTAAAAAGGGGATGAACCGCAGGCGTAATTTACGCAAAAAATTAAGAGGCAAGGTGGGTGTCCAGCTCCTTAATTCATCAGGTGCCCCGGCAGGAAAGCCATTTATAGGGATGCTTTATGACATATCCATTTCAGGCCTCTCCTTTACATTCAGGCTTTCAAACAATGATGTGGCCCATAAATTACTGGGAGCAAGGATAAAAACACAGCTCGTTATACCGGATGCGGGCGCATCAAAAAAGATCGAGCAGCTTGGCAAAGTGGTAGGCATAGGGTATCATGTGCTCTCTGACCACTCGATCCATGTCAGGTTTGATCAGCCTGATGAGGCAATAAAAAGACTTATCGGGGCATGATGGTATGAGGGGATCTCCGGCAGACTGTCTGGCCGGATATAGGTTTATTAACCTGTATTAAGAATGGAGGGTACACCATGTCAGCAGAAGAAAACAAGGCCGTAGTACGTCGAGTTATTGATGAAATGGTTAATAAAGGTAACCTTGATAATGTTCACAAGCTCCTTGCTGAAAACTATATCTACCATTTCCCCACCCATGATATTAAAGGGCCTGAGGGGTTCAGGGAATTTGTTACAAACATGCGCAGGGCATTTCCTGACCTGAATGTCACAATCGAAGATATTATTGCTGATGATGATAAAGTGGCAGTACGTGTTACCATGCGCGGCACATTTAAAGGGGAGCTGATGGGCATTGCGCCGACAGGCAAAAAGCTTACCTTCCCGGAGGCTGTTTTTATCAGGTTTGAGAACGGCAAAGAGGTGGAGGCCACCGCTTATGGAAACATGCTCCTCTTTAATGAACAGCTCGGCATATCATAAAAGATAGGGCATTACAGAGAAATAATCTGGTCTGTGATCTCTGTAAAGTTTACATCATGGCTTATAAGAAACAACTGATCATACCAGTGTTCAGTCACCTCTTCCTGGCCGATATCCATTGTCCGGAATGCGTGGGCCAGGTTTAATCTTCTTAGTGCATCAAGATTTGAGGTGGGTTCATCAAAAAAGGCGATTCGTGCGCCGATGGTCTGAAGCATCGCAAGCCTGAGTGCAACGACAGCGCTCATTATCTGCCCGCCTGAAAGCTGGTCATCAGTGCGCTCTCTTACCTCGCCATCCTGCATGTCTCTGAGCACGATCTGATATTTATCACCCCAGAACAGCTCCTCATCTGTCTCTGCTATGTTGCGGTAGATAATGTCCGCCCTCAGGCTTATCTCCTCCCTGAACCGTTCTGAAAGCTGGGCCGAAACATTATTGAATATCTTGTTCCTTAGAAATTTTACCAGTTCTTCTTTTTGTTCCAGCTTTTTCTTTTGGGCAAGCCTGTCATTGATCTCCTTTTTGGTCTGCTCCATCCTTTTAATTTCATCTTCAAGACGAAGCTTATCCCTGTTCATTGAATCAATCTTCTGTTTAATTGCAGCAGTATCCCCAACCAGCTTTTCCTTTGCCAAACGGGCCTCTGCATGTTTTTTCTGATCATATCCCTTTTCCAGGTTAACATATGTCTTCTGTTTTAGATCGAGCGACCGGGTTAACTCTTCCATCAGTTTTTGCATCTTCGCAAATGAATCACGCCTGTTGTTAATCTCTTTTGCATCCTTCTCATTGGCGTAAAAGGTGTCTCTTGCTGCCTGGTTTTCTGTTTTTAGTTTTTCAGTATCAGCGATCTCTGTGTCAAGCCTGCTGTATTTTTCAAGATCGGCTTTTCTTGCACTGGTTTTCTTCTCTGCCTCCTCAAGTGTTTTTCGTATCTTGTCTATGTTAAGCTTACGTTTATTATTATCTTCCTGCCTTTTAGATAGATTTTTAAATTGTTTTTCAAGTTCCTGACCTTTTAATTTGATGGCATCAAGCTGCTTCACAGCATCTTGAGCAGCCTTTATCTCCCTGATCACCTCTTCCAGTCTTTTTTCAATACCCAGATTTTCTTTTTTAAGATCATTAACCCTGCTGCTAAAAACATCCTTCGGAGCCTTGCCTGTAATGTTCTGGCACTCTTCCTTAAAAAACGGGCAAATACCTTCAGCCAGTTTTTCCTTTCCTTCCTCTAAACCCTCAAGCCTCCCTTTTAAAGCGCCTTTTAATAGATGCAGTTTCTCTTCTTCCTTTTTTAATCCTGTTAGCCGGGCTGCAGTATCCTCTATATTTTTATCAACAGCCAGGCCTTGTTGTTCTATTTTCAACCGGCCCTCTTCTTCTGCCAGCTCTTTGCCGGTTTTCTCAACCTCACTCTTTTCGTGTTCTATTTTCTGCTTAAAAGCCGAATTTTCCTTTTCCAGTTCATTGATATCCTTTTCTATTGCCCGCCGCTGTTTCTCCTGCTCTCTCAACACCTTCAATTGAGCATCTGCCTTTTCAAATGCATCCTTTCCTGGC
Source organism: uncultured Desulfatiglans sp. (assembly GCA_964643755.1). Lineage (GTDB taxonomy): Bacteria > Desulfobacterota > DSM-4660 > Desulfatiglandales > HGW-15 > JAAZBV01. The sequence goes on along the minus strand of CAZXUA010000215.1, from coordinate 2,730 downwards.
CTGTTTTTTTCCATAAGTTCAAGGGACTTTTCTGACTCCTTAACCTGTTTTTCCTGATCAGATATCTTCGCTTTACCATCATGTATGCGGTTTTCAAGGATGCGTATCTCACTTTTGATACCGGTTATATCCTTTTCCTGTTTGTCCAGATCTGCAAGCTCTTTTTCTTTTATGATCAGGGCATTTTGATTATCTGCAAGTTTTTTTTGTTTGGTCTCTATGTAAGCGATAAGCTCCTTCACCTCTTTTTTCTTATCAGGCAGAACAGCAATCTGTTCCTGTTTTCCTTCTATCTCTGCTTTTATGACATCAATCCTGTTTTTTACAGATGAGAGCATTGTACTGGTGCCTTTATAGGTCTTGCGCCAGGCATCTATTCCAAGTATTTCATCAAATGCCTCCTGACGTCTGACAGGCTGCTTTATGATAAACGGCCCCAGAAACTCATTCTGAAACGGGCCTATAACAAGCTTGTACTGATCAGCAAGGGGGCGCCCGCTATCAAGCCCCAGAAGCACCTTGATACGCGCCTCGGTCTCATCAAACCCTGCATGCTCCTCTACCTCAAAAGAGCCGCCCATATCTTTGTAAAGGAGCCATTTTGAACCAGCGCCAACGCTCCGTGAGACCTTGTATATCTCACCATCATTAGCCACAAAGGTGACCGTTACCTCACCCCTCTTCTCGCCTATTGTAATAAAACGCTCAATATTGCCTACAAAGTCACGGGCATCAACACCAAACAGTGCATAGCCTATCGCCTCAAGTATGGTGCTTTTGCCTGCGCCATTGTTACCTGAAAGCACATTGATCCCCTTGACAAAATGGAGTTCCCTGTCACGGTGTGGTTTAATATTTTTGAGGTGTATGGATAGAATCTGCATGATTATTCCTTATCCTTTATAAGGCCCAGGAGTTCATCATCGCTGATATCACCCTTGAGCACAGCATCCCTGATGGATAAACAGAGTTGCGCCAGCTCTTCCTTTTTGTCCTGGTAGTCACTGTGCGCTCCAATCAATTCAAGCAGCACATCATGCTCTATCTCTGTTAAGGATTTTTTAACAACCTCTTTACCTTCGCTATTTGTAGAGAGAGAAAGCCGGTTTATTATCTCAAGATGCAGGGGGGTAACGATTTCTTCAAGCACCATACGCAGCCTCTCGCGGCCCAACTCAAAGGGGTGAAATCCGATCCTGCCTGTGAGTTTCAGCTCTATCAGAGGTGGCCTGGGGTCATTAATGGCAGAGAATTTTTCAAGGGCCTGTTTCTTGAATGTTGTAATTGCCTCATCCGCATTTGAAGAGCCGTGCAGGTTGATTGTCTCTACCAGCATGGGTCGTGGTTTGGTTGTTCTGAACTCGGGTGTAAATATACCCTCCTCCACCTTTACAAAATAATACCCCTTGTCATATTTCTCCTCGCCGAAGTTTACCCTTTCTGGTGCACCAGGGTTAAAGGCAAAGGGTTTTGCGTCAGGGGTTTCAACTACGTATGGCTTATGACCGTGCCCCAGCGCCACATAGCCGAATTTTTCAGCAAGTGGAAATGCCTCTTCAACCTTCATGTTGCCTATCTCAACAGGGGAGTATTTCCATATGCCCACATGAAAAAGCAGGAGGTTGTTCTGAGTAGTTACTGCACTGCATATGCGGTCAACATGGCTTCCTCCCTGGCTGCCTATATAGCCAAGGCCATAAATGTTGAGACCATTGATCTCAATATGGCCGCCTGTACCAGTCTCTTCATCAAATGGATCAAACCTGTAACCGCCATCCTCACTCCTTCCTGGTCGCAAAAGGCGAATATAACCCATCTCAGAAAGGGCCTCCATCCATGAGATGTTGTTGCGCCTGTGTATCCAGTCATGGTTACCCTCTATGGCAATGCACGGGATGCCGGCATTCTTGAGTGGTTGAAGCACCTCAATGGTCTTCGCAAAGGTGCGTGGGAGTATCTGCCCCTCATGAAACAGGTCACCGCATATAAGCACAAAGTCAACCCTTTCATTTACAGCATCAGAAACAATACCCGAAAGGCACCTGAAAAAGTCTTCATAACGTTCTGCCCCTCCAGGGGAGTTGCGGTAGGTTTTACCTAAATGAATGTCAGCGGTATGGATAAATTCAATGTTCATATCTACTTTTGACCATAGTCTCTCGGTTGTTTTCATTTGAAATTGAACATAGTAGAAAAAATCATATAAATCAATTAATGGTATTTCATAAATAATAAAAACATGGACAGGTTACCTGATTTATAAATGATGCTTGGCAGTAATAAATTGAGTGTAAATCCATAAAATCATATAGTTCCATTAAAACCATGCAATCAAAGGGGACCACTTTCCACCTTTAAGGTATGTATTGATATTTAAATGATTTTATGCTTTATTCGTGTCCTTTCGGCAAGCGTGTTTGACGTTATTTTGAGATAAGATGTAACATTGATCAAAAACCAACAGGAGGCTGATCGATGTCACAAAGAAACAATTCTGCATTACCATCCCTTGAAGCAATCAGATGCCAGTTTAAAGAATGGCGTGAGACGAGGAGGAACCGGCGGGAGCGGATACCGGAAGAACTCTGGTCAGCGGCAGTGGAACTCCGGAAGCAATATCCAGTTAATCAGATTTCACGTGCTTTGCGTCTAAATTTTACTGACCCCGTGTCCCCTCTAATTTCAATTTCATTACAAATAAAAAACTGATAAAAATTTTCTTGATTATTA
>CAZXUA010000214.1:0-6863 GCA_964643755.1 uncultured Desulfatiglans sp. | reverse complement strand
AAGTTTCTTTCATCTATAACACCAAAGCGAAGCGCTGGGGTCATTTGCTAAAATGGAGGATGAGAAAAATGAAAAAAAGTTTTAAATCAGGATTCAGGCTCATTATCGCTTTTTTGTTGCTATTTATTACTTTAAGTGAAGCCAATATCTTTGCTTCAGAAGCAATAGTTATTGGGAATAAAGACCTTTCAGTAACCACTCTGTCAAAGGAAACAATACAGAATATTTTTCTTGGACAGCAGACCACCTGGGAAGATGGGAGCAAAATCAAATTTGCCTATTTACAGCTTGACCCGACCGATAAGATATTCCTCAGGGAGTATATGTACTACACAAATGTCAGATATATACGCCACTGGCGGAGCCAGGTTTTTTCCGGCAAGGGAGAAATGCCCCCCATGCTGCAATCTGATGAAGAGATGCTGAAATTTATTAAAGAGAACAAGGGTTCAATAGGTTTTGTTACATCCGGGGCAGATACAAGTTCGGTCAAGACCTTGATCGTCAAATAGAGAACGGGGCTAATAATTACTATTTCTGACTTAAATATATTGGAGGAGATCATGAAAATTAAAAGTATTATATCTTTATTATTTATAACAATGATAGCAAGTTTTACCTGTGCCGGCGCTGCGGAGGTTGGAGGCATAGAAATTAATGGTTTTATTTCACAGGGCTATTTAACCACCTCAGATAACAATTTTATGGGTAATACCTCAGAAGGTTCTTTTGAATTTAACGAGATAGGCATTAACTTCGGCAAAGAGCTTATTGAAAATATGCGTGTTGGCGTACAGCTCTTCTCAAGAGACCTGGGGAACTATGGCAATAATGAAATTACAGTGGACTGGGCCTATGGCGATTATCGCTGGAAAGACTGGCTCGGTGTTAGGGTGGGCAAGATCAAGGCCCCGCACGGTCTTTACAATGAGACCCGTGATGTTGATATGCTTAGGAACTGGATCTTCCTGCCGCAGAGCGTTTACCCAGAGATCGAACGCGATGCAGCCCTTTCACTCATGGGTGTAGGCGTATACGGCAATGCACGTATGGGCCGGTTCGGAGGGCTCTCTTACCAGGCCCTGATCGGGACTCAGAATATAGGTGCCAATGAATCTCTTGCCCAGTCACTTATGGGCATTAATACATTCGATCCATATATGCGTAACCAGGACATCAATGTTGATAAAAAATATGCAGTGAGCCTTACATGGGATACACCTGTAAACGGCCTGCGGGTTGGAGGCACTGCCCAGGTTGCTAAAATGGATATTGTATCGTATGGCGCATACCCGGCAGGGTTAGGGATTTTCAGCTATATGTTTATGGAAATGGATCCTGCGACCGGAATACCTGTGTTTGATCCTGAAACCGGTATGCCACTTTACAGTGAGTATGCATTTAATGCGTTTACTGATGTTACAACAGAAAATTATGTTGTTTCTGCTGAATATACCTGGAACAATCTTATGGTGGTTGCAGAGTATATGTGGTCTGACCGTGAATTGACAATCAACACACAGGGTGTATACCCGGATATGGCCAATTCCTTTGACGAGACCTTTGCCTATCTGGGGCAGACAGAATGGGCAGGTGTATATAATCCATCAACACCCATATACAGGAAACCGGCTGGCTGGTATGTGGGGGCAACCTATCGTTTTACCGACTGGTTCGAGCTGGGTGGTTACTACTCTGAGAACTATGGAAACAGGAACGATCGTGATGGATCTGTAGCAGCAGCAGACCTGTTTCAACCCCTTGACCCTGTTTACAGGGCATATAACAATGATATTTGTCTGACCGCCCGTTTTGACATTAACCAGTACTGGTCAGTAAAGTTGGAAGGTCACCATATTGAAGGCGTTGCAGGACTCCCTCTGTCAGAAAATACAAATAGGAATTATCAACATACGTTTGTCAAAGACTGGGAGATGTACGCAGCCAAGGTTACTTACAATTTCTAGTTTGATTATTTTCTAAGATATAACCCGCACGGCGTGATGTAATGTCATGTCCGTTGCGGGTTTAATATTTTATAGATACAATCTGTATTTCATCTTGATATTGGAGAGTTATTACCTGATATGGATTAATAAAAAAACAACTGGATTCCCGATCAGGTCGGGGATGACGTGTTGATGACCCTACTCAAACTCCTCTGACTCCTCCACCGGATAAAAAAGATATTCATCATCATGCAGGGCCTGTGCAGGGTTATCGCCCAGGAGCCTTTCCTCTGCCCTGTTTCTGAACCCAAGGGCCGTCTCCTCCATCGCCCTTATCCTTTTATCGATACCCTCATCCACAAGCATCTTTTTTACCCTGTTATAGATCTCTCTGTTTCCGAAAAGGAACCTGCCTTCATCAAGTATCTTGCAGGCAACCATATGCTTAAATGTATCAAATTTAAGCTGTTCCCTGACAGTCGATTCTGTTTTAACTATATAATCTATCTCCTCCCTGGTGTAGGGGCTGATAAGAAGGCTGTATTTTTCCTTGTATATCTCCTGATCAAGTCTCTCCATAATGCCTTCAGCCTCTTCATCCATTACTATCACAACTATGTCAATATCAGAACCCTGGACCAGCTTTTTGGTGCTTCTTTCGGGTCTTGGCACATCGTGGGCCATGTTGAAAACTATATCACCTGCAATAATAAAACATGCCTTCTCATCAGCGCCATATTCAAGCCTGCTCATAAGTGATGAGACTATATTATAGGCCAATTCAAACTTTCCCCTGCTTATCTTTTCTATCCGTTCAGTGAGAAGCCTCCCCTTTTCTTTTAGCTTCGCTGGATCGTCAACAAGCCCTATTACAGAATAGGTGAGAAACTCCCTCATGATAGATGGTGATAAACGGGCATAACCCTCTACCCTTCTGTCAAGGCGGAGATATCTTGTCCCTATTGCCTGCACCTTAAGAACAGGTGAGAGTTTGCATGACCGTAAAACCATTAGAGGCTCTTTCCTAAAATAGGAGACAAGTTCAGCGCCTGTCAGAGGCCCTTTTTCTTTAATAATATCTATGATCCTTTTTTCTGTATCCATGTTATTGAGCTTTCCGCAATAGATGCTGAGCATCTCATAGGAATATTATTCCCTGTATCCATCAGGCACAGGTTTTCCATCTACATATACCCTGTTCATATCATCAAGTGAAAATCTCCCCTCTGCAATCAACTCTATTGTCCGGGGGAATATGACCCAGTCACCTTTCTCTTTAAGCTCCTCCTGATGCCGGTCAACGGCCTGTTTTAGAAGATTTTTATCCTTTTTAAGCGCATCAACCGGGTATTTTAGTTTTACATCGACAGGCCCTGAAACCATGAGAAGCGGGCCTGTATCCACCCCCTGGTCTGTCCATAAGGTGGATGCCCGGAGACTTCTTTCACCTGCAAGGATTGCATCTGCCACAGCATGGTCACCGGTGTATCTCCTTTTGCCATCAGGGGTTAGAATGGAAAGGTCTGCCGGGTGCACATTTACACACCCCTTGAGCGTTGTAACGCTCATGTAGCCACCCAGTGCAATAAGATCAATATCAAAGGCGGCAACAAGATTTGCTGCAACCCTGTCATACCCTTTTCTCGCCTCAAGCCCGGAGGCAGTGTGCACTGTGCGGTCTAAACCCTGCATGCTGTGAAACCTGCGGATATCAAAGCTAAAGTAGGGGAGGCCGTTTTCAAGTGCGATCCTTTCACCCTGGCATGCCCCATCTGATCTGTCACTATATATAAACACAACATGGAAAGGGGAGCTTCCTTTTGCCTGAATCAGCTCCCTTTCTCTTTTTAACAGCATCTTGATATTGCTGCCTGAGCCTGACATAAAGGCTGCCACCTTCATGGGGCCATTCTTCTTTTCAGGGTTATAGAATGGAACAGGTTTCATCAATAATTACCTCTTTTTTATTGTGATACCGTAAGAGTATCCGTTTTTATTAAATATTTTTGATCATTTAACCGAAGTATACATATAATGTTTCTTTTTCTTTATCAACCCTGATCAAGCAGCTTTTAAATTGTTTTAAAAAGGATATAATTGATCTTATTTTGAGGTGACACAACCATCCCAAAGGGATAAATTACCTTGCCCTGTAAAGAGTGGGGAAAATATAGTATTTCATGCAGTAAAAAATGATATTATTGTGGTGACTGATGTACCTGAATTACTGGAAATTTGACCGGCTCCCATTTGAGAGTGTACCTGATCCTGATTTTTACTACCTCTCTAACGCCCATGAAGAGGGGCTCACCCGTCTTATCTATGCAGCAAGGATGAGAAAGGGAAGCGCCATGCTCTCTGGCGAGATCGGTTGCGGCAAAACCACGCTCTCAATGGTATTTGTAAGGGAACTCCCCATAGAAAGATATGACATAGGGATAATCGTAAACCCCAGGCTGGAATCTTTGGAGTTTTTGCAGGAGATACTCTACCAGTTCGGCATAAAGGATATCCCCGATACAAAGGTAAAATGTCTCAGAATGCTTAATGAAAGGATGCTTGCAAACCTTGAGGCCGGAAAAGAGACCCTCCTTATTGTTGATGAGGCACAGATACTTAATGAGGCATCTTTTGAAGAGATAAGGCTGCTTTTAAATTTCCAGCTTAATAACAGGTTCCTCATGACCATAATCCTTATTGGTCAACCGGAGCTGATAAAGAAGGTAAAAGGGATCGAGCAGCTTGACCAGAGGATAGCGATAAAATATCATCTTACCCCCTTTAACCTTGAAGAGACATCAAGGTATATTATTTTCAGGCAGGAGAAGGCAGGCGGTAAGGGCAACCTCTTTTCCGATGATGCCGTGGAAAGGATCTATGAGTATACAGGCGGGGTGCCCAGAAAGATCAATAACCTGTGCGACCTATCCCTTCTGGTAGGGTCAGGCACAAAACAGGAGATAGTCAGTAAAAAACTGGTGGAGAAGATAATCAGCGATGGTGCGCTTTTCTGATATTATCAGGCTAAGGGATAAAAAAAATGCTGATATAAATCAGCCTGCCCCCCCAAAACAGGAGGAGGGGTTCAGGCTCAGCGATACACCCCTTTTTACGCCTGTAAATATTGTAACCCGGGTTATACAAGAGCCCCCTCATAAAAAAAATGAGGCGGCTGAGGCAGAGAGATATTACAGACTCTTTATGGAGAGGGCGCATGAAATTGCTGATATCATAAAGGGCAATAAGCCCATAACCCCTGCCCCTCTGCTTTCCGGTCTCCATACTCTCCTGGAAAAGGGGCTAACAGAGGCCATCTATGAACATGCCATGAAACGGCCAAAAGGGGCATTTGATCTTCCCACTCATACAGTTGATGTTACCTTTACCGCACTTAAGATAGGTAAGGCCATGAACTATGACATGAAGATGATGATGAGGCTTGGAATTGCAGCCATGCTTGAAAACGCAGGCATGCATATGATCCCTGAAAACATCCTTAAAAGCACAGAGGAATTATCGGATAAGGATATGGCCACAATCAGGAGGCATCCTGAATCAGGCTATCATATCCTGCTTACGCTTGGTGAAAGATATGGCTGGCTTGCTGAAGCCGCAAGGTGTGTCCATGAAAGGGTTGACGGTTCAGGTTATCCGCTTGGTCTCAGAAAAGAGGCTATCCCTGAACTTGCATCCATCCTTGCCATTGCAGACACCTATTGCGCCATGATATCAAAAAGGCCATACAGGGAAAGCTTTTTACCCGATGAGGCAGTAAGGCATATAGCTGAAAAAGGAAAAGGGCTTTTTCACATCAAGCCTTTAAAGGCATTTCTAAATGAGCTTTCCCTTTTCCCGGTCAACTCCCATGTGAAGCTCAATAATGGTTTTACAGGGCGGGTCATCTCTGTTAACAGGAGGCACCCCATGAGCCCTGTGGTTGAGATACTCTATGACACTGAGGGCCGGAAAAAGGAGGAGGAATTTTATATAGACCTTTTAGCAAACCCCCTGCTTCATATTGAAAAATGCATTCAGCCTGAAACAAAGGCAATCAAGGAGGCCAATTGATCTGGAACCGATTCAAGCCTGCAACATTCCTCATGGTTGCTTTAAAAAGATGGGCCACCATTGTCTCTGCGATAGCAGTCTGCCTGGTTTTAAGCGGTATCTATGTGGCAATAAAGGCTCTAATGCCTGTATATGCCTCATCATGCAGCATTAAGATTGAACATGCCGGCGCTTCCGATGGTTTTATTAACAGACTTATTTCTGCGCCTCCTGATAATCTTGAGACACAGCAGATAATCATACTGAGTCATGATTTTCTTAAGAAGGTTGCCTTAAAACTCTCTTTGACCGATTCTAATAACCCGGCAGCAGACCAGATGGTTATTGAGGATTTAAGATCAAAAATTTCTGTTGAACGGGAAGGCAAAACAGATATCCTCCTAATCAGGGCGCTGGATAAAGAGCCTGAGAAGGCGCTCAGGCTCGCTGAAACAATCTCATCCACATTCATCGCTTCATACAGAGAAGCGCGTGATAAAAGGCTTGATGAGGTTATTGCTCATATCAGTGAAGAGCAGCATGCAACAGGGGATAAACTTAAGGCTAAAGAGGAAGAGCTTGAAAGGTTTATGAGAGAAAACAGGCTGGTCTCTATTGAACTTGAAGGTGAGGCGCTGCTTGAAAAGAAAAATAAGATAGAGGAGAAGGCCCGGAAAAGCAGCGGAACAGTTGAGCCGGAATTAGAGAAGGTAAATGAGAGCATTGACCTTCATATGGATAAAAGGATTGAATTTGACCGGCTTAAAATGGAGGTGGAATCCTTAAGGAATATAGCCTCTTTTTTAGAGGAAAAGAGGCAGGAGGCCATGATAAGAAAGGCGGAGAACCCTGATGATGCAAGGGTCG
>CAZXUA010000213.1:1911-6901 GCA_964643755.1 uncultured Desulfatiglans sp. | reverse complement strand
GCCACAGAATAACAGAGTTGAGGCCAGCGCTTGTGCCGTTCATATGGTCAAAGAGTGATCTCGCCTCATACAGCAGGCTTTCAGGCGTCACGATCAAATGCGCGCTAAAACATGCAAAAAGAGTGTTCAGAAGCAGCCTGCTCTTTACTCACAAAGGCATAAGCGGCCCTGCTGCATTGCAGTCATCTATATACTGGAAGGATGGCGACGCGTTGACTGTTAACCTGCTGCCTGACACTGACGCATTTGAGTTTTTGATGCAGAACAGACACCGAAAAGTGATGCTCCAGAATCTGCTCTCATCATATCTGCCTTCCAGCTTTTGCGAGGCATGGACAGAAGCAAACGGATTCAGCAGACAGCTGAATGCCTGTTCTGAAAAAGAGCTGCGAAGGATAGCGGAATCGCTGAAGAACTGGACAGTTCTGCCGCACGGCACAGAAGGGTACAGAAAGGCAGAGGTTACGCTCGGCGGAGTTGATACTGCTGAGATATCATCAAAGACAATGGAATCTAAAATTGTGAAAGACCTCTATTTTTGCGGCGAAGTCATGGATGTTACAGGCATGCTCGGAGGATATAATCTGCACTGGGCATGGGCATCAGGTCATGCTGCCGGAGAGAGTGTATAGATGAGAAAGATCGTGCTCGCATCAGCCTCGCCAAGAAGACAGGAGATGCTAAAAAACACAGGCATAAAATTTATCATAGATCATGCTGAATGCGATGAAAGCCTACACAGCTTCAAAGACCCGCACAAGCTCGCAAGAGAGATATCCGAGAGAAAGGCGCTTGCAGTAGCACACAGGCATGATGACGCATTGATCATAGGAGCAGACACCTTCATAGTTTTTAAAAATGAGCTGATGGGCAAACCGCATACTGATAAAGAGGCGTTAGGAATGCTGCGCCTGCTTAACGGAAAGATGCACAGGGTTATTACAGGCTTTACTGTTTTTGACACTTCAACACATAAGAAGTCGACAGGCTCTGTAGAGACAAAGGTCTTTTTCAGCATAATGTCAGAAGATGAGCTGAAGGCTTATGTTAAAACCGGTGAGTCTGTCGATAAGGCAGGAGCATACGCCATACAGGGCAGAGGCGCATTTCTGGTAAAAAAGATCGAGGGAGACTACCTGAATGTTGTGGGCCTGCCGCTTTGCGAACTGTTCAAAACACTAAAAAAATTCGGGATCACAATTCAGAATACAGGTATTTGAGCTTGCAAGCTCAAATACCTGACAGCAATCAAACTACTTCAAAAATGAGAGCGCAATATCAGCAGCTATCGCAAATATGGACATAGCAAATATCACTGCATAATTTTTATCTTCTGGCGATGCCTTGAGCGATCCGAGCAGATAAAGTACAACATCCCGATCCTCATCAGTAAGACAGGCGTTAGATTTTAGCTTTTCTATAAGATTAAAATCCTGCACAGCCTTCTTGCGCTTTTTTGCTATCCAATATCTGTAATAAAAGAAAAAAAGATAACCGCATGCTCCAAGATACCAGACAGGCCTTATCCATGCAGGCTCAATATGCTGAATGATGATAACAGCCCTGAAGGCAACTGCTGATATCAGCCCAAGTATGAAAAAAAGATAAGTTATATATTTTGGAACAATATGCGGCTTCTGCTTCTGCATTCTGTATATGCCTCCTGTCTTGTCAGACTATATTTATATTAACACCAACAGATACCGGAAACTATTTTTTTATCTTTATGTTTCTCACTCCTGATGGACGCCACGCAGGAGCTATAACTTTTGGTCTTTCGACCATTGCGGAATATGATGCCCATCTGATTTTGAACTCTCCGTATTTATCATTGATCGCATCCACAGCGCAGAGGAGCGCCTTCTGTTTTGCGCGCTCTTTAAAGAGCGGCATCTGGCCTGTCACGCGCTCAATAGATGAGAGCGAGATGCCGAGCAGCCTTACTTTGTCTTTGAGTTTGATAGAGTCGAGTATCTGGACTCCTGCCCTGTATATCTCCTGTGTATGATTTGTATGCTCAGGCAGATGAGTCTGCTTTGTGAATGTCTCAAAGTCAGGATACCTTATGGTGAGCCTGACTGTGCTGCCCGCGAATCCATGTTTTCTCGCCCTGCTGCCCACCATGTCAGATAGCTGGAGCATGTATGCCTCTATCTGCCTTCTTGATGATATGTCTTTGGGCAGTGTCATGCTGTGCCCTATTGTTTTTGGATCAGCTTCATTTACAGAGATCACTCTTTCGCACCTGCCCTGCCCCATAGCCTTTAAGTGTTCTCCCATTATGCCAAATCTGCTCCTTAGAAGACTTACAGGCGCCCTGCCGAGCGCGCCGCAGGTATTTATGCCCATAGCCATGAGCTTCTCTGTTGTCTTTGGCCCGATGCCCCACAGCTCCTTAACATGCATATCCTCAAGCAGCGGCTCAACCTCATCATCCTTCACCCATCTTAATCCGTCAGGCTTTGATATATCGCTCACAAGCTTTGCCATGAGTATATTGGGAGCTATGCCTATGGTGCAGTTTATGTTGAAGCGGTCTTTGATCTCTTGCTTTATCTGCTCTGCAAGCGCAACCGGCCCGCCGAAAAGATGGTGCGTCTCTGTTATATCGAGAAAGGCTTCATCAATCGAGTATACCTCTATGTCAGGCGTGTATTTTCTGTATATCTTTTCGAGCTCACTGCAGGTGTAGGTATACTTCTCATTGTCGCCCGGAACAAATATGATATGCGGACAGGCATTTTTTGCCTCGTATATATTCATGCCTGTCTTTACGCCGAATGCCCTGGCCTCGTAAGAGCGGGTAACAACAACCGTACGCGCGGCAGAACCTATTACAGCTATAGGTTTGCCCCTCAATTTAGGATTGGCCTGCTGCTCAACAGAGGCGAAGAACGCATCCATGTCTGCGCAAAGGATTATTCTGGAGGTCACAGATATTGCTCCATGATGCGAAGAAGAAAAAACTACATCATCTCATTTATTACTTCAGCAAGCCTCTTTATGCCTATATCAATGGTAGCGCTGTCAACGCAGGAGAAGTTGAGCCTCATGGTATTTACCCCGGACTTATTGACATAGAACGGATCACCCGGCACAAAGGCGACCTTCTTCTCTATCGCCCTGTTGAATAGCTCAAGAGATGAAATGCCCTCAGGCATCTCTATCCATAGAAACATGCCTCCCTCAGGTTCTGTATAGTGAATTCCCTTGGGAAAGTATTTATGCATAGCGCTAACCATAGCCTCTCTCTGGCTGCGGTATGCCTCTCTTATCTTGTCTATATGAGTGTCAACATCAAAATTTGTCAGATACTCATGCAGTATTTTCTGGCAGAAGTAGTTTGTATGCAGATCAGCAGCCTGCTTGGCGACTATCAGCTTGTCCATAACATCTTTCCGAGCTACTATCCAGCCTATCCTGAATGAAGGAACAACTATCTTTGAAAATGAACCAAGCAGCACGGTATTTTCAGGAATAAGATGCATGAATGATCTCTTCTCAGAGCCCATGAACCTGAGCTCGCCATACGGATCATCCTCAACAAGCAGCGTTCTGCTGCCAGAGATTATTGATGCAACCTCCTGCCTGTTGGCATCAGTGTATGTTATGCCCGAAGGGTTCTGGAAGTTCGGCACTGAATAGTAGAGCTTCACATTGAACTTTGAGGTAACATCGCGCAGGGCTGATATGTCTATGCCATTGTCATTCAGTTTTATAGGGTGGAATGTTGACTTGTAAACAGAGAGCGCCTGAATTGCGCCGAGATAGCCCGGCTCTTCGATCACAACATCATCGCCGTCATTTAAGAGTATCTTTCCGAGCAGATCGAGCCCCTGCTGCGAACCGTTTGTGATCAGTATGTTGTCAGGATCTATGCTGAGCCCCTTTTTATCAAGATACCTCTTTGCTATAAACTGCCTCAGCGGCAGATAGCCCTCAGAAGTGCTGTACTGAAGCGCGTCTTTTGGGTCATCTGTAAGAACCTTAGTTGTAGCCTCTTTGATCTCCTCTATTGGAAAGAGATCGCGGTTCGGCAGTCCTCCTGCAAAAGATATGATCGAGCGGTCAACAGTGACCTTCAGTATCTCCCTGATAAAAGATTTGGGCACATCATTGATTCTGTCAGAAAATATATTGCTCATTTGGACGGTTCCCTCTGTTTAATACTCTGCTATTGGATTCAACGCACTATAAACTAAATCGTAACACTCCTATTTTTCATTGGTCAAGAAATTTTAAGCCTCAACCGCCTCAAGCCTCCATAGAAGCGATGATGCGTCAAAGCTCAGCTCATACATCGAGCTGCCGCATGATACAGAAAAGTGGTAGATATCAGAAGCCCCTTCCCTCGTCTTCCAGAAGTAGGTTATGTCCTTTATCTCTATGGTTCTGCCTGACCATCTGAACTTTAGCGGCTTTATTCTGTAGGGCTGGCCAAAGGTCGCAGCAACGCTTATTATCTCTCCGCTTTTGATCACAGCTTTCTCACCACACCTGTCACCCTGCCTATGATCGATACATCCGCAGCAGGATAAACAACCGTCTCCATAGAGCTGTTCTCAGGCTTGAGCAGAATTTTGTTTCCTTTTATTATGATGCGCTTTACTGTTGCCTCGTCATTTACAAGAGCAATGCCTATCTCTCCGCTCTTTATGCTCTTTTGGGGTTTTACGATCACATAATCGCCCTCAAATATTCCAGCATCTTTCATGCTGTCGCCTGTTACTCTCAGCGAAAAGAGGTCTTCTGAGCGGAAGAAATTTTTATCAACAAATATATGCGTCTCAACATCCTGAATAGCAAGTATCGGCCTGCCTGCTCTTATACTGCCTGCAACAGGCACAGAGATGCCTTCAGCGGATTTCGATGACAGCAGCTCAATGCCCCTTGATACAGCTGGGTTAAGTTTGATCGCGCCCTTTTTGGCGAGCGCCTGCAGATGGCCGCGCGCAGCAGGCCAGAGTATGCGGAACTCACTGCCTATCTC
>CAZXUA010000213.1:0-1901 GCA_964643755.1 uncultured Desulfatiglans sp. | reverse complement strand
TAACAGTCGGCGGATAACCGTACTGCGCAGCATATTTCTTCAAAAAAGCGAGCACCTTCTGCTGTTTCTGCGTCAGATCTTTCATATATACATTTGTATATCATAGGGCTGTTTTTTTGTCAAGCAGACTTAACCTCTTTTAATAAATAATTATTGCTAAAACAGTATAAAAACCAGCACGATCCGTTGTATAATTTGAAGCACGAATCCCTTTACCCAATAGCCTAAAAAACAGACAGGATTGGAGATGCTAATGAACTGGTACTACAAGACAGACAGCGGCAAAATCGGGCCAATAAGCCAGACAGAAATGGATGAACTCGTTCAGAAGGGCATTGTTGGGCCGGATACTATGGTATGGAACGACTACTGTAATAAATGGCAGACATACAATAAAGCAGTCAATGGTGAGGATGCATCAGACAATGAACAATGGTCTCCCTACGGCAGCTCAAGAAACAGTTCATCCTGCCAGCAGAACTATACAGAACCTCCAAAATACAAGCCTGTTTTTAACACATCTATATCTTACGAAACATGCCATCAGATTGAGTTCACAGGATCAGGAGGGGAATATTTTAGAATATGGATAGTTAATCTTCTGCTCACAGTAGCGACTCTGGGCATATATTCAGCATGGGCCAAGGTGCGGCGCAATAAATACTTTTACAGAAACACCAGTATTGATGGATCGAGCTTTGACTATCACGGCAAACCGATAGCCATACTTAAAGGCCGCCTGATAGCCGCTCTGCTTCTTGGAACACTTTTTCTGTTTAAAAATATAATACCCGCTTACTACCTGTTTGGACTGATTATATTCGGAGCTTTTCTGCCTTGGCTTGTTGCCAAATCTCTGGCCTTTCGCATGAGAAATACCAGCTGGAGAAGCATGAGATTTAAATTTAACGGAACAGTGGGTGAGGCATCAAAGGTATTCTATATATATGGACTTATAAGCATGGTCTTCTGGCCGCTATACCCTATGTTTTATCATCGCCAAAAGGCATTCCTTTTCAACAACACATCATTTGGCAAAGAAACAGGGCATCTTGGAATAAGTTCAGCGCCTTTTTACGGAGTTATTCTGAGGACAGCAGGAATAATAGCTTTATCAACACTCATCATTTTTCTTCTGTCATCTACAGTATTAGCAACAACCTTCCAGTTTTTCGGGACAAAATCCGCTCTGCTCTTTTTGATCCCTGCGTTAATATATCTGTCATTTATCTTTATCGGATTTCCATTTTTTCAGACTAGAATGGCCAACCTGATATGGAATAATCTCACACTTGGATCAATAAAATTTGTATCATCTCTAAAATTTGGAAGGTTCGCATGGATTACCATGTGCAATACTATTCTTACATTCGTAACATTAGGCATCTACTGGCCATGGGCAGTTATCAATCTAACAAGATATCGCGCAGAGTCTCTAACGATTGTTGCCGATAAAGGTCTTGACCAGTTTGAGGCCGAAGCAGCAGAAGAAGAGTCTGCCGTAGGAGAGGAGATAACAGAAGCTTATGACTTTGACATCTCATTCTAACTATAGATCCTCAGAAATTGCCGGGCTCTATTACGACGGCAAAAGCAGCAGGCCGCATAATGTATCCGTGCTTATCAATGGAAGCAAAATATCTGTAACAGGAGCCGGCATAAAACGCTCTTACAAACTATCCAATACGGAATTGTCAGAGCCTCTCGGCAATGCAAAACGGATGCTAAACTTCAGCGACGGGTCTTCATGCGAACTGCCGGACAGCATCAAGCTGAAGACTCTCCTCGCAAGTACTGGCCACAAGGAGACTATTGTAGTATGGCTTCAAAATAGATGGAGGACATCAGCTCTGGAGATCGGAAGAGCACACGTCTGAACTCCAGTCACCGCTCATTATCTC
>CAZXUA010000212.1:0-7017 GCA_964643755.1 uncultured Desulfatiglans sp. | reverse complement strand
CTCTGCCCTGAAAACCGGACATATTATGATGCAGCGGCGTAAGAGGCTATATTGATGGCCGATATCTCAGGAATATATTATATGGCTTTAATTCAATCATATCCCATTTTGGTTTTACTCTGATTTCAGGGCTATGGTCTAACCTTAATTAACTGTCCAGATTAAAGGATACACCGAGGTCCCAGATAATCCTGCATTTCTGGCACACTACCTTTCTGCTTTTATTGGGTGAATCAGAGTAGCGTTCACATTTGCCTGAGCATTTTGGACATACAACATGGTTGCTTATCCAGATACAATATATGATAGTAGAAAATATAATGGCTCCTCACAAGAATTTGTGGGTCAACTTTGGCATAGGTAGCTTTTCCAATCCATGATATAGAGCCAGCTTAAATGTGTTTTCAGTGCGATAACCAAAAGCCCTACGGCTAATAACTTTAGCCTTATTATTAAGTGCTTCTGCTGCACCGTTATCGATCGGGATCTTAAAATAGCTTAAGATATTCTCTTGATGGCGGCGAATCATCCATGCAAAATCACTCAAAGGCTTTAATCTGGAGTGTGTTGCCTACCAGAACCATAAATCCAGGTATTTTTTAGCCTATGCGGGATATGTATAGTCCCAAAATTTTCGAAACGCCTCCTTAAGAAGATAGGCACGATTAATTTTAAGGTTGAGCTTTTCCAGATCACTCAGTCTGGCTTTTTGTTGGTTGGTAAGGTTCCAGGGATTCTTCAACCAGATGTAACGGGTTTTTGTGAGTAGTTCCGGCTCTGCTGCCTTGAGTTCACGGGGTTCCTCTTTACGAACTGTATCCACAGCATCCATGAGGTGGCGTACAATATGGAATTTGTCAAAGAGAAGCAAGCCATTGGGCAGTCGTGATTTGATAACATCCACGTAAGGTGCTCACATGTCACAACACACAGCCTCTATTTGTTCACAGTTCTCTTTACTATATTCATTACTGAAGGCCTCCAGCGTATCAGCAATTCTATCTTAACCAGTGTAAAAAAATAATACTTTTACCTGTATCAGAAGGCGGCATGAACCTTAAGACAACAAATATAAATGAGCTTATTAAGACAATGGGTGTGAAGAGCCTTGCGACTGATGAAAAGTAAATTGATGCTCGCAAGATATAATCCTATTTGTTTCCTGTATCAGTAATATGACCTATCTCTTGAGATAAATAAGGTGGCATTTTGCATGCCACCTTTTTTCCCCTGTCTGCAAAATCCGACCTGTGTAACATTAATGTGGCCTGGTATCCCACCTTATTGTTTATGACCATGTCAGCGCCTATCCATGCCTGCACCCATCTCAGATTATTGATGGTAAGCCTGTTTCCAAATCGGGTTATTTAATAACAAAATTGAAACTATAAGTAATGTAAACTACAATAATGTAATTTAAAATGATTCTTCCAGTTTTTGAAAAATATAAAAAAGAGATGAATATCAATATGATAGAAATAAACGGCGATGAGATTCAGTTTGGTACGGGCCTTGCTGAATAGTAAGGCAGGTGTCCGATCCAAAGGGGCCTGACCTCCTTTTGGAATGAGGATAAAAGGCGTTTAACGAAAACTGATTAAATAAATTAAGTGTTTAAAGGAGGTAATGAATAAAATGTTTAAAAAGGTCTTGTTGATTTCATCAATATTAGTATCTGTCTCAGGCCTTGCTATGGCTGCTGACCCTTCAGGCGCTGATACCCTTGCCCAGAACAGTATGGCGCCTATTGACTATGTATGGGTACTTATGTGCGGTTTTCTGGTTTTTTTCATGCAGGCAGGGTTTGCAATGGTTGAGGCAGGCTTTTGCAGGGCAAAGAATGCCACCAACCTGATGGCAAAGAATGCCCTTGATTTTATTATAGCGTCGCTTGTCTTTATGGCCTTTGGGTTTGCCTTTATGATGGGTAATGATTTGGGCGGGTTTATAGGCACTTCAGGGTGGTTTTTGCATGGTGAAAACTATGATGTCGGAAGATATCTAACATTTTTCTGGCAACTCGTGTTCGCAGGTACTGCTGCTACAATAGTATCAGGAGCAGTTGCTGAGCGGTTAAAATTCGGAGCCTATTTTGGTTACAGCTTTATTGTAATTGCAGTTATATATCCTATTTATGGACACTGGGTCTGGGGAGGGGGATGGCTTTCACACCTTCCGTTTGGTGCAGGTCATGTGGATTTTGCAGGTTCCGGTGTTGTACACACAGTTGGCGGGTTTGTAGCACTGGCCGGCGCGATAGTTCTTGGACCGCGTTATGAAAAATTTGGCAAGGATGGAAAGCCAAAGGCGATTCCAGGTCACAGTATAACCCTTGCTGCCCTTGGTACATTCATACTGTGGTTCGGATGGTTCGGGTTTAATCCCGGTTCAACCTTCTCAGCCCATCAACTGAGGATAGCAGTTGTCGCTGTCAATACAAACATGGCTGCTGCGGCAGGTGGCGCAATAGCATTACTGATTGTTTATTTTAAAACCAAAAAGTGGGACGTTGGTATGATGCTTAATGGTATCCTTGCAGGCCTTGTAGCAGTTACTGCTCCATGCGCATGGATTGAGGCATGGGCTGCTGTGGTGATAGGTCTGGTAGCTGGAGCCCTTGTGGTAATGAGTGTATATTTCTGGGAAGGACGCGGTATAGATGACCCGGTTGGCGCAGTGAGTGTTCATGGTATAAATGGTGTATGGGGACTTATAAGCGTTGGACTCTTTGCAGATGGAACCTATGGCCTTTGTACAACAGGCGAACCCCTTGTAAGGGGACTGTTTTATGGCGGCGGATTTGATCAGTTGATTGCCCAGGTCATAGGGGCTGCGGTTGCGGTTGCATGGTCATTCATACTGGGGTTCATCACCTTTAAAGTGATGGATATGATTATCGGTATAAGGGTTGCCCCGCATGAAGAGATTAAGGGGCTGGATATACAGGAACATGGAACACCGGCATATCCGAACTTTTATTCAAATAACAATTAATGCTTTAAGGTCTCTCTTCACAATGAAGTAAAAAGCGACCTGAAGGAGGTAAAAATATGCAAAAGATTGAGGCAGTCATAAGAGTTGAAAAACTGGATGAGGTATCCGAGGCACTTGAAAAGTTTGGCCTTCCGGGCATGATGGTGACACATATTGAAGGTCATGGCAATCAGAAGGGTTTGGTTGAGCAGTTCAGGGGCAGGGAATTTAAGGTGAATTTCATACCCAAGATCAGGATAGAGATCGTCGTTAAGGATCAGGATGTGGAGAAAATAGTTAAGGCCATAATAGAGATCGCAAGAACCGACGAGATAGGGGATGGCAAGATCTTCATATCCGATATAAAGGATGTAATAAGGATCAGGACCGGTGAGAAAGGCGATAAGGCTATTTGATCACAGGTTCAGAGCATCACCTTAAGGAACCTTTAATTAGTAATAACTGATTTGCATAGAGAGCAGAGCTGTTAAAGAGCATATTTTTTAACAGCTTTGCCTTTAATGACGCAGACTTCATGGTAAAACAGTTCTATCAGGCATCTCTTTTCTGTTTTGTCATCTGATCTGAACAGGCATAGTTGCATTTTCTGAATTATTCCATTAGATTGCTTTCATTTTATTGATCATAAAATGAAACCTGTCACGCAGTTACAGATACAATTTTGATGAAACCGGAATTAAAGATATATTTTACAGGGGCGATCCGTGTCGAAAGAGCCGGTGCTCTTTTATACTCGGTGATGATCAGCTTACTAAAGGGCTTTAGCGCTCTGTTTACCGAGCATGTGGGTGATCAGCCCCTAAGATTGGATAAGGAAAGAGATAAGTGAAAACACCTCTTGAACTGCTTGCCCCTGCGGGCACTGCTGAAATTGGTAAGGCGGCCATTGATCATGGCGCTGATGCTGTATACATCGGGGCTTCACAATTCAGCGCAAGGTCACAGGCAGGTAACAGCATTGAAGATATAGATGAACTGGTTAAATATGCCCACATTTTTCATGCAAAGGTCTATGTTGCCCTTAACACCATTCTGAAAGATATTGAGATTGATCATGCAATGGATCTGATAAG
The DNA here is from genome assembly GCA_964643755.1 of uncultured Desulfatiglans sp. GTDB lineage: Bacteria > Desulfobacterota > DSM-4660 > Desulfatiglandales > HGW-15 > JAAZBV01. Next base: position 2,950 of record CAZXUA010000212.1, on the reverse strand, counting down.
GTCTCTCTATAAAGCCGGTATTGACGGCCTTATAATCCAGGATGTGGGGCTCCTTGAACTTGATCTCCCTCCAATACCCCTTATTGCCAGCACCCAGATGCACAACACTACTCCTGAAAAGGTGCGGTTTCTTGAATCTGTCGGTTTTAAAAGGGTGATACTTGCAAGGGAGTTATCATTAAGAGAAATCAGGACCATTCGCGACAGGACAAATGTAGAGCTTGAGGTCTTTGTTCATGGCGCCCTCTGTGTATCATACAGCGGGCAGTGTTACATGAGCCAGTATGCATTCGGGCGAAGCGGGAACCGCGGTGTATGCTCCCAGCCATGCCGCCACCAGTATACCCTTTCAGATAGCAATAACAAAACAGTTATCAGGGATAAATACCTGCTCTCCCTTAAAGACATGAATCGCTCGGGATATATTGGCGAACTTGTTACCGCAGGTGTCACCTCATTCAAGATAGAGGGCAGGTATAAAGAGATAGATTATGTAAAGAATATCACCGCGCTGTACAGGCAAACCATAGATGGTTTTATTGTTAAAAATCCCGAATATTGTTCTTCCTCAAGCGGCACATGCCTCTTTGGCTTTAAACCTGATCCCTTTAAAAGTTTTAACCGCGGGCTTACAGGATATTTTATTAATGGTGTACGTGAAAAGATAGGAACCCCTGATTCGCCAAAATCCATGGGTGAGTTTATAGGTGCAGTGGATAAGACTGGCAGGGATTATATTAATATTAAAGGTCATACGCTTATAAATGGAGATGGCATCTGCTTTTTCACCCCTAAACATGAATTGATCGGATGCAGGGTGAACAGGGTTGAAGGGGAGAGGGTTTTCCCAAACAGCATGGCACATATTACTGAGGGCACTGCAATATACAGAAATCTTGATATTGATTATACACGTATCTTAAAAGGGTCAGCTCTATGCCGGACAATATCGGTTGATATGGATTTTATACAGGATGAAAGAGGCATAAGATTAAAGGTGATAGACGAAGATGGTATAGGTGTTGAGACCATTGAGGCATATCCATTTGAGCCGGCACATAAACCGGAATGCGCCCGTTCCACTATTGAGGCTCAGTTGATAAAGACCAAGGATACCCCCTACAGGGTAATATCTGTTGCCATCACACCTGATAAGCCGGGTTTTATAAGATTAAGCATTATAAATGAGATCAGACGAAAAGCCCTTGCCCGGCTTACCTGGGCGCGGATAGAGTCTTTTCATCATAATGGTGAAAAGATTGTCCCGAATAATACCCCATTCCCTGAAGGGGAGCTCGACTACAGGGCAAATATACTCAATACAAGGGCAGTGGCTTTTTATGAGCGGCACAGGGCCAAGGTTAAGGAGATGGCCCTTGAGGATGATGGCGCCCGTAAAACTGATATGAAGGACAGGGTGGTGATGACTACAAAATACTGTTTAAGGTATGAACTTGATAGCTGCCTCAGATCAAATGATAAAAAGAGTAACAGGCTGAATGGACCACTAACGATAAGCGACAGGCAGCACACCTACAGGCTTGAATTTGACTGCATGAATTGCCGGATGATTATCATTGCTGAAGGTGAGGATCCTTTTGCATCGAAAGAGATTGAAAAAAGATGACACAATCAAGACGACATCAGCCTGCGGGTGGCCTTTCAATCCTTTACGAGGACAGGGATATCATTGTGTTGGATAAGCCAGCAGGGCTGTTAACTATTAGTACTGACCGGGAGAAGCAAAAAACCGTGCACTTTATCCTCAATGATTATGTCAGAAAAGGTAACTCCAAATCCTCAAACAGGGTATATATTGTACATCGTCTTGACAGAGAGACATCTGGTCTGCTTGTTTTTGCAAAAAGCGAACAGGCAAAGAGGTTTCTGCAGGATAACTGGGAAAAGAGTGAAAAACACTATCTGGCTATCATTCATGGGAACCTGAAGGAAAAAGAGGGGACAATATCTTCCTACCTTGCTGAAAACAGGGGGCTAAGGGTTTATTCAACCGGTGACCCTTCAAAGGGTAAACTTTCTCATACAGCATATAAGGTTTTTGAAGAGGCTAAAGGGTTTACCATGGTTGATGTCCATTTAATAACTGGCCGAAAAAACCAGATTCGTGTACACTTTGCTGAAAAGGGTCATCCTGTGGTCGGTGATAAAAAATATGGCAAAGGTGAGAATATATCAAAAAGGCTTGCGCTCCATGCCCGCTCCATTATGTTTAATCACCCGTTCACCCATAAGCCAATGAACTTTGATACAGGGATACCAGATGAATTTGTAAGGCTTTTCCGAAGGCTGAATGGTTGAGACTCATAAACAATAAAAGAGGAAAAAAGCGATGAAAAAATGGATAAAAATTATGTTTTTAATAGCAGGGCTCATTCTTGTTGCAGTAATAGTGGTTGCAGTCATGTACCGAGATACAATAGGTATCATGCTGGGTAACAGAAAGGTTCAACCGCACACAGCGATGGCGCATGATATTGCGACTGCGCCTGTTCAGCCGATTACCAGGGGAGAGGCAGACTGGAAAAGCTGGCGTAATATAAATGGTGATAACAGGAGCTATTTTTCGGGTATAAAGAGAGACTGGTCAAACGGATTAAGGAAGGTATGGGAGATAGATTACCTGTGTGATGGGGAGGACAGCGCAACATGGTCTGCGCCGGTTGTGCTGGGTAACAGGCTTGTTGTGTGCGGGCGTGAAGGAAAGAACGATGTGGTTTACTGTCTTAACCCTGAAGATGGCGGCCTTATATGGAAACAGGCCTACCCATCTGAGACATCAAATGAATATGGCACCGGTTTCAGGGCAACCCCCTGGATCGATGATGATCGTGTATATACCTATGGCAGGGGAGGTGATCTTTCCTGCTGGAATCTTTTAAACGGTGAAAAAATCTGGCATAAAAATGTCCGTGATGCAGGCGGTGAGGAG
>CAZXUA010000211.1:0-7057 GCA_964643755.1 uncultured Desulfatiglans sp. | reverse complement strand
CAGGAGTTAATCATGAAAATTTGTAATAGATGTATATTGCCTGACACCTTCCCCGGTATCAGATTCAACGATCAGGGTATCTGCAATCACTGCCAGAGGGCAGAAGGTGCAGGGATTGATATTGATGAGAAGAAATCAGAATATCATGACCGCCTTGATCAGCTCATCAAAGATATCAAGGGGTCATCAGCCTCATATGATGTAATAATGGCCTACAGCGGGGGTAAGGATTCAAGCTATACACTAAAGATTTTAAGGGAACAATATGATCTTAAAATACTGGCATTTACCCTTGACAACCACTTTGTGTCTCCTGCCGCATGGAAGAATATAGATGCTATTACCGATATTCTTTCAATTGATCTTATAAAAGTGAGGCCCCCCTGGCCTGTAGTTAAGGATATGTTCCGGTTAACAGCAAAAGAGGATATCTTTTCTCCTGCAACGCTCCTCCGTGCCAGTTCAGTATGCACATCCTGTATTGGTATAGTTAAAAGCTTTGCCATTAAAACTGCAATCGAGATGTCCATTCCCCTGGTTGCATTTGGCTGGTCTCCAGGGCAGGCACCCATCCAGTCAGCAATCATGAAAACGAACCCTGCCCTTATCAGGCAGAACCAGGAATCCATCAAAAAGGCCTTTCCTGAAAAAATTTTTAAATCCATATCGCAGTATTTTCTGCCTCAGGACTATTTTGAAAAATACAAGGAGAATTTCCCCTATAATATTCATCCACTCGCATTTTTTGACTATAATGAGACATCAATAATGAATGAGCTAATGAAAATGGGGTGGCAGTTACCAAAAGATACAGATACCAATTCCTCAAACTGTCTTCTTAACGCCTTTGCAAATCAACAGCATATAGAGCGGCATAAATTTCATCCTTATGTCTGGGAGATTGCCGGTATGGTGCGCCAGGGTGTAATGGAGAGAGAAGAGGGTATGGAGAAGATATATACTGAACAGAATCAGAGTATGGTGGAATACGCGAAAAACAAACTTGAGCTTTAACTCGCATGGCGCATGGCGCAAAGCGCAAAGCGAAAAAAGCTTTTTGGCTTTACACTCTATGCGCTCTGCGCCATGCGCCATGCGCTTTACATACGGAGGGAATATGAAAGACAAAATCAGGACATTTATAGTTGAAAATTTTTTATTCGGGCAGGGTGAAGGCCTTAAGGATGATACCTCATTTCTTGATGGTGGGATCATAGATTCAACAGGTATTTTAGAACTGGTAAATTTTCTTGAAGAGCAGTTCTCAATAAAGGTTGATGACGAGGAGCTTGTGCCGGAAAATCTGGATTCGATAAATAATGTGGTGGGGTACCTCGAAAAAAAGCTCGCGTAGCTCATGCGCATAGGGCAAAGCGCAGAGAGCATAGCGAAGAGGTCAGAGGGCATAATAGCGCTTAGCGCAATGCGAAAAAAGAAATGGTTAAATTTAGATTCCAGGATCTGAAGATATGGCAAGCAGCAATTGAGATTGCTGACAGGCTTTTTAATATCGCCGATGAGCTGGAATCTAAAAGACTATATCGGTTTGCTGAGCAATTGCGTGGAGCAGGTATGTCCATGTCCAATAATATATCAGAGGGATCAGGCTCAACTTCAAATAAAGAATTTATTCAATTCTTGAATATAGCGAGAAGATCAACTTTTGAAAATGCAAATATCCTAATAATTCTAGAGAGAAGAAAATTAATTAACATTGAAACCTTGGATTCTCTCATGGATGATCTTGATAAGTTATGTCGACAAATTACAAATTTTCAAAAAACTCTTAGATAACTAGGTGTTCCGCTTTACTCCATGCGCCCTGCGCTTTGCTCTTTGCTGTTGTCTCTTTGCTCCATGCGCTATGCGCTTAGCCCTTTAACCTCTAAACGCTAAACCCTGAACCATGGAACCTATATTAATCCATCATTTTTTAGAACGTAGTGCAAATATCTTCCCTGATAAGGTCGCCCTTATCCATGAAGATACACGTGCAACCTATTCACAGGTTAACAGCATGGCTGACAGTCTTGCTCACTGGCTGGTTAATGAAGGAATAAAAAAGGGAGACCGTGTTGCCTTTATCCTGGAAAACAGCCTTGAGTATGTTGTTACCTATTACGGGATATTAAAAGCAGGTGCAGTAGCTGTATCATTAAGCACAGATCTCAAGCCTGACAGTCTGAATAGCCTGCTTGCCGATATTGAACCAATCGTAATAATTACCAATAACAGGTTTGAGAGACTCATAAAGGCAAGCGATCAAGCATTACTTCAAAGATCTAAGCTGGTAATTCATAATCCAAAACTAACATGGGATTCTAACGGTATTAAGGTTTTTTCTTTCGAAGATTTGATGGTGCCTCATTCAGATGATTACACCCTGCGCCCTGCGCCCTGCGCCTTGCGCCCGGACGATTTATCGTCCATCATCTTCACCTCCGGTTCAACCGGTAAGCCAAAGGGGGTAATGCTTTCACATAAGAACATAGTGGCGAATACCGGTTCTATCTGTGAATACCTTGGGCTTACAGATAAAGATATACAGATGGTTGTGTTGCCATTTTTTTATGTAATGGGAAAGTCACTTTTAAATACCCATTTTTCAGTCGGTGGTACAGTGGTATTAAATAACAGATTCGCCTACCCTGCTACTGTTATCAATCAGATGATAGAAGAAAAGGTCACAGGCTTTTCAGGCGTACCATCAACATACGCATATCTGCTTCACAGGTCTCCTTTGGAGAAACATCGTGATGATCTTACTTCTCTGAGATATTGTTCTCAGGCAGGCGGGCACATGGCAAAACAGATCAAGCTGGATCTCAGAAGGGTATTACCTGATCATACAAAAATTATCATCATGTATGGCGCAACTGAGGCCTCAGCCAGACTTACATGGCTTGATCCTGCTTATTTATTAGAAAAAATTGATTCTATAGGCAGGGCTATACCAGGCGTAACAATAAAAGTTCTGGGACCGGACGGCCAGGAAACCGGTATTGGTGAAGAGGGTCAGATAGTTGGTTACGGGCCAAACATTATGCAGGGTTATTATAAAGACAGAGAGACAACAGACAAGGTGTTGATTAATGGCGGATACTACACCGGGGATCTTGGTTATAAAGATAAGGATGGATTTATATTCACAACAGGGAGAAAGGATAACCTCCTTAAGGTAAAGGGACACAGGATAAATGTCCAGGAGATCGAGGATGTGCTCATGGATACAGGGCTTCTGGTTGAGGCTGTAGTTCTGGGAATAAAGGATGATCTTTTGGGAAACAGGCTTGTAGCAATCGCTGTTCCGGTTAAAGAAGATGCCGATGAAAAATCCATATTGAAAAAATGTGCTGAAAAACTTCCTGACTATAAAATTCCGCAGGAAATCAGGTTTGTCAGGGCACTGCCAAAGAACAGCAGTGGTAAAATCGACAGGTCAAAATGCGCAGCTATGCTGGCGTAGCGCATAGAGCAGAGCGCAAAAGTTACGCTATGCGCTTAGCCCTATGCGCCATGCTCTTTGCGAATTTGGTCCGTGTCCCAAAATAAGTAAGGTAATAAATGAACAAAGAAAAACGAATAGGCAAAAGAAAAAATATAGAAGAGTATAGTCTTCCCAATTCTGAAATCACTTCAGAAGCAGATAAATGGTTGAATACTGTAGGAATGCTCCGGTGTACAAAAAAGGTTTGTAAGAAGGGAATATATAAATTTAAAACATTCGAAGAGGCAGACCAATGGATGGAGACTATGATAGTGCACAATTCTCTAGAATCCCTACTGTAAATGATCTTGTAATACTCTGCAAGAATTTGAATCAACATAAAGTTAAGTATGTGATAATTGGTGGATTCGCAATTATCCGTTTTGGCTACATAAGGGCAACTGGAGACATTGATCTTCTTGTCGATGATTCACCGGATAACGTTGTAAAAATAAGAGAAGCTCTTTCATATTTACCGGATAGCGAGGCACAGGAAATAGCCGATACAGATTTATATCAGTACACAGTTGTAAGAGTAAGCGGGGAAATTACTGTAGATCTGTTGGGCAGGGCTTGTGAAGTAAGCTATGATATGGCTAAAAACTATATAATATATGATGAGATCGATAGTGTTAAAATCCCTTATCTGAAGCCCGATGTTCTTATACAGACTAAAATGGGAATGAGGCCTAAGGATATTCAGGATAGGAATTTCCTTCAACAACTGCTTAATAAAGGCAGACAGGATTGATATTCTCTATGCGCTTTTCGCTTTTCATATTCACCTTTTAACTTTCACCTTTGATCTTTCAGCTTTGAGCCTTGTTTTTCTGATCTTTGACCTCTGGCATCCGACTTCTGGTTTTTAACTGTGAAACTATGAACCTTGAACTTTAAACCATAAATTAGCCGTGTTCATCCGTGAAATCAGTGTCCCAATAAAAAAATATGATCGAAAATAAATCAACAATTTCATATTTACCCATAATAACTGAAAGACTAAAGTCTGTTGGCATTTACAAGCTAGTATTATTTGGTTCGATGAGTAAGGGGGATTATAATTCAGACAGCGATATTGATTTGCTAGTGGTTAAAAAAGACGAGCATTTACCAGTCACTTATAAAGAGAAGAGTGACATTTACATGAGAATTTCAAATCAATTGAACGATATCATATCAAAAGTACCAATAGATCTTATAGTATATACAAAACCGATGTATAGAAAATTTAATGAAATCGGCTCTCTTTTTTCTAAAGAAATTGCTCAAAAAGGGATAGTGATTTATGAAGATGATCACTAAAGAATGGCTCGACAGGGCATTAGACGGGTTGTTACCTTCTGGTAAACCTTCGTTACGAGAAGCAATGGAGTTATATAATTTTGCAGATTCTTTTTACAAGGACGTATTAGAGATGTTTAACAGATAATCCCTGATCCTTTCAGCTTTGAACTATAATTTCTCTAACTTTCGACTTCTGATATCTGGCTTTAACTCTATGCTCTCTGCTCTTTGCGCTCTGCGCGGTCACCTTTAAACTTTCAGCCTTGAGCTTTTTTGGGATCTCTGACATCCGACTTCTGACTTCTGGCTTTTAACCTCTGAACCTTTTAACCTTGAACCATAAATTAACCGTGTTCATCCGTGCAATCCGTGTCCAATATAAAGATTGTATCTCTGGATCAGAATAAGGTAAACTTGCTACTAAAAAAATGCTGAAAATTACCGGAATAATTTGGCTGGAAGATATTGTTCAAAAGTTGATTTGGAAACACCAAATTGAAAGAGAAGAGGTAGTTGAAATATTGAATAATAATCCTTCATTTAGATATGTTGAAAAAGGGTTCCGGAAAGATGAGAATGTTTATGCCGCGCTAGGACAAACTGATGGGGGTCGATACCTTATAGTATTTTTCATCTATAAAAGTAATCATCAAGCCCTAATCATTTCAGCAAGAGACATGACAGATTCAGAAAGGAGAAAATATGAACGAAAATAAATCGACAATTTCGAAAAGTAATACATATTCGGAAATGAGTGAATACTGGGATGAACATGATTTAACTGAAGTATGGGATCAAACGGAATCTATCGATTTTAAAGTGGAAATACAATCTGAGCGCACATATTTTCCAATAGACAGAGAACTTAGTAACAAAATAGCAAAGATAGCAAAACTACACGGAATTACTCCGGAGACACTGGTTAATCTCTGGATACAGGATAAAACTAGAGATCAGTAACCCGAGGTCAGAAATCGGTGAGAAAAACTGATGATAATCAATTCTGCTAAAGAGCTAAAAGTATATAAAGTCGCATATGAATTGGCGATGGAGATCTATCAGGTCAGTAAAGCATGGCCTAAGGAGGAGACTTACGCACTCATAGATCAAATCAGAAGGTCATCAAGATCAATATGCGCAAATCTCAGAGAGTCCTGGGCAAAAAGAAGATATGAGGCTCATTTTATTAGCAAATTAACAGATTCAGATGCAGAAAATAGTGAGACAGATACCTGGCTAGATTTTGCCAGAGATTGTGGATATCTGAATGAAGAAGATTATAAAAAATTAACCAGCAGATGCTCGGATGTTGGAAAGATGCTGGGAGCGATGCTCAAGAATTCTGAAAGTTTCTTGCTAAAAAAGTAAAATTGATTTCTGATCTGTGACCTCGGACTTTCGATTTTTGAACTCTGACATCTGATCGCTGACCTCTAAGTATTTATGCTTTCAGATCTCTGATCTCTGACATCCGACTTCTGACCTCTGGTATCGGACTTCAGACCTCTGGAAATGACCTCGGACCTCTGATCTCCGACATCTCGTTAAAATTTATAATAAATAATATGGTGATTTATAATGAAGAAAATTATTTTATATTTAAATTTAATTATAGCATGTTTAATTTTAACGGCTTCTTGCAACAATGGAGATAATATGCCTGCTCAAACAAATAACCTGCCCAGCATAAAAGATGTACCTCAATCCGCATGGGATAAACTGGCACAAAAAAAGATCTATTTCGGGCATCAGTCAGTGGGTTTTAATATTATAGACGGTATCAAAGATGTCATGAAAGAAAATCCCCAGATCAAACTCAATATTGTTGAAACATCAAATCCTTCTGACTTTAATACCGGTGTCTTCGCTCATTCAAAGGTCGGGAAAAATCTTGAACCAAAAACAAAGATCGATGAATTTAAAAAATTCATGGATGAAGGGTTGGGGAGTAAAACAGATTTGGGATTTCTAAAATTATGTTATGTCGATATTATGCAAAATACTAATGTAGGTGATCTTTTTAATGAATATCATGCTAAAACGTCATTGTTGAAACAGAAATATCCTCAATTGACAATTATCCATTTCACTAACCCATTAACAACTATCCAGAGCGGTCCTAAGGCGTGGGTGAAAAAGATAATCGGAAGAGAAGTAAGCGGTTATGAAGAAAATATCAAAAGGAATAAATTTAATGAGTTGCTCATAAATAAATATCAGGGCAAAGAACCTGTCTTTGAGATCGGAAGAGCACACGTCTGAACTCCAGTCACGAGATTCCATCTC
>CAZXUA010000210.1:0-7059 GCA_964643755.1 uncultured Desulfatiglans sp. | reverse complement strand
AATCGTTTGCTATTGCGGAGACCGCAGGTTTCCGATCACTCTTTCCAGCCATGTGCGCCTATCAGATCCACAAAGCGGCATTCGCCATGCCTGACTGTCTTATAACCGGTTTTAAGTCTTATTATCTCGATAAGCTCCTGGTTTGACTTTCCTCCAACAGGGATTACCATCCTGCCTCCCTCGGCAAGCTGTTCCACTAGATTTTCAGGGATCTGCGGTGCGCCTGCTGTGACAATTATTGCATTGTAAGGGGCATACTCCTTCCATCCTAAAGTGCCGTCATAGTACTTGAAAAGGATGTTAGTATAATCAAGGGAATTCAAAAGGTACCTGGCCTTTTCCATGAGAGGACGGATACGCTCGATGGTATAGACCTTTAAGGAGAGTTCCGCAAGTATGGCAGTCTGATAACCGCTTCCTGTGCCTATCTCAAGGGTCTTTTCTTTGCCTGTGAGTTTCAGTATCTGGGTCATAAGGGCCACAATATAGGGCTGGGATATTGTCTGCTTGTGGCCGATAGGCACAGGATGATCATTATATGCCTCGCCTGCCAAAGCCTCTTCAAGAAACAGATGTCTGTGCACCTTTGACATGGCCTCAAGCACGCCCTTGTCTTTTATACCCTTTGGAATGAGCTGGGTCTTGATCATCCTTTCGCGTGCATGTTTGTAGTCGTGATTCATTCGGACTCCATGTCAGGTTGCTAATAATAGCGTTCATCTGCTCCAAAAGAAATAGAATATTCAGCCAGGCTGGGTGTCCTTTATTAACCTATTTTTCATTCTCAAACAAGAGAAAATGTTATTTAGCGACCATCCAAAAACTGTCGTTTTTGTGGATTCAAGCGGTCATCTATCAGTATTCAGCTTTCAGTAAAAGACTTTCAAATCAAAGATTTACCTGACAGCTGATCTCTGCTGATCTCTGACATCTGAAAGCCCCATTCAGAATAAGCCTCCCTCCGGATGGATGCTAGTTAAAATCTTGCAGAGTAGTATTCCTCCTTTTTATGGTACATATCTTGCAAAACTATAAGGATTGATGGTTAAATGATTTTAAAACGCCTGCCCTGCACAGATGGATTTATGTGTTGCCTTATGAACTTTAGATGGTATGAAAATGGAAGATATGGCGAATCAGAAGGCATTGACAGATGATAAAACCCTTTCAGAGGTGGAGCTTAATCTCATAAGGAGGCTTTTCACTGCCCTCCTTCTTACTGTCAAGAACCTGACATTATACCCTGAGGAGCATGGCATCTGTAAAAATTCCATTAATCAGTTTTATACACAGCTTACATCCTATATAAATAAATTCGGAAGATTAAGATTTGAGATAGAAAGGGAACAGATACTCTGCCGTGATGGAATAATTGCTGAAGGCATACCGGAGGAGGGCACCCTGCATCATACACTCTTCAGGGATGGGATAAGGTGGCTTGAGTTTACGCCCGGCGTGGAGCAGAAGGAGGTCAGCGACCTGCTCTTGATAATTAACAGATATATAAAATTATCAGCAGAACCTGAAGGGGATGTCGCAACCGCACTCTGGGAGAACCCCTTTCCCCACATACTTTATGAGGTCACAGAGTTCTTTTCAGGTAGTGGTGATGAAATAGAGGATTTCAATGATATTGTTTCCGGCAGTTCATCATCAATAAATGAAGGTGTCGAGATGAGGGAAAAGGCTCATCAGGCAGACCCTCCTATTGATCTCATTAACATCTCACTTACACCTGATGAGGAGATGACCTTAAAAGAGATGATACATTCTGAAGAAGAGGCTGACATAACGTCATATCTGGATGCCCTTCTGGATAGTCTCCTGCAGCAGAAGGAGGAGGATGACTTTTCAAAGATACTTGATGTGCTCTCAGAGGAATTTTCCATTTCTCTTGGCAGGAGGGATTTTGATATCGGGCTCAAGATCCTTATGGGGCTTCAGTATATAAGGGATATCTGCAGGGATGAATTGCCCTGGTCTGAAAAGTTGATCTCAGGTTTTCTTGCCGGTGTATCAGGCAAAGAGGCCCTTGCGCCCCTTCATGAGATATGGGAGCAGATAGAATCTGATGAGGCCGCAACCCTGTATGATATCTTTATTCTGCTTGACAGCAGGGTGATCAACACGCTTTTATCCATCTCTTCAAAACCCCAGAGTGACGCCAAAAAAAAGGTGCTGCTGGATGCGATTGTCCATTTCGCCTCAAGGGATGCAAGCGCACTGGAGCTTGCAATAAATAATGCCGGTGATAATCTCCTTGAAAGGCTTGTCGCTGTTTTTCTAAAAATGGATAACCCTCAATCCCTTAAATATCTGCAGAGGCTTTCGCACCACTCATCCGGGGCTGTGCGGTATGCGGCCATAAAGGGGATATTCAAGATAGACCCTGGCCGGATTAAGGATATGTTCAGCCTTTTAGATGATAAAGAGGATTCCATAAGGGGGCTTGTTCTGGAACAGATGGCACGCGCCCGTGATCCGGTTGCAGAGGAGTTTCTTGTGTCACACATAAAGAGGATCAGGGCAACCGATTTCTACGCAAACCATCTGATAGAGTGCTTCAGGACACTCGGTAAATGCGGTTCAGCCCGCTCTGTGCCATTTCTTAGGGATACCCTTTTAAAATGGGGTTTTCTTACCGGTTCGAAAAGAGGTGTAATGAGAAGAGGCGCAGCCATTGCACTTGGCACACTGGGTTTAGCAGAGGCCGACAGGGTGCTTGATGCTGCAAAGAGATCCATGTTCCCCGGCATAAGAAAGATTGCCGAGAGAGCCATAGAGGAGGAGAAAAAGGAGGTCTCTTTTAATGGCAGATGATAACAAAAAGATGCCAGGGACAAATGCGATTGAGTTTATAAGGGTGATGCATAACCTTATCTATACAGCAAGGATACACAAGGATAATAACAGGCTTATTAAAGAGTGCCTTGTAAAGTTTAAAACCATACTTGATGAAATGACAAGAGAGGGTGATTTTAAGATCCAGCTCTGGCGAGGCAGGTTCCACTTAGATGGCGAAAGGCTCCGGGCAGGAAGGGAGAGCCAGAATATCATTAATGAGATGGCAGGGTATCTGTCTGAAAGGGGCATTGGTGCCATGCAGTTTTCCATCACCAGTGCGAAGGCCTCATATACAGACATTATGACGCTGATACGCCTGATTGATCTATCCATTAAAAATGAATCGCCCTTTGAATGGCTTAAAGCCAAATGCCCCGGATATTCCCTGGAATGGGTGGATATCCAGAAAAAAAAGGATGATGACCGCCAGGGTGATAAGAGCGGTGAGGGCTATAAAAGGAAGAAAAATGCCAAAACAGCCTATATGATGGCCCTTGATACAGTAAAGGATGTGGCAGAAAAGGCCTCAAAGGGTGTTGCTGGGGTGCTTAAGGCAAGGAGGCTTGCCCAGAACATAGTGGACCTTATCCACGAAGACAGGTCGCTGATACTGGGGCTCGCAACCATCCATGAGTATGATGATTATACATACACCCATTCGGTTAATGTCTCGCTTCTTGCCACATGCCTAGGAAAACAGATAGGCTTATCCAATGTGGTGCTTGAGCATCTCTCTGTATGCGGACTGTTCCATGACCTGGGCAAGGTAGGCGTGCCAAAGGATATCATCCTTAAACAGGGGGCGCTTAATGATGATGAATGGGACAAGGTGCAGAGCCACCCCCTGCTTGGTGTAAAAAGGATTTTAAGACTTAATGCAGACAAGGAGCTGAGGTCAAAAATCATCCTTGGCCCTTTTGAACATCATTTGAACCCTGACATGACAGGCTACCCTAAGACCCATTTCATGAAAAAGCTGAGCCTTTCAGGAAGGATTCTCCGTATTGTTGATGTGTATGAGGCGCTAACCGCTGACCGCAAATACCGAAAAAGGGCTTTTACCCCTGATGAGGCCTTAAGAAAGATGTGGAGCGAGGGGGAAAAGAGCTTTGATATGGTGCTGCTAAAACACTTTGTAAGGATGATGGGGATATTCCCGATCGGCTCCACAGTAGAGTTATCAGACGGGAGGTTTGCCATAATAGTGGATTACCCTGATGGCCCTTTGGCCCCTGCTACTGTAATGATTCTTGAAAAGGACAGCAGCGGAACACTGTCGCACGGTGAGGTGAAAAGGCTTTCAGCAGAAAAGGGTTATTCAGGGGTCAGCATAAAGATGGGTGTTTTGCCATCCACCATTGGTGTCTCTGTAGCAGAGCTTTTATTGAGCTGACATTTGCCTGCTCTTTCTGAAATTCAGTGAACACTGGCGAAAATGCAAGAATATTTTTTACCGCGGAGAACATTGAGAACAGGGAGTAAAGACATAAAAACTCTCCGAGCCCTTCGTGTTGTTGTAACGTTGAAATGATAGACAAGAATTTAACCGCAAAGACGCAAAGGGCGCCAAGAAAAACAAAAATTATTATAAAATAATAAAAAGCCTTTCTCCGTGCTCTTCGTGTCCTCCGTGGTGAATACTTTTTTCGTATTGGAACGTTTTACAGTCTTTAAACCCTTTGCCGGATTTATATTATTTGATCTTCCGTATGGAGAGCATCGCCCTTTATTTTTTTTGCTTTAGTATGATCTTTTTGCACTCTTCCTTTTTAAGGGTAATCCTTTCGCCCTTCTCATTTTGAATTGAAATGGAGGTCTCATCGATTGTCCCTTCAAGTATGCCCCCCTCATTGAGGGTTACTATATCATGGTTATAACCTTCAGGCATGATGGCGATTTCCGATATCTTATCCCTTTCCAGTGTGACAATCGAATAAGGCGAAGTGACTGTAAACGTGTCTGCTAAAACGTGCCCGGTAATCTTGTCACTATTCTTTAGTTCAACTGTATCGATCGTATCAGCGCTGTCAGCAGCAAAGGTTGTTACTGTTAACATGGCGAAAAAAGACATGGTGACAAGAAACATAGATTTTAAATATATTGTTAACATTTAAGGCTCCTTTATTTAGGTTGTAATACAACAGATGAATATACATGGATTTTAATCTCCTGTCACTATAGAAAAATTATGCCTCTAACTTATTGATGCTTCTGTAACTTTATGTGATAGCGAAGAAAATAAACAATTTTATAAGAATTTTCGTTTGACACAGTAGATAGAGCCGCCTAAATATCTTGTAAATTCATACATAACAAAAAGGATTTATACAGGAGACATCAACATGAAAAAGCGAACAAATCCTATTATTGCATCCATTATAACCATTTGTCTTTTCCTTTTAACCGCTCAGTCTGTAACCGCGCAGGAGCCGACGCCAGCCAAAAAGCCAATGCCAAAGGCTCCATTCACTATAAAGCCTGACACGCGTGCGGAGCAGCGCAAGTACCATTTTACAAAAACAAATGAGGAGTTAGGTTATGTGCTGTATGTATCCTCAAAGGTTTCAAAGGAAAAAAAGAATCCGCTCATCATTGCCCTGCACGGGCTTGGTGGTGATGCCAATTTTATAGTGCGTGAACGGCTCATAGACCTGGCAGAAGAGGGGGGATACATTGTTGCAGGGCCTCTCGGTTATAATGTGGGCGGATGGTATGGGTCCCCGGTTATAGTATTTGGAGGCAAGGAGGTTGAACCGCCTAACCTTGCAGAACTTAGTGAAAAGGATGTTATGAATGTGCTCGCCATGATGCAGAAGGAGTTCAATGTGGATGAAAACCGCATCTACCTTATGGGCCATTCCATGGGCGGGGCAGGGACACTATATTTAGGACAGAAATATAAGGAGAAATGGGCAGCCATTGTGGCTATTGCTCCGGCTGCATTTATGATGCTGCAAAACAGGTTAGAGATATTGACCCCGCTTAAAGAGGCAGACATACCGGTTATGGTTGTTCAGGGCGACAAGGATGATGCTGTGCCCGCAAACTATACCCGCCAGTGGATAGATGCCATGAAGGAGCTTAAAATAGAGTACTATTATCTGGAGTTTCCATACGGTGATCATGGGACAATTATAAACGATGGCATGACCGATATCTTCAGGTTTTTTGCAGCCCATACCAAAGGTCTCAAGAAATAGAGACTATAACAAAGGAGAATAAAATGAACAAGATCAGGTAATCCTAATTATGGCTGTGTTGGGAATTTTGAACTCCAGTTCTGCAAAATGGGGCCGGGTGCTTTGCCATTAGCGTCTGTGCCTAGTATTTTAAAAACAGGATTTTTTGGAATTGACACAAATGATCATCACCTTTATAGTGTCCACATTTCTGAAAATATCAGGATCTTCATTCTATTCAGGATGAACGATTTAAATGAAATGATTATCAGCATTGTAATGATAAAGGTTAAATAAATGCGTAAATACTTCAACTTATATCTGACCGGCCTGTGCATTATGTTTTTTCTTTCCTGCGGCGTTAAGGAGGTGGATAAAGCTGTATCTGTTAAAGTGCCTGCTCAACCTACTCCAGGGGATTGTAAATCCTGTCATAATGATAAGGATGTTTTACCCCATGGCCACGTTGATACAACAGAAATGAAGGAAAGTGATTGTGCCTCATGCCATTCAGGGGCAACAAGCTTACGGACAAAAATGCCCCTGAGCCATAAACATAAACTTAATGGGTTAACATGCGATCAATGTCATGAAAACATTGAACCTAAAAAGGTTGTGGAGTCAAGTGTGTGCCAGACATGCCACAATGATTCACAGGCCCTGATTGGGGCGACAAAGGGGCTTCCGATAAATCCTCATTTTTCTCCCCATGACGGGAAGACGCCTGACTGCAACAAGTGCCATCACCAGCATAAAAAATCAGTAAATTATTGTGCAGGCTGTCACGGTTTGGAATATAAGGTTCCATAGATTCAGATATCTTGAATGCCTGAACTCAATAAATATCCATACTCAGGCCACAGTACATTGTGGAGAATCTGGTTTTAGAAAGCTGTGGGATTGAAAAGGAAGAGATGTGCTCAGACAGAAGGAGGAGCAGGGTATCAAAGGCAAGGAGTGTATTCTGTTACCTGTGCGTGAGAGAGCCTGGCGAAAGCGTGACTAGTATGGCAAAGAGATTAGGCCTATCCCAGCC
>CAZXUA010000209.1:0-7102 GCA_964643755.1 uncultured Desulfatiglans sp. | reverse complement strand
AGTTCTTATTATTATTTTTCATTTCATTGTTTTTTTTAAATATTTTTTTATTCATGTCGCAATCCCTTCTTAAATCAGGTCTTATGAATCCATGTAATTGATTCATTTAAAATGCTGCCCATTAAAGTCGCAATCCCTTCTTAAATCAGGTCTTATGAATCTTATATATAAGAGACCACAAATTAACCACAACACAACTTAGTCGCAATCCCTTCTTAAATCAGGTCTTATGAATCAAGATATTACACACATCCGACTGGCATACTGACGCCAATCGTCGCAATCCCTTCTTAAATCAGGTCTTATGAATCTCTCGCCAGTCTGGTTCCAATAGCTGGTCTGGGGGCAGGTCGCAATCCCTTCTTAAATCAGGTCTTATGAATCCAACGACGATCATGCCAAATATTTTGATGGCATGATCGAGGTCGCAATCCCTTCTTAAATCAGGTCTTATGAATCATAAGAATAAACGGGTCATCATCTGTGATGGACGCTATTAGTCGCAATCCCTTCTTAAATCAGGTCTTATGAATCATATAATCCGCAAAATTGAAGCTAATGCCCCTATGGAGAGTCGCAATCCCTTCTTAAATCAGGTCTTATGAATCAAGAGCTGACGAAAAAGTTGAACGATCATTATACGAGAGAGCAAGTCGCAATCCCTTCTTAAATCAGGTCTTATGAATCTTGAAGCTAGCTGCACATTAAATAAATTAAAGCGCAGCCTAGTCGCAATCCCTTCTTAAATCAGGTCTTATGAATCTCGAGATGTCAAGGCTGCTCGAACTGTAACGATTGCTCAAGGGTCGCAATCCCTTCTTAAATCAGGTCTTATGAATCAATTGTATTCTGCCGGTTTAACCGATAAGGAAGTGGCAGAAGTCGCAATCCCTTCTTAAATCAGGTCTTATGAATCTGAACAATAAGTTCAAAAATTCATATTTCTGGCGCCCGTCGCAATCCCTTCTTAAATCAGGTCTTATGAATCAGGAGGTATGAGAAGGAAAATTCGAGAGACCTCGAAGGGTGTCGCAATCCCTTCTTAAATCAGGTCTTATGAATCAAAAAAAGATTAATCAATATTTATCAGGCAAAGGAAGAAAGTCGCAATCCCTTCTTAAATCAGGTCTTATGAATCCGCACCCCTATTTTCTCTTTATTTTCCGCAATCTTACACCCTGTTTTTCGCGCACCTCCCTTTCTTTTCATGTAATCCATCATGAAACCCTCCTTTCTTATAAAGAAAATATTAGACAACACATTGTAATTCAAGCAAAATTTACATTTCCGCGAACCTCTTTGTTGCCAAAACAAACAATGCATATAATATCAGACAGTTATAAGCTTAACCAAAAAACAGCATGAGGTACGCGTTTGAGGTTGATCAAAAAACTGGATACCGCGGTCAGGCCGCGGTATGACTTATTTGCTGCCGTGGTATGACTTACACTCCCCTAAACAACAAGGTACTCTGCATCAGGGTCAATAAAAACCCCCTGCCCTATTACCTCAACTGTGCCTGCGCACTTTTCACACAGGGGGAAATACTTTACCCCATCTTCATCTTCATTTATCACCTCTTCCACACGCCTTTTCATCTCGGCAAACCTTTTTTCATTCAGATTCACCTCAAAAACAGACTTCTGCACCCTTAAACCATAATCCTTTATCACCTTTGCCACCCTTACAAGGCGCCTCGGGTTCGCTATATCATAAGCCACTATCATGTCCATTTTATACCACCATGTAATCAAGCTGGGTTACCTTCATACCCCTGCCTGAAAGCATTACATTGTTGATGCATCTTGAACATATCTTGTAAACCCTTACAGAATCTTCATCCAGATCAAGGTTGCCGCTGCAATAGCGCCGTATCTTTTTTAATGCCTCATCATCAATGTCGCATTCAAAGACCGACTTTTGCGTATTAAGGCCAAACTCCTTTAAAAACTTATGAAGCCTTGTTAGCCGTTTCGGATCAGTAATGTCATATGTGATAAGAGTTATCATTTAAGCAGCACAGGCTGATATACATCAGCCTCCCCCTCTATGACCCTCCGGTACTGGGTTGCCTGAAAATTAATGGCATCGCTATATGTAAGCTGCCGCCCTGCATGAGGGTGATGGAACAAGGTTGTAAGTTTTTTTTCAAAGGCCTCTATTACACGGGTAAAACCATCCGGTTTTAATTTCACAGGGAATTTTCCTGTAACCTGTTCAGTTGGCGCAGGGGAGGCATCCATGCGCTGTTCCGGAATATCAAAGCTCTCAGACGCGTCCCCTTCAAGGGATATAAGCCCAATAGGGTCTTTTGTAACATCAGTAACTGACGCTGAAACCTTTTCTAAAGGGGTTTGTTTAACCGGTTCTTCAATATCAAAGTCGCTCGCCTGAAGTATCTTCAGGTTAAAGAGTGACAGGGTAAGGGTATCGGCTATTATGGTTCTGAACTCCTCCATGAGGTCAAGCACGAGCGAGTATCTGCCATAATCAATTGTATGCAGAAAACCTGGATAGGGGTCCAGCCCTGCAATGCGCACCGCAGCATAAACCCTGTTCATAAGAAATGTATATACAAGAGAAAGCACGGAGTTAACAGGGTCTGTTGGCGGCCTTCGCACCCTTTTTATAAAACCCATGTCATCAACAAAGCCATACCTGAACCCCTCAAAAAACAGGGCAGCCCCTCTCCCCTCATAACCCCTTGCGCTGTCAATGGATTCCGCTGAGTCAAGCCTTGGCATCAGCTCCTGAATCATTGCCGCCTTTTTGCCTGCCTCTTCTATCTTTCTGCTGCGCTTTATCCTCATTAACAGCGTTGCCATGTTTGAAAGCTTGCCCCCCACAATCGCCTTTGTCATCTTCAGCCCGAATGCATCATCATCAAGCAGGCTGTACTGTTTTTTGTGAAGAAACACATTTTTAGATTCCGGCGAAGAAAGCCTTCCAAGGTATCGGCCATTCTGCGTTAGAAACACTGTATCTATATTGTTGCGCATAATCTGGACAAGGGCATTGTGGGTGATCTCTATGTTCCCGAACAATAAAATCTGATCCAGCTTATAGGTAAAAAGGGTGTTGTATATATCATTGCCCTTCCGCACAATAAGGTGCCTGCCCTCCCTCACTATCCGCGCACCCTGGGTTTTTATATAGGCTATCATATGTTTTTACCTCCATGAATTATGATGCAGATCATAACCCATGGAGGCATTCAAGCAAGGAGTGCAACGTTGCGGTTTTTGAGACAGACCTTTTTATTTTTTATTCAGTTGTCAAAGAGCGGGAATAGAACCAACCTTATATATTCATATAATCAATTGTTTTATTAATGAGTTCATACAGCTCAGCGGTTAATTTTGCGGATGATAGTTTTTCATTTGTAAATCCTGCGTGATTCAGGTTGTTTCTTTTTTGGGAACAAACCTGAAACGCCTTGATAAGTGTGTCATCTCTTTTAGCTAACGCCTTTATTTTCAGCATCATTTCAGAATTGTTTTTTAACCCTGCATCCCACTTTTCATAAGGCTTGTCATTTGCAATAACATTCACACCGCCACTGACAAGCGCCCGATCATTTCTATCTGCCGGATTCATATTAAGACTGTCAGCAAAATATGATATTAGAGTCTCATTCAATATAGTATAACCCTGTTGTATGAGGTTATGGTTCAGACACCATTCTGCGGCCCTTATCCCCTGCCTTATTTCATCACCGGAGAATTTTTCAAGTTCCTTTTCAATTATATTCATGAGCGGTCCAAAGGGCTTTATCAGGTCAAAACCTCTGCACTCATCAATTGCCTTTTTTAACCCCTTTGAGAGCTGGGTTATTTCAGGCCCACGGCAAGTTGCAAATCCTTTTGTAAATTCCTCCATTTTATTTCCAAGATTACGAAATGCAGATGCTTCAGCATCGCTGCCTTTTGAAGACTTAAGGAGCGGTTTTACAGCCTTCTGTGATAGCTTATTTATGAGAAATGCATCACCTGAGTTCACGAATCTTGAAACCGCAAAAGACCAATCAAGTAAAGAGTCTAAGGCAGTCAAGTCAAGAACAGGTGCTCTTCGTTCATTAACAGGTTTCTTACTTGCCTCTATTGGTGAACCCAGGACTTCGAATGCACCATAATAAATTGCCTTTATCTCAACTGATTTTACTATTTTCAAGTAATTCAAAACTACAACGGCCAGGGTGGGTATTGATCTGAAGGCATGAGTGATATCGAGGTATATTTCATCTTTAAAGTCAATTTTATCAATGATTATTTGAAAGATATCCCATATCTCCTTTTCAGTCTTGGCCTCCGGGATCATCACGTTTTCAATAACGCATGGCAGGCCAAGGGATTTTATTCGGTTTTCAAGTCCTGTTACAGGCGCATCACCATGTCCATTATCGATCCAGTTTTTATTGTATGCCTCTTTTGTTGTGAAAAAGATAAACCGGTCTTCTTTACCCCAACTCTCACAAAGGATATTTATAATCGCTTCCTGCACAAATTTAACACATGCAGATTCTTTATTATTCATAAAGTAAATACAATCAAGGTAAGGACTTGTGCCTGGAAATGAAATAAATAGATTTGCCATGTTTATCTTTCATACCTCCTGAACCTTATATGCCTGAAATTATGGGTTACTTTTATCCCGCCATCTTTAAGGGGGGTTTCGTGAACCTCACGGCCTGTTGTTGAATACATTGGCACAATCCCCAGATAAAAGGCATAATTGGCCATTATGTAGCATGCCCCGAAGTCGCCCTGTATAAGCACATAATCGCCCTGCTTTGCCTCTTTCTTAAGCCAGTCAATAACCGGCTCAAGATAATCTGTTATACGATCCAGTTCAGGCGGTATATCGCCCCATATGGCCTTGATCTCAGGCGGCATATCAACAATTCGGCTTACACCAAGCGAAGCAAGAGCATCTTTGCGCTGGGCATCTGTGAATTGGTGGTTGAATATGAGAAAAAGGGAGTTTGGCATTAATATGCTCCTTGAGAGTGAATTATTTTATCTTCTTTGTTTCTTCTATCTCTTTGACTGCTCTGTCAAAATCGCTTTCAAACAGCCTGTCCTGAATAATACGGAATTTTTCAAATTCACTTTCCGCGTGATCCTTTGCAACTTCAGCAGATACTTTCCCTGAATCATGCAGTATATCCCGTTCAGTAAGCTCAATAAACTGATCAAGCCGTTTTGCCCAGTCCTCCATAGTCATTGGTATCCTTCTTTTTGCCCGGTCTTCGGCAAGATCGAGATATGCGTTAACAACACGGCCTAGAGATTCCAGCTCTTCCTTTGTGAGATAATTTTTTGCAATGGAGACATCGGTTTTTAGAATTTTTCCATCGGGTGATTTTTCCCATGTGGTCAGGCCCATATTGGGTTTGGAGCTGTCCGCACGCTCCATTATTATCTCTGCGGCAGTATGTCCATGGATGGCATAATGCAATTTATTCTGCACCTTTGCAAAAAACTGCCTTGTGGTCGGGGCATCGGGGTTGTAGTCCATACTGGTGGCATAGATATCTGTAATCTTCTGGTAAAATTTCCGCTCGCTTAGCCGAATCTCCCGGACCTCTTCAAGCAGTCTTTCAAAATAATCCTCACCCAGAAAACTCCCATTTTCCAGCCGCTTTTTATCCAGCACATAACCTTTGATTGCAAACTCACGAAGGACCTTTGTTGCCCACTGTCTGAACTGGGTTGCCCGCACAGAGTTGACCCGGTAACCAACTGAAATTATTGCATCAAGGTTGTAGAAATCGACATCACGGGCAACGTCACGGTTGCCTTCTTTCTGAACTATCCGGAATTTCCGGATAGTTGCTTCCGGTATTATTTCCTGCTGGGAGTAAATATTCTTTAGATGTTCGCTGATAGTCCTTACATCAACATTAAACAATTCAGCCATGAGCTTCTGAGAGAGCCAGATAGTTTCGTCCACATAGCGTGCCTCAATGCTCTGCTCCCCTGCCTGGCCGGTAAATATTAGAAACTCCGCAGTGGAATTCCGGATAAGTTGTTTTTTATTCGCCAAGTATCTTTTTAACCTCCTGAACTTTTTTCAACTGCTTTTTAGAGCAGTGCTTCTTTTCCCACTTCTTGTTTTTTAGCTTGTAAACATAGGTAATATTTTCATTGTTTAACTTGATCATGCTTAATGTCAAAAAATCCATAACCAACAGATTTTTTTGCACCAATGCCATAATTTTGAAGAGCAGTTTTCAGCCAGTTTGTTGCATAGTTCAAGTATTTAGAGTCCTTTTCTCTATCATTGTGATCATCGTGCTTGTTTTTCATAGCGAGACAAAAATAATAACTTGTTTCTTCTACAGTCAGGAAAGATATCGGATTTGGGCTTTGCCAGTCACCAGGTGCTTCATTTTTATTGTAATAGTCAGGGTAATGCGGAGTCATGATATCAGGAACTATTTTCACTTCCCCTTCAGGATATGTATCAAAAAAAATCACCTTTCCGGAATATGTTTGCGATCCAAAAACATTTCTTGCGATGTCATACTTTTCCCAAGTTCCGATTATTTTTCCTATGGTTTCTTCTTTAACATTTACATGGCTTTTGTCCGGCCTCTGGACTCTCCCTGCTTTTTTAATTGCAATTATTTTCTCTTTTTCATCCTTCACTTCTGAAATGTCAGGCATATCAAGCAATGCATCCATAACATCTGTTTCTTCGCTTGTTTCGTCGCATAATTCTTCAACAGCGGCATTTCTTGCAATTCCTTTTAAAGCGCTTCCAGGTATATAAGGGATGCCATATATATGATGAAGTGTCATTGAAGTTTCATGTACATTTTCAGCGCCTAGGCCGACAGTCATCCGCCAGTCGATTTGGGCTTTGAAACTATCAAACATGTAATATTTTTTAATGGTATTTAATATATTCAAATATCGCAAATGAATGCTATTAGAAAAGTTAGAATCAATAGGGGCAGCAGTTTTTAAAAAATCTTTATTTATTTTTAAGTCTTTTTCCCATTTCACATATTTATTGAGGGCAAGAGACAAATTTGAACTCTGGTTTTCTTCAAATATTTCGATCGTGTCGTAGGGAAGCTTAAAAGTGTCTCCTTTGG
>CAZXUA010000208.1:0-7137 GCA_964643755.1 uncultured Desulfatiglans sp. | reverse complement strand
TTAAAGAGTTCATCATATCCGCTGTAGGCATCAGCATGGATATAGCCTTTGTAGGTGTGATTTACCAAAATACCATCATACAGTTTCCCGAATTAACGGTCATAAGATTTAGGGGTATTTTTTAAGTTTTACCGAAATCTTCCGGTCAATTGGAGAAGAAAATGTATAAGTGTTCTTATTCAATTTTATTACCAAATTGTTGTCATGAAAAAAGGCGGTATTGCCGGAATGATGATCCAGCAAACCGCCTGAAAGTGTTAGAAAACCATACTGTATTTTGCGATGCTAATTTGGGAAATGTTATGACGACAATTCTGTAATCTGATTATCCCCCTGTGTATGCCATATCGATGCTTTTTATGTATTCGTCTACACCTCTTGAAATACCTTCAGAAATAATCTCCCTGTAATTATCGCTTATAAGTTTCTTTCTTTCTATGCTGTTTGTAAGAAAGCCTGTTTCTATAAGTATGGATGGCATCTCAGCGCCTATAAGCACATAGAATGGGGCCTGTTTAACCCCAAGGCTCTTGTTCACCTGATATTTTTTCTTTAAATCACCCATTATTCCATCCTGGACGCTGTGGGCAAGCCTGCTTGATTCGCTTATTTTGGTATTGAGCATAAGGTCATTCAGGATAGACTGGAGATCGCTTATGTTTTTTTCTGATGTGGCATTTTCCCTTGCTGCGACCAGCACAGCCTGTTTGTCTGTGGCCATATTCAGGAAGTATGTCTCAATGCCGTATATAGCGCTCTCTTTATGGGCATTTACATGAAGCGATATAAACAGGTCAGCCTTTTTTATGTTGGCAAAGGCGGTCCTTTCATCAAGGGGAATAAAGATATCAGTGGTTCTTGTGAGCAAAACCTCACAGCCAAGCCTTTTTTCAAGCTTGATTTTAAGCCTTTTTGCCATATCAAGGACTATATCCTTCTCCTTTAATCCCCCATTTATATAGCATCCGGGGTCCTTACCGCCGTGACCGGGGTCAATGACTATCCTTTTTACACTCAGGCCGAGCTGCCTCGCAAGTGATACTGAATCATCAGGTTTTTCAGGTTTTTTAATCCCCTTTTCCACAGGCCTCTTCTGCGACTTTTTTTCTCCGGCTGCAGCAGCCTTGTTTCCCTGGACATCTATGACTATCCTGAAGGGATCATGGAGTCTGAAGGTCTTATAACCACCTATGCTTTCTATATCCAGTACAACCCTTACAGTTTCAGGGGTATACTGGCCTGCCCTCGCTGTCTTTAAAAGGCCGTCTTTTATGGGTATGGTGGTCTCTATATCCTTGCCTGCCCGTGAATTTTTTATATCGAGGTAGAGCCTCCTGGGCTTGTCAAGGTCCTGGTCTTTTTTCAGGAGATGATCGCTATAGTCCACCGGCTTATCAAGATCAATTACCACCCTTGTATAGGAAGGTGTTGACCAGTAGCGTATATTTGTCACTGTTGCAAGGCCGCTTTCTGCCGTGCCGGTTGATGTATCCTTCTGTACTGCCTCCTTTTCCTGTTTTTCACCCAGGAGGGCCGAGAGTTTTTCCAGCATGCCCTTTGCAGCAGGCTTCATATCGCCGTTAGGGAACTTGATCTCCACCTTGAGAAACTCCATGTAGGCCTGGGTCATATCCTGTTTGTTGTTATAGTATATCTCCCCCATTTTATACTGTGCATCATCAGCAAGAGAGTGTTCAGGGTACTCCTTTACGATCCGTTCATACAGTTTAAGGGCTTCATCCAGGTCCTTTTCAAGGGTGGATACCCTGTTCAG
Source organism: uncultured Desulfatiglans sp. (assembly GCA_964643755.1). Classification (GTDB taxonomy): domain Bacteria; phylum Desulfobacterota; class DSM-4660; order Desulfatiglandales; family HGW-15; genus JAAZBV01. The sequence goes on along the minus strand of CAZXUA010000208.1, from coordinate 5,363 downwards.
CCTTACGTACATCCCCGCAGAATGGAACAGCGCCCATACAGCCTGCTCAGTTTTGGGGTAACCGGTATATATCTTCTCATATGCCTCAATGCAGGTTTCCCAGTTATGCCTGTAATTCATACGCTTACTTGACTGGTAGAGTGATTCCCTGTTGCTATCAGCGCTCTTAAGCGCATTTTCGGCTGATGGGGCCGCGCCTGCATTATCTCTAAACATAAAGAATAGTAAAAGGCTCATTAGCAGTGTAAAAAGATATCTTTTGTTTGAGATAATTATCATTTTAAACCATCCACATACTTCTTAAGCCTGTCCAGTTCTATGAGCGCCTCAACGGGGGTTATCCCTGAGATGTCCAGATCCTTTATCAGCCTTATGACCTTTGACTCATTATTCCCGAAAAGGGAGAGCTGCACAGCCCCGTTTCTTGAGGGCTTTGAATCTGACCTAGCTATCTTTGGCCTCCCCAGGTCGTCAAGGTCTTCATTCTCAAGGTTATTAAGTATCTCCTTTGCCCGTTCAATAACCTTTTCAGGGATGCCCGCGATCCTTGCCACCTGTATCCCGTAACTCCGGCTTGTGCTTCCGGGCACCATCTTTCTTAAAAATATAATTTTATCCTTCCATTCCCTGACCGCTATATTGAAATTTTTAACCCTTGGTTTTGCGGCAAGGAGTTCGGTAAGCTCATGATAATGGGTGGCAAATATCGTCCTCACGCCTTTGTTATCAAGATCATGGAGCGCCTCTGCAACCGCCCAGGCTATTGAGAGGCCGTCATAGGTGCTTGTGCCGCGCCCTATCTCATCCAGTATGACAAGGCTTTTTGGGGTAGCATGGCGGAGGATGTTTGCTGTTTCATCCATCTCAACCATGAATGTGCTCTGGCCCCTTGTAAGGTCATCTGAGGCCCCTATCCTTGTAAATATCCTGTCAACAATGCCTATAACCGCCTTTGATGCGGGCACAAAAGAGCCCATCTGGGCCATGAGCACTGTAAGGGCTGTCTGCCTCAGTATTGTGGACTTGCCTGCCATGTTGGGGCCGGTAATGATCATAATCTGCTGGTCAGTATCATTCAGATAGATATCATTGGGGACAAATTCCTCCTCCTTTACGGTCTGTTCTATAACCGGGTGCCTTCCATCAATGATATTGATTGCACCCTCTTCATTTATCTCAGGGCATACATAGTTGTTAAGCTCAGAAATTTCAGCAAGACCGGCCAGCACATCTATCTCGCCGATTCGTGATGCGGTCTCCTTGATGCGGTGGTTTTCAAGGGCGATCTTCTCCCTTATCTTTTCAAACAGGCTGAATTCAAGCTCTATGCGCCTCTCTTCAGCCCCCATCACCTTTTCTTCATATTCCTTGAGTGATTCAGTAATGTATCTTTCACAGTTAACAAGTGTCTGCTTCCTTATATAGTCAGAGGGGACAAGGTGTATATTACTTTTTGTAATCTCTATGAAATAACCAAAGACCTTGTTGAAGCCTATCTTAAGCTTGGGGATGCCTGTCCTTTCCTGCTCTTTTCTTTCAAGTTCGCTGATCCATTTTTTACCGTGCCTAGTAATGGATATCAGCTCATCAAGCTCAGGGTTGTAGCCCTCCCTTATAAGCCCGCCCTCCCTCAGTGATACAGGCGGGTCATCATTAATGGCGGTTTCTATAATCTGTGCGATATCATCCAGAGTATCAAGCCTATTACCTATATCAGACAACAGATCGCTTATAGCCCCCTTTAGCCTCTCTTTTATTGATGGGAGCTTCAGGATGGATGCCTTTAAGGCTATAAGGTCGCGGGCATTTGCCCTGCCAAGCGAGACCTTGCCGTTCAGCCTTTCAAGGTCATATATACCTTCAAGGTTTTCCCTTATATCCTCCCTGAATATCCTGTCATCATGCAGGTTTGATACAGCTGCGAGCCTCTCTTTAATGCGCGTGATATCAACCAGCGGATAACCTATCCACCTCTTGAGGAGCCTGGCTCCCATCGGGGTGACTGTCTTGTCAATGACCCTGAATAATGAACCCCTGGATGAGCGCCTTCTCATTGTCTCAAAGAGTTCAAGGCTCAGGGTTGTTGATTCATCAAGGAACATATAGTCGCCAAGGTGGTAGGTGGATATCTCCTTTATATGATCCGGGTCGCCCTTCTGGGTCTCGCGCAAATACTGTGCTATGGCCCCTGCCGCTGATATCCCTTCTCTCATGCCCTCACAGCCGAAACCGGCAAGTGATTTCACCCCGAGCTGATCCTTGAGTATCTGCTCAGACCGGTTTCTATCATAATCAGGCCCCTTTAACAGCTCTATCCTGAATCTTGCAAGTTCACGGTTTTCCTTTAACGGGTCATTATCGTAGATGAGCAGCTCTGCCGGATCTATCCTGCCAAGTTCATCAAACAGCTCGCGCCGCTCCTTCACCTCTGTGACCCTGAAATCACCTGTAGATAGATCAACATGAGCAAGGCCGTACATGCTGTCACCAGATGAGACAGCGGCCATGTAAAGATTTCGGCCACCCTCTATATCAAGTTCAGCCACCACTGAACCTGGGGTTATCACCCTTACCACATCTCGTTTTACTATGCCTTTGGCGAGTTTCGGGTCTTCAACCTGCTCGCACACAGCCACCTTGCATCCGTTCTCTATGAGTTTGGCAATATATGACCTTGATGAATGGTGAGGCACTCCGCACATGGGCACCCTGCTCCCGTTAAAGGAGCCCCTGGATGTGAGGGTAATGCCGAGTATCTTTGATGCCCTTTCCGCATCCTCAAAGAACATCTCGTAAAAATCCCCCATCCTGAAAAAGAGTATACAATCAGGATAGGCGCTCTTGGTATCAATGAACTGCCTGAGCATGGGGGTCATTTCATTCATTAGTTGTCCCCGCCACGATCATAGGATTCTGCAAGGAGCATTTCATGGGTGGACAGGCCATTTACCTTTTTGAACCCGGTGTCTGTGAGTGTAATGGTGTCCCATTTTTTACACTGGGGGCATTGCCATTTGAGTGTTGCGGGATGAAAGCCGCAGTTAGTGCACTGGAACTCAAGGTATGGCACATTAAGATGCATCAGCAGGTCATTATAGGCATTAAGGGCATCCCCGGTATTGCCTGTCTCAAGAAGTATCTCCCCCATGAGCCTGCGCGCCTCCCAGAAATGGGGATTATAATCAAGCGCCTTTTTTAATTCATCAATGGCCTCTTCATGTTTTTTTTCCCTGTACATGTAACGGGCAAGGGCAAGGTGAGTGAATGCATCTGTATTGTACCTGGCGCAGTCTTTAAGAAAGCCCTCTATCTGCTTTATCTCATTTGATCTGTTATATACCTGTTCAAGCCTCTGATATGCGAGAAATGTAAACTGGGGTGATATGCCGACTATCTTTTTCCAGGTCGCCATTGCCTCTTTGGTGTCACCAGTTGAAAAATAGATATCTCCCAGGTGAAGGTATGCATCTATGCACTGTTTGTTTATAGTGATCGCCTTTTTGAGGTATGCCTTTGCCCTGGTTGCATCACCCTGTTCAAACAGCGCCTTCCCTGCCTCTGCCCTGTGATGGGCCAGTATGCCGCTGCAATCTGTTTTTGAAAGCTTTGCTATTCTTTCGCGTGTCTCAAAGGCGTTTTCCCAGTCCTTTACCTCCTCGTAGATCTTTTCAAGCTCCTCAAGGGTAGCAATATCAGATGGCCTTTTTTTGATTACATTTAAAAATGTCTCAAGGGCGCGGTCAAGAAAACCGCCCCTTTTATAGTCAAGGCCAAGGTCAAATAGTGCCCTCACCTTTGTCTCTTCATCTATATTGGGCCGAAGTATAATGCTCCTGCGGATATGTATGGCCCTGTCAATGGCCCCTTTTGACCTGTAGAGGTTTCCCAGGGCAGCATATGTCTCGATCGTATCCGAATTGATCTGGACAGACTTTATAAACTCCTCTATTGCATGATCCGGGTCATCTGAAAGCAAATATTGAATGCCCTTAAAAAAGGCGCTGTCCCCCTTGTCAAAAAAAGGCATTCCCTTGCTTCTGCCTTTTCCAAGGTATCTTCCTGCAAGAAACCCTGCTATAAGCGCTATAAAAATATATAGCAGGAGCCTCTGATTGGCAGGGTCAGCAATATAGCGCCAGACCTGTTCATGCATATTTATTCCCCGTCTATGTCAAATCCATATCACTGTCGCTCACACCAGGAGGGACATTTTCCGACGTGATTGGCAGATTTCGTAATGAATTTAATTCCTTATCTTTATTCTTTATTTCGTTCCGGAGCCTGGTTATTGCCCTTTTAAGCTGGAACCTGTCAAGCAGGTTATAGAGCCATGATATGATAAGCCCCAGTGTAAAAGCTATGGCAGATATCAGATAGAGGGTTATACCGGTGGATTCAAACTGACTGAATATCAGGTTTGTCCGGAAAACAACCCTTGTGTTAAAGGCTTCATGGTTCTGGATAATAAGCGTCACTACAATGAATACTATAAAGACATAAATCAGAAATTTAATATGTTTCATGCCCTAATCTCCCTCCTGCAGGTAAAAATAATTATAATTCCTTAAAATATGGTTTCAACCTCATGTATGTCTCCCTGATATGCTGCGGTATGACTCTCACGTCAGCCAGCACAGTCATAAAATTGGAATCACCGTACCAGCGGGGGACAATATGAAAGTGCATATGCTCCTCAACACCGGCGCCCGCAACCTTTCCGAGGTTTAGCCCCACATTAAACCCTTCAGGGCTGAAGGCCTTCTTAAGTATTTCTGTGGCTTTGCTTACCATATTGATAAGGTCGAGCCTCTCTTCATCATTGAGCATATCAAGCCCCTGACAGTGCTTTAAAGGAGCAACCAGCAGATGAGCGTTCACATAGGGGAACTTATTCATCATCACTATGGTGTTTTTTCCTTTATGCAGTATCAGGCGATCTTCATCACAGGCGCTGTTATCATCAGTGCAGAAGATGCAACAGGTCTGCTTGCCTTCCGCCAGTATGTATTCCATCCGCCAGGGGGCCCAGAGCACTTCCATTTTTCTCTCCTTAAAGTGTTCCTGATTCCTGAAGATTATAGTAATATCTCAAAAAATACAAGTTGTAATCGGTTATTCACAGGGTGATTTTGTTTAATACAATTTACTGAATAATAGTAAGGGAATAAAAATAGTTCTGATCAAAAGCCTCTGAAACTGAAATATGAGAAGTAATAATTGTCAGTTTGGGGGTAACAGTGTTTAAGGTATCAGAAGTTATAGTAAGGCCTGTCAGGACTTTTGAAGAAGATCGTTTTCAGGAACTGGTGCAGAAGCATCATTATTTAGGTGCCTTGCCAAAAATCAGCGAGACGATATGGTAT
>CAZXUA010000207.1:0-7198 GCA_964643755.1 uncultured Desulfatiglans sp. | reverse complement strand
TACACCCTATCCTACACTCTTTCCCTACACGACGCTCTTCCGATCTCCTTTCTTTTAGTGGCGGAGGCTGAATCCTGTCATCCTTTTTCTTTTGAGACAAAACCATCTTCTTAAATATCCCTCCATCACTGAAACAACCCCATGCCCAGGGGAGCCATTTGAGTATCAGGGAGTATGCAAGCCACAATGCCCACAACAGCATAAGTGCCTTAAAGAAAAAGATGTGTAGCGATATCACCCAGGGGTGCGGGAGTTCTGATGCGACACGATCCTGCATCCAGTTGAGCATGTAATCTGTTGAGCCATTCCCCTGTATCTGCATATCAGGTATACCAAGGAGCCCGCTTTGTATGGAGGTCCATAAGCCTCCCATTGCTGCGATGAACCACAGTGCAAGTACTACCTGAGAAAGGTTGAATACCCAATCCTTCTGATTCTGAACTGCCTTATTCCTTAAACCCATTGCAATGAACCATCCTGCCACCATTATTGCAACAGGGGCAGAAACCTGTGTAAGCCCGAGCCCGAGCAATATCCATGAAGCGGTTCCAAGGGGTGTAAACTTTAGCCTGCCAAGGAGCACACCAACAATAATTATAACCACCAGATAACCCCAGAATAGCACGGCAGGGCCGAGCACAGGCCCGCCTGCAAACAGTATCCACCTGTTCTGCGGCATGTTAAATGTGACATATGCATTTACCGCCTCTGTTCCAAGATCTACCTTTGGAGATGATACAAGTATTCTTGAACCCGTATCAGACTGCCATTCCAGATTAACCTGCTGCACACCCGGATTAAGCGGTATAGTTACGTCTCTTCCCTCCTGATTTATTGGCTGGCTTTTACCAGAAATAGAAACCTGCCTCAGCTCTGCGCCTTCAGGTATCATTATCCTGTGCTGCCCGCCCTGACTGCTCCTGATATTGAGGTCAAGGCTTGAGGCACTGATACGTTTTCCTGGTGAATGGGTGAGCCTTGCATTGTCTATTGTAACGATCTTACCCTGGACAGCCTGTGGCCTTGTAATATTTATCTTTATCTCTTCACCCTGCCATGGCCTCCACTCAGGACGCCACTGCCCTGATGCATCCTGATGGTGAATAAGGGGGATACCGGAGAGTTCACAGTGCCATATAGGGCTTGCATCAAGAATCCATGTCTCTGTCCATTCAATGGTTTCAAAGGCCTTAAGGGATATCTCATCTGAAGGTGTGATTGTGGATGACCACATCTTTTCTGTTTCACCGGGAGACATGCTTACCACTATCCGGTTGTTTTCCACCTTAACACCGCCTGTGATTACTGATTCGCCCTTGACAAGCGGGATAGAGACAACAACAGGGTCATTTGCAGGGGTAACGCGCCTTACAACCGTGTGCAACTGCCAGTCAATGCCAAGGGAGATGATTCGTTCAATATGGAAAAATGGAGGCAGAACCGGTTTACTGTCTGTCGAGCCCTCCATATTCTTTTTTTCAAGTCTTACAAACTTGATGCTCCCCTGAACCTGGCCATCCTTGTCAACACCATAGGATGCCCAACCATCAAGTTTAAGGGATACAGTGTGGGGGATCATGGTAAGGGGCACCTGGAATTCATTAGACTCAGGCACCTTTCCCCTCATGACAACATCATGTATGCCCTTTGGCACAAGTATCCACATGATGCCATTACTGTCCCTGTAAAGATTCTGTGCAGGGGAGGTGCCCATATAAATCTCCTCCGGGTTCCACATCATGGAAGAACCTGGCAGAGGCACCGCTGTTTCAGTTGAAGCATGCACCCTGAAGAGAATACGAAGTATATCCTTATCAGCAGTGATCTCCATCTGGGGGCTGTCTGCACAGTACGGAAAGCAATCATCCTTTTCAAGTAGACGTGCCTTTAATTCATTGAGCATGGCCTGTGGAGGAAAATCGCCTCTCTCCTGGGCAAAGCTGCTTTCAGATACGGGTATGAGCATGAAAATCAAAAGCAGGACTGTAGCCCCTGCCTTCATGCCGCCAATTTTTATATTTTTGATCTCTATTACAATGAGGGTAAGGATGACAATAAGTATAATCCTCACAAATGAGAGGATAAGGTTAAAAAATGGTGATATGAGCCAGATGCTTATATTTTGGGAGGAATCAACCGGCCCGTTCCATCGCAAATCATATGAATGCCACTGCCACTGCGGGAGCCCCGGCCCTGTCTGTATCAGGGCCTTGGGGTCTTGCAGCATAACATTCTGGCTCTGACTGGAAAAGCCCCCTGCCTTCCACTTTTCACCAGATACAGTTGCTTCCTCAAGGGTAAACTGATCCTCTGCTTTTTCAGCCATTTTTGATATCATTGCTCTTCTACCCCTCTCCATAGGGGCCATTTCTGGTTCCATCGGCGCCTGAGATATCAACACAGGATGTGCATTTTTATATATGTGCCCTGAATAATCCTTTGTATTTTCAAGCTGAGGGTATATGCCTGTGCGTGCCTGGTCAGCGATAAATGAGATAACCATAATGAAGAGCACAATAATAGAGGTAATTCGCCACAACTCTATTAACTTTCTGAACCAGCCCGCAGGTAGGAAGCGTAACAGCGCTGTTGCAGCAAGGATGCTTATAAAAACCGATCTGGGTGCATCCGGTTCATGATAGATAAGCACAAGGGTTATGAGGGCAATGATGCCATACCTGATATTATAAAGTCTGTATATCGCTGTTGAGATCACAAGCACCAGAAAGATAGCAAGCAGGTTTCCCCAGTTCTGAAGCCATGTGCCATCTATTGAATCAACACCACCCACATTTATGAGCCGCCACCCCGGAGGCAGATTAAGGGTTGCAGAAAGCTCCTGTACATTGTGATCCCACCCTACTGCCGGTATCACATTTTTACCTGTCTCTATCCTTGATTCCCCTTCAAGATTTATACGGCCTTTTCTGAGCTCAACACCCGGCTTTTTATCCTTTCCATGGCTGGTAATAAGCTGGTCAACACCATCCAGAACAACCCTTCCAAGCTTAAGGGGCTGATTCATTGCGAGATACCACTGTGTGCTCATGGTGCCGTTTATAGTGTCCTTGATGGTATAGCCATCGCCATTAAAGTCCAGCCATATGGTTCTCATCATTGTAAGATGATCGGGCGCAGGAGATGGGTCTCCCCTTTTTGTCTGTTCAATGACAAGGGTATCACCTTTATTTATAATGTAGGCAGGGTATTGTCTCCATTCACCGGGCAGATCAGTCTGGCCAGGGTCAATACCCTGAACACCCTTAATGTTTATCAACCTTAAATGGTTCTGTGACTTTACAGACCAGACCTCCTGACCAAAGGGGGTGTTTATTGGGCCGATGGAGTTAACAGGCACTTTTGATCTCTCCTTTATATAGACATCCCATTTGCCCGGCCTTGCCTGGATAATAACATCGCCATTTTCCTGAATCATCACAGGAAGCGGGCTCTCTATTTCCATGGGGATAAAACCCGCAGGCAGGATATCAGTGAGTTTTACCTCCCTTGCCTGCCCTGAGATATATAACCTCACAAGGTTTGTTATGTACATGGGGATATCGTCATCTACCATCCTGAAGAGCTTTACCTCAAGCCTGTCTTCCTCTGCCTCTGATACCTTTTTGTTCTGGAGCCACAGCCTGCCCTCATTATCAAGAAGAGGTGATTCAACAGGTTTGCTGTTTATCAACAGATCAACAAGGGCTGTCTTTTCAGGCACATTTATCATCTCAGGCATGCTTTTCCATTTGAATGCGCCCTGAATCCTGTGACCTCCCTTTTTTAAGAAGAGAGAGGGCAGCCCTTTTCTGTTCACAACAGGCACTGGGCTTCCATCTACCATAAGGTCATATGGCCATGCATTGTTATTACCGGGAAGTGTGATCCAATCCTCTGCATAGACAATAAATTCCTGTGAAAAGGTGCCGCCTGTATCACCCAGCTTTAACTCAAGCCTTGAAGGCCACTGACACAAATATTCATTCCCGTTATTAAACGGGCTCGGGCAGAAGTTATTTTCCGCATCCTTAAGCACCCATGCCTTCCATGGCTTGAGCTGGGGCGGTATCTCAGATTCATCAATGCCCTTTGCCATAACAGTAAAAGTGGTAAGGAGAAAAAAAAGGTATATGCAAATAAGGGATCTCGATTTCATATTTCCTCCAAAAAATGGCTGTTGTTAAATATAGACTCAGTATGATATGTAAAAATAAGTTAACGGGATTATAGATCAATCCTGTACATGAAATCAATTAATCATATCGCAGGTAGTAAAAATTATGTCTTTTATAATATGCAGCAGAAAGAGATCAATGCCAAAGGTGAGTATTGCGATATGTAAAAAATGCCCCAGGTTTAAAAAGTGCCCTGATTACCGCCTGTTTGAACAGCCTGTGCTGTTCCCTGACATGAAGAAGGGGGCACCTGGTAAAAGGTCAAAAAGGGCACAAAACAAGGCTGGGAGCAGGCAAACCCCATCCAGTGAAATCCAGCTACCAATCAACTTTGTAACCGGGAAATAACATCCGATACCATCTCCTCAACCCTTCTTAACCATTTTTTACGCATCGCTTCACTGCTGGTAATTATTATCCTGAACATCTCCCTGTGAAAATCATGCACACCGCACAGATCAAAGATGCAGTTTTTCCAGATGAGTTCTAAAGGGTCTCCAAACATCTCACGCTCCCTTGCTTCAGGTGTATTGGCCGTATTGAATACTATTGCTGATCTTGCCTTTAGCAGGCCCACTGGCACCCCTTCACCATTATCCCCTTCAAGGAATTTATATGCCACATTTGGCCTTATAACCCGGTCAATCCATCCCTTTAATATGGCAGGGGGTTCTCCCCACCAGTTTGGATGCACAATAATAATCCCATCGGCCATTTTCAGATGATTACAGTGTCTCTGAATCTCATCAGGCAAAGGGGCATCAGATACTATTTCAGGGCCAGCCAAAATGGGGTCAAATCCTTCCGCATAGAGGTCATGGAAGATTACCCTGTGGCCATTCATTCTAATCTGCGCAACAGCGGTTTCAGCTATTGCATGGTTAAAGCTGCTCTTATCAGGGTGCGCCAGAATAACAAGTATCTCAAGCGGTTCCGTTTTTGTTTCATCCTTTTTAAATGACATGTTAACTCCATGTGTAGTTTTATAAGAAGCTTTAAGTTTTCAACTTTGAGCCTTGAGCTTTGAGCTTTCAACTTTCAGCCTTCAGGTTTCAGGTTTCAGGTCTCAGCCTTCAGCCCTCCCAAATCTATAACTGATCTTATTAAATGATAAAAGCCATTTTTGATAGTTTCGTTAAAAAGCCGAATCTCACGCAAAGACACAAAGCCGCAAAGGTAACTACATAAAATATAACTGTTTTTCCTGGTGTTCTTTGTAGCTTTGCGTGATAACTTACCTTTTTACAATGTTGCCATTTTTTAACTATTTTTTCATGAAACATTGGGACTGGCTGATAGGAGTATCGTTATAAATATAGCTAATATAGCTGAAATTTGAATATTTTTATTGCATTAATGCTCTAATAGTATATTATCCCGGACTGGAAAATGATCACAACTAACTGGATTTTTTATGAATTAGCTTTTTAAACAGCATAAATAATATCAAGGAGGAAGGTTTATGGATTTTCAATTAAGTGAAGAGTTGCAGATGCTGCGTGACATGGCAAGGGATTTTATCAATGAAAAGGTAATTCCCTTTGCAGATGAATGGGATGAAAAACACTATTTTCCATATAATGAGGTTATGAAACCAATGGGTGAGCTTGGTTTCTTTGGCACAGTTATCCCCGAAGAATATGGCGGAAACAATATGGGATGGCTTGCCGCAATCATCCTTACTGAAGAGATAGCAAGGGGCTCCAGCTCCTTAAGGGTACAGATGAACATGCAGACACTTGGCTGCGCATACACAATATATAAATATGGCAGCGAGGCACTCCGTAAAAAATATGTAGAAAAACTGGTAACAGCCGAATACGTTGGCGGTTTTGGCATCACAGAACCCAATGCAGGTTCTGATGTTATGTCCATGAAATCAACAGCAGTAGACAAGGGTGACCACTGGCTCATAAACGGTTACAAGACATGGATATCAAACGCCTCAGCAGCCGATGCCATCATTTTTTATGCCTATACAGACAGGGAAGCAAGGGGCAAGGGACTTTCAGCATTTGTTGTTGAGCCTAAAAACTTTAACGGCGTCACAACAACAGACCTCGATAAGTTAGGAACAAGATCAACACCTACAGGCGAGATCATCCTTGAAGACTGCAAGGTGCCCAAAGAGAATATCCTTGGAAACCCCGGTGACGGCGCAAAGATAGTCTTCGGTTCACTCAACCAGAGCAGGTTGTCCGCAGCAGCAGGCGGCATCGGCCTTGCCCAGGCAGCCTTGGAGTCAGCCATAGCATACTGCAAAGAGCGTGAGCAGTTCGGCCAGACAATAGGAAATTTCCAGATGAACCAGGATCTGATTGCCCAGGTAGCATGTGAACTTGAGGCAGCAAGGCTTGTGGTATACAAGGCCGCGGTTCAGAAAGACAACGGGAACCTCGGAAACACCATTGAAGTAGCCCAGGCAAAGTATCTTGCCGGTGAGATAGCTGTAAAGGCTGCCAATGTTGCCATGAGAATCCTGGGCGCTTACGGTTATTCAACAGAATATCCCGTAGCCAGATACTACCGGGATGCCCCGGCCTATCAGCTTGTTGAAGGTTCTACAAATATCTGCAAGATGATTGTCGGACAGGATCTTGTAGGCGGTAAAAAATCCAAGTAGTTTTTTGATTGGATATCTTTCCTGAAATAACAACAGGAGATAAGAGCAGTAAAGATCACCCATTCTCTTATGAAATGGGTGATCATTTTTTGATTAGAAAAGTTCTCAAAAATAACCAGGAGGAGTAAATGAGACGCTATTTTGAACAGATGACACCTTTTGGCAAGGCATTAAGCGAAAAGCAGATAAAAGATGCCGCAGAAAATATTGCCGAAATAAAAAAGGTTGAAGAAGAGGTAAATAAGGCGGTTGAGGCCGTAAAAAATGCAGGCATCCCTGCTGAAAAGATAAGAGAGAGAGGTCAGATGACCGTATGGGAAAGGATTGAATACCTTGTTGACCCGGGCACATGGAAGATCGGAAGAGCACACGTCTGAACTCCAGTCACGAGATTCCATCT
>CAZXUA010000206.1:0-7315 GCA_964643755.1 uncultured Desulfatiglans sp. | reverse complement strand
CAGTTGTAGTGTAATTACAGATCCAGTTGAGACATTGTTCCTGAAACGCGTCGGTGGTGAGAATTGTGTTTTGTACTTACACAAATTTATACTAAAGCTTGCCTTGCAGCCTCTTTTTATGGCAGATTACAGAAATATATTTCAGGTTCATACATGACCTTAATAAAATAAGAAGGTATTTTAATATTAAAATGACTTTAAAAAGAGCATTATCTAATTTAACCACATGGTTTGAAGAATATGTAAATGAATTTATGACCGGTCACCCTGAATCAGACATCAATTACGAACTGAAGAAAAACCACACCATCCGTGTAAGGGACGCAATTATTGATGTAGGCAAAAGCATTTCCCTTAATGAAGATGATATCTCCATAGCAGAGGCATGCGCCATTCTCCATGATGTAGGAAGGTTTGAGCAGCATAGACGATACGGCACCTTTTCAGATGCAAAATCTGAAAACCATGCTGCCCTTGGTGTGAAGATTATCAGGGAACATGATACGCTCACCGGTTTCCCTGCCGGATACAGGGAGGTGATAATCCGTTCTGTGGGGTGCCATAACATGGCAGAAATCCCCGAAGGTTTCAACCCGGACAGTATAGAGTTTTTAAGACTGATAAGAGACGCAGACAAGATAGATATTCTACACCTTGTAACCGATTACTACATGCACTGTAAAAGCGGCACAAACAGGGCGCTTGAACTGGATCTTCCGGATTCAGAGACCATTTCGGATGAGGTCTTTAAGCCCCTTGTATCAGGGCAAATCGCACAGATAAAAAACTTAAGGTCTTTAAACGACTTTAAGCTCTACCAGATGGGATGGGTCTATGACCTTAATTACAGGCGAAGCCTTGAGATTATAAAAGAGAGGCAATACCTTGAAAGGCTGCGTAAAGCCCTGCCAAAGGTCTCTGACAGGGCTGATCAGATCTATCTGGTTACCAGCATCTATCTTGATAATAAACTGGGAGATAAATAATGGGTAATTATGTCTATTCAATCGATAAAGCAATCTTTGAGATGTTCCCCGGATACTGCCGGGGTGTGGTGCTTGCATTTGATATCAGGGTTACTGATTCACCACCCGAACTTGTATCCATGTTGAGGGATGCAGAAAGGGCGCTTAATACCAAGGTGAACGCTGATGACCCTGCATCTAACGAAAGGATCAAATCCTGGAGAGATGCGTACCGGCTCTTCGGCGCAAAGCCTGCCAAATTCAGGTCATCCATTGAGGGGATGGTGAGAAGGGTATTAAACAATAATGAACTGCCCGCCATTAACACTGTTGTTGATATTGGCAATATCTTATCCATAAGACATATTATTACAGCAGGCGCCCATGCAATAGATGTTGTTACGGGTGATATCTCACTTAAAAGGGCAAGCGGTGAAGAATCCTTCACCCCATTTGGCACCGATATCACGGAAAAGACAGAGCCTGGTGAGATTATCTTTACTGAAGGAAAAAACTGCCTTGTAAGGCGGTGGAGCTGGAGACAGGCAGAACACACATCCATTAAAAACTCTACAACCGCCTTTGAGATGAATATTGACGGCCTGCCTCCTGTTACGAGGGAGGAAACAGAGAGCATATGTATTGAGGCGATGGAGCTGATAAAAAGATTCTGCGGAGAAAAGGCGGGTTATAAAATCCTTGACCCGGATAATCCGAAAATGGAGTTAACATTATAATCTGTAACGAAAAAAAGATAACTGACCCCTTGTCAGATATTATCTGATAAAGGATCGGTTATCTTATAATAACCCTATAATGCCCTGTAAATAATTGGGAGGCCTTTACCTTTTACCTCGATCTTATTTTCAGATTCAAGCACCTCAAGGTGTGAGAATATCTCTGAAAGGGCAATAAATACATCAGCCTTTTCAACACTCGGAAACACCTCCCTTACCAGGTTATAAACTGGCGCTTCATTTTTTCTTACTGCATTAAACACCTGTTCCATCCTCTCGGCATACAGCCTCCTGTACATGGCTATAACAGGTTGCATATCGTCAATATATTCGCCATGACCGGGGAAAAGATACTTAACATCCATTTTAGATACACGGTCAAGGGATTTCAGGTAGGAGATCAGCCCCCTGTAGTTTTTATCTCTCATCCTGTAACGGCTTAAGGCCAGTATAGGTTTTGGTGTGAGATTCTTGATTATATGGTCACTGCTGAAGAGGATCTTCTGTTCAGTCTCATACAAACAGCATAAACCCGGGTCATGGCCAGGCGTAAAAACCGTCCTCAGAGAGTACCCTTCACCATTAAATATATTGCCATCCTCCATCGTTTTAGGGGCATCAATGGGTTTTGCTATGCTGTAATATTTCCTGATGCCCCTCTTCATGGCATTAAGGACATCATCAGGTATTCCTGCCATCATCTGAAGCTGGTCAAGCTCATCTGCCCATATCTCATTTTTTAAAAAGTCGGTGGATATCTTCCATACCCCTTCAGGGTGGATATATATCTCAACAGGATGATCAATCTGTTTTAAGATATCAGAGGCAAGGCCAAAATGATCCATGTGTCCGTGTGTCAATATGATTCTGCTTATGTTGTTAAATATAAGCCCCTCTCTTTTAAACCCCTCCATGACAAATTGGAGGACTCCGGGGATGTCCGGGCCAGCATCAATAAGCGTTATCTCCTCTTTTCCAAGGGCATAGATATTTGCTGTAAGGAGATAAGGCACCTCATTAAAGGGTATTGGAATCGGTGTAATATTTCTTATGTGTGGAAACGGTCTGATCAATTCTTTTATCACTTATAAAACCTTCAACTTTCTGATAACACCCCGGCTTAGCCGCCTGCGAGTGTATGTATAATATATATTTTGTCACCATCATTAACCTCTTTTTTAAATACATCAGGATATGCACTTGAAGAATTCACATATACCTCGATAAGGGGGTGAAGTTTTCCCTCTTCCACGAAGATGGCCTTCTCAAGCTCAGGATACGTGAGTATCATTTGCATGAGGCATTCATGTACGGTAGCTCCTTTTACCTCTATTTTTTCAAGGTTGCCAGAATATTTCTGAAAGACCCTGTGAAGATTAATTGATACACCCATATTTTTTAACCCTGCACCTGATTACATTCCCTGCACCCGGGGTTTCTGCTTAATTTAAATTCCCTGAAACTCAGATCCATACCGTCATATATCAGGAGCCTGTTTGTGAGCAACTGCCCCACACCTGCAATATATTTAATAACCTCGGTAGCCTCTATGATGCCTATTACTCCAGGGGTAACGCCAAGAACAGGGAATTTCTCTGATTTAAGATCAGCCCTGTACATACACCCGATACATGCGGTTTTGCCTGGGATAATGGTTGTCACCCTTCCCTCCAGACCGCTTACAGCACCGTGAAACAGGGGGATGTGCTGTTTTATTGCTGCCCTGTTCAAAACAAACCTTGTTGAGATGTTATCCATTGCATCGATAATAACATCGCAGCCATCAGTTAAACGCAATATATTGTCATCATCTATTGTTTCATCAAAGATCTCAACCTTCGTATGCTCATTTAATGAGTTGATCTTCTCACTGGCCGATTCCACCTTTTTTGACCCTATATCCTTTGTAAAGTGAAGTATCTGCCTGTTGAGATTGCTAATATCAACACGGTCATTATCAGTAATGACGATTGTCCCCACGCCCGCGGCAGCAAGATACAGGGATACAGGGGAGCCAAGCCCGCCAGCACCTGCTATAAAGACCCTTGATTTCTTAAGCCTCTCCTGACCTTCCATACCAATCTCAGGCATCATTATCTGCCTGTCATATCTGGCAAGTTCATCATGTGAAAGCATATATCTCTCCTTTTTATTTAAACCGGCCTTACACCCCAGTGCACCGCAATATTTCCAAACATGAATCTCCTGTATTTTACATCTGTAAGCCCTGCCTCTTTAAGTATCACAACCAGATCATCAGGCCTTACAAACTTTATTGTAGTTTCAGGCAGGTATCTGTATGCATCCCTTTCCCCAGAAATTATAAACCCAATAATAGGGATTATCATCCTGTAATATATAAGCACAAGCGGCTTGAAAATATTATCAGGCACAGGGCTTGTATCCAGACACACCACCTTTCCTCCGGGTTTAACCACCCGAACCTGTTCCTTGAACATGAGAGTCATATCAGGGACATTTCTGGCAAGGAATCCTGATGTTACCGCATCAAACATAGAGTCAGGAAAGGGCAGTTTCAGGGCATCTGCCTGACACCACGCTATCCCGGCCCCGCCCTGCCTTTTTCTTCCAACAGCGATCATCTCATATGTTAAATCAGCCGCGGTGACAAAAACCGAAGGTTTTATTTTTTTAATCTCAATGGCAATATCCCCTGTCCCTGCTCCTGCATCAAGCACCTCACCAAGATCAGGGAGCCCTGCCATTTTGATAAGGAATCTGCGCCACCTTTTATCAAGGCCAAGGGAGATGATCCTGTTTAAAATGTCATATCTCTTTGATATACGGCCAAACATGAACCTGATTTTTTGTGGCTGCTTTTCCCGGTTTTTTAAAGCATCCTTCATTTTACCTGCTTATAAACACATATAATAGATTACGCCCATCAAATAAAACAGGTTGAAGATTATGTAAAAAATAAAATTTTATCAAGATAAAGGATTTACAAAAAAATAACCCCCTCCTGAATATTCAGGAAGGGGTTAGATATAAACTTACCGCTGATTTGTTTTAATTAAAAAGCAATAGCGCAGGTTATTCCACCAAAAAGATGGGCAGAGTCACCATCACCATCCTCTATTTCGTCTCTGGCCTTACTTGAAAGCCCAAAGGTATATAAGGCCTTTGGTGTAATGCTTATATATTTATTTACAGGAAAGGTCATTGATGCTGTAACAGAACCATCATGAAGTTCACTGTAATCATAATCATCATAATCATAATACCCGACTGCTGCGGAGAGATCCAGTGCAAGGGTATCTGAAAATGCAAAAGAATGACCTACGCCTAGACTTATGTACCAGCTATCAAATTCATCAAAATCCCGATATATTTTCAGGCTTGGAGATAGAATAGTATCCAAACCAAATGACAAATATAATTCCTGAGAATCATTACCCTCAAGGGCGTAATAAATATAGCCCACTCCCATACTGAACTTATCAAATGACCAGTCATAGGATAATGTCATATCGGTCTCATTAAAGGCATTGTCATTAGAGTCTGTATCAATGTTTCCCCATAGATTAAAACTGAAACCATTATATGATACAGTGGCAGTTGGTTGTATCACGATGCTGTCATCACTAAGTGAATAACCACGCCATACATAATCTGTAAGCGCAGTAAGATCTGCATAAGCTGATACCGGCGATTCATCCCCGGCTAAAGCATTTAAAGAACTAAAGGTAAATATGGCAAGACCAGCCATTACGATAAATTTATAAACGCATTTTTTCATTTTTTCCTCCTGTGGAATTAAAAATATGAATGTGATTTTTCATACATAATTTAGGTAACCAATCAATATTTGGCTTAAACCAAACAGTTTAAAATTTTCAAAACAGTAACTGATCAAACACAAAATCTAAATCAGGTTTTTTATTTTCCTTTACTAGCATACGCTTAAATTGTTTGATTTTGATGATGCTTCTGCCATCTTTATTTTCTCCTCCTTTACTTATATCAGGCTATAACCTTTTTATTGGTTTTGGTTTAGATATAAGAGCAAGGGATGTGCCACCTTTTTTGCAGACAGTAAAGCATTCATTATCCTGTTGATATTATTTTTCTTTTATTATTTTCACAGCGCAGGATAAATGAATGGATATCATACATTAATGTCTTTTAATGATGTTATTAAAACATTTTTGTAATCATTCCTCTTATTATAAAGGCTGGATATAATGGATCATCGTAAAGAGGAGACGGATACTCTGAAAGCATAACCTGGCAAGGATGCCTTTTATGCAATCCCAATAACTCAATGTGGTCAAGCTCTTCATATCCATAACGGTATCTGGGGCGTGATCGCCATGAATACGCAATATAGCAGTTAGTTTCCATTTCAACCATACCCTGACAAAAACTAATGGGCACAGCCATCTATCTATCTTTTCAACCGGGTACCCACACTCAACAGAGTTGTTTACTTTACATGGTTTCTATATTATTTTATTCAGAATTAATTATATTACCCTTATATGGGGTGATTAGTTATGAGACCGGGACGATAATATTATATCAGCCACATTATTTCTTTCCCGTCAAGAAGGGGGCAAAAGATGGTAAAATTTAGCATCAGGCCAAACAAATCCAAGAAAACCTCTTTTCTATTAAGGGTATTATATTGCTTCCTGTGGTGCGCTGCTGTTCTCTTTTGCATATATTTTATTTCTTATGGATTATCAGGCGGACAGCTTTTCACCTTTGATCACCTGATCATATTTATCTTATGCTGCATCCCGCTTTCCATAATTTATGCATTGACAGTTGAGAAACTAGGGACAGGTCTCTTTGCATTATTGCCAGGGTGGTCAAACAAAAAGATACCGTTAATAGAGCAATACACTGCTGATATTTCAAAGGCCAGGTTCAGCAAGTCAATGGGGAAATACAGTGAAGCGCTTGAAATTATCAACGAAGTTCTTGAAAAGATACCTGATTTCCCGGAGGCAATTTTTCTCAAGGCGCAGATAGAGTGGGAAGGTTTTAAAAGCGGTGATCTCGCACGGAAAAATCTCGATAAGGCGCTTGAACTGGTCAAGGATGATGAACCTTTTCGTAAAAGGGTCGCAAACTATTACATGGGTATGATCAAAGGGGAGAGTAATGTCGACTAAAACATAAGTTTTGTAAAAAAAGTTCATGTTTATGTCAGGAATGATTGGATTTGTTATTGCCTCTTTTACAAGTTCCAAATTATGTTTTTTTACAACACAAATAAGCATAAGTGTTGATATCGGAAAAAGAATGACACTGATAGAAAGTATTATTTGGAGATATTTTAATGATGATTAAGAGAATTGATCGAGAAACTTGTAGAGGCAAATATCGAGGTCTCTAAGAAAGAATCTCGACGATAAAATCGTCTAGACTTATGGGTAATAGTAAGCGCACAGATCCCGGCGTGCAATGCTATTGCACCGGGCTCTTGCCTCTGGTTATGACGCAGAACCTCTTAAGGCTTCACGTATCCTGTCTAGTCCATTCAATGTTTACCCCTGTCCCTGCGTACAGTTCACAGTCAAACTATACAATCTTCCCATTGGCCACCAGCCTTCCCTCCAGAACCTCCGCAATCGATCTCCCGAT
>CAZXUA010000205.1:0-7645 GCA_964643755.1 uncultured Desulfatiglans sp. | reverse complement strand
GTGTCATCTGCTTGCATCGGCCTCATTTTAACCCCTGTTATTGGCCTCAATCTGAAATCCTGTTTACAGTTAAGTTGAGCAATATGCCCAGATAATCCAGATTAGACGCCCCTGGGGTGTTACATCATGACTGCCTATCTTCTCTGTGTTGCTGGTGCAGCAGCAGGGGCAAACCCCGTGTTTGTCTATCTGTAGCCTTGGGCGAAGGAGGTTGGTTGCACATGGACGATTATCCTGCACCATCATATACGGTCAGGCACGGGGGCCCTGCCCCTACAGTTACGCCTATTACATATCAGTCAAAGGAGAGTTCTGTCCTGTTTATCAGGTCGCTCTGCAACTCCTCGCTCAATTCAACAAAATAGGCGCTGTAGCCAGCAATACGTACAAGAAGATCCTTGTACTGTTCCGGTTGTTTCTGGGCGCAGATCATTACCTCCCTGCCTATAATATTAAACTGGCTCTGCATCCCCTTGCAGTCAAAATAGACATCCATAAGGGAGATGAGGTTGTCCCTCCCTGTTTCTCCTGAAACAGCGCCAGGGCTGAATTTCCAGTTAAGGATAATGCCGTTACCAATCCGGCTGTGGTCAAGCTTTGCAACAGATTTTGCTATTGCAGTTGGGCCGCTTCTATCGTGTGATGATACCTTTGTATGCACAGGGCCAATACAGTCTGAGAGCGGTTCATAGGCCGTCCTGCCATCAGGTGTTGCCGCTGTATAAAAACCGGCCATTACGTTCTGTGACACAGAAAAGACGCCGGGCATATATTCGCCGCCATGGGCGGTTGGTCTGTGCTCAACATGCTTGCAGTATGTGGCAGTAACAAATTTGGCAACATCATCGGCATAGTCATCATCATTACCGTAGCAGTGCATTCTGTCACTGTTAACAAGGGCGTATAAGGGCTCAAAACCCTTCCAGTCTGCCTTTAATGCATTGAGAAATGTGGCGCCATTTGTCTTTTTCTCATCAAACACAAGCTGCTTTATTGCTGTAAGGCTGTCTGAGACCGTCCCTATGCCAACCCCCTGTGGCCCGCTGTGGTTATATTTTGCCCCACCCACTGATACATCCATCCCTTTACCAATACAGTCATCAATCAAAAGTGAAAGGTAGGGGAGGGGTTTTAATTTCTGATGTGCAAGGTCCACCTTGTCTACCTGGTTTATCATGATGTCACACCAGTACTTCATCTGTTTATCAAATGAATCCATTACATCATCAAAGGTCTTAAATGTATCAAGACCACCTGTATCAATGCCGAGCCTGCCGCCAATCCCTGCGCATTTCTGGTGTCTCATGCACTTTGGGCTGCAATCTATGCAGCGCCCGTGGTTTATGGCAAGCTGCATCACCTTTGCTATATTAAATGAGCTTGAATCATGCCAGCCGTATGTCTTACCGGGTACGCATGGCTCAACACAGCCTATGCCGACATAATCCCTTGCCTCCTCTATAGGTTTGTCATAGTTGAGAAGCGCCTTGATCATCTCTGAGTCATTAAACACCTTTGGTTCGCCAGTGCCTATCCTGATGACATTAAATGTCTTAATCTTGAATTCCCTTGGCGAATTCTCATGAAGCCTTACACCCATCCAGGGGTTTGGTATCCTTGTATGGGCATGAGCATCCAGCACCATGTAGCTCAGGTCATTAGTCGCATCATTGCCATCCTTATCCACACCCCCCACATCCAGCGCAGTGCCACCCATTATGGTGCCGCTGGAAAAGACTATTGCCATCTTGTCACGGATCTTGCAAAGTTCATGTATCTTAAGGAACGACATCTCTATCAGTTCCTGGATAAACTCCCTCTTAAATGTGCCTTTAGCTATATCATTTTTATAAAACGGATAAAAAAGCTGGTCAAAACGGCCGTATGTTACGGAATGGCCGTTTGTTTCAATGATTATCATATTGGTTGCAATGTGCCATAGCTGTATGGCCTCCCAGAAGTCCCTTGGCACACCTTCAGCCACCTGGGCACAGTTGGCTGAAATACGGATCAGTTCGGCCTTTCTGCGTTCATCCTTCTCATTTTCAGCCATCTCATAAGCGAGCCTTGAATAGCGTTTTATGTAGGTGGCAGCCCCTTCAAGGGAGATAAGGGCTGCATCATAAAAATTCTTTTTAGCAGGATACGAAGGGGATGAGGCATCAAGTTCTGCCATTTTTTCCAGTATCTGTTTTCTGATACCGCCAAATCCAAGTGTAAACAGCTTTTCATAATTGGCGCATACATGGCCAACACCTGCTGAGGCAAAGAGTCCGAAAAAATTCACACCCTTCTCAAGATGCGATCCCTTTCTATCCTCCTCGGTCAGGCTGCTTAATATATGTTCTTCAAGGGTATTCCTCTTCCAGTATTTTTGTATACCTAAAAGGGCATTTTTGGTCTCTTCATCAATCACATACCGGTCATTTCTGCGCTGATCAAGGGGTGCGTTTACCATCTCATCACAGAGCCAGTCAATGGAAAATTCAGGGTATACAGGAGCGCTTTTAGCCGGGGCAGCTATCTCTCCAACAATAAGCTCATCAGGCCAAATATTGATTTTTACATTTTCAAGCACATCCCTGTATGACATAGCACATTTAAGTATCTGTGGTAAGTCCTTGTATTTCTTGAAATAACCTTCTGTATATATTACAGCACGCTGTGCATCGGCAGTGTTGTCCCTTTCCTTAAGCCACCTCAAAATATTGTTTATCCTGGGAAATGGCGACGGGTCTTTTGTAATGGCAGAGACGCCCACACCCCACTCCTTATCATAGGGTTCTATGGGAAGGGGATCAGTGGATTTTGGATTTTTTACCTTGTTAGCGGTTTCCATTATAAATTCCTCATATAATGATAATCGGTGCCTTTATAAAAAAACTCTAGGAAAAAGAGAAATTTAAGTGTAATATATTTCATGGTTAAAATTATATGTACTAGAGTTATTAAGTCAAGATTATTCAGATAATAATATATTGATTATTACCAGTTCATAATTACATTTTTAAACTCGATCTGCTAAGGTAATAAAAGGGGTTTTATTAACATTTTTTTCCAGGGGAGTTAAAAAATGGTAGCAAGCAAAGAGTTTGATAACACATACAAGGCAGCAGAAAGAATAATACCACAGGCTGTTGAGCCCTTTGACAGGGAATGGGGGGTAGGTATTTCCGGCAACACACCTGAACCCTCGCCGTTTCCGCGAATTAACAGGATCTTAAAAAATACAGCAAAGACGACAAACGGCTTTGTCCCGCCGGAAAGGGCGCTCCTTGTTACCGAGGCATTTAAAAAATACCCCGGTGTTTCACAGATAACAAAATGCGCTGAGGCCATGTCAAACCTTCTAAAGAATACCCCGATTTATATTTATGACAATGAGTTGATTGTGGGGGGGCTGGGCTGCGATAAAAAAGGTGCCCCTGTATTTCCCGAATTTGGCCTGAACTGGGTGGTGGATGAGATGCGTGACGGGCTCATGGACTATAGCGCAGAGCGCACACATGATTATTTCAGCTATACAAAAGAGGCATATGAAAAACTGGAATCCATCAGGGATTTCTGGAATGGTAAAACAATAGAGGACTATGCAAATTCCCTGCTTACAGACGATGAACTGAAAGGATCACACGCTGGCAAAGGGGTATTTTTTGCTGATGCCTATATGTTCTGCGGGGCAGGGCACCTTGGGCTCTCATATGAAAGGCTTTTTAAGATCGGCTACAAGGGCATAAGGCAGATGATCCTTGATGGCTTAAAGGATATTGATAAAACATCGCCTGAGGGGCTTAAAAAATATACATTCCTGAAGGCAGAGCTTCTTGTAAACGAGGCAGCCACAGAGCACATAAAGCGTTATGCCACCCTTGCATGGGAAAAGGCCAAAAACGTATCAGATGAGACCAGAAAAAAAGAGCTCATACAGATGCATGAAAACCTGCTCTGGATATCTGAGAATCCTCCGCGAACCTTCTGGGAGGCAATCCAGCTTGTGCATATTGCAAACTGCATGATCCACATGGAGTGTAACGGCCATTCTATTTCATACGGTCGTTTTGACCAGTACATGTACCCCTTCTATAAAAAGGATTTAAAGGATGGCACAGCTACCCGTGAATTCTGCCAGGAGTTGATAGAGAATTTCTTTATTAAGATATGGGACCTGAATAAACTGCGCAGCCATGTGTTAATAAAGACATTCGGTAACGGCGGAATAGGGGGCCAGTGCCTCACCCTTGGGGGCATTGATAGGGATGGCAGGGATGCCACCAATGAACTCACCTTTATGTGTATAGATGCCCATGTCCATATCAGAATACCAACCCCGTGGCTTGCTGTAAGGATGCATGCTGGAACACCATGGGAACTCAAGGTCAAGGTGGCAAATGCCATAAGAGTTGGCACAGGTGAACCAAAGATATTCAATGATGATGTGGCCATCCCATCAATGCTTTCATCCTTTACAGATATAAAGGATGCGCGTGATTATCAGGTGGTAGGGTGCGTTGAGCCTGATGCAACAGGTAAGTCATACGGGTGGAAGGATTGCGGTCACATGAACATGGCAAAGGTGCTTGAGCTTGCCATGAATAACGGCAGGTGCATAAACTGCGGCCCCGGATGCATGAGATGGGAAAAATGCGGCGCCATAGGTGAAAGGCTCGGTCTTGAAACAGGGAGCCTTGAGAATTTCAAGAGTTTTGATCAGGTGCTTGATGCCTATGACAGGCAGATGAAATACTGGTGTGACCGGCAGATAGCGGTATTAAATGCGGTTGACCTTGCCCATCAGGCATTAAAACCCCTGCCATATCTCTCCTCTGTTATGGAAGGGTGTATTGAAAATGGTAAGGATATTACCCAGGGAGGCGTTAAATATAATTTCAGCGGGCCACAGTGTGTGGGCATAGGCACTACCGGTGACGGGCTTGCAACCATCAAACAGCTTGTGTTTGAAGAAAAAAGGGTAACAGGCAAGGAGTTGCTTGAGGCAATCCGCAAAAACTGGGAAGGATATGAATCACTCTACGCCTATGTGAACAGCAACAAGGTACACCACTATGGCAATGATGATGACTACGCTGATGAACTCACAAAGTTTGCAATGGACACATGGTGCAAACACATAGAAAAACGGCCTAATACAAGGGGCGGGTTCTATCAGCCGGGCGCATATTCTGTTACTGTAAACGTGGCATTCGGGCTTATGCAGTGGGCATCCTTTGAAGGGAGAAAGGCATTTGAGCCGCTCTCTGACTGTATGGGTGCAGTGCACACACACTTTGCCTCTCATGATGTGTCTGGCCCAACAGCGATATGCAGGTCAGTAACAAAGCTTGATCACGCGAGGGCAACAAACGGGACATTGCTTAACTGGAAATTTTCACCGTCATCCCTTACCGGCACCACAGGCCGTGACAGCTTTATTGCTTTGATGGATGAATATATTCAGCGAAAGGGCATGCACAGCCAGTTCAGTGTTGTAAATCAGGAGACCCTGATTGAGGCGCAGAAACATCCTGATGAATACAGGGATCTGCTTATCAGGGTGGCTGGCTACAGCGCATACTTTGTGGAACTCTCAAAGGAGCTTCAGGATGATATAATCGGAAGGACAGCGCTTTCCTTTGACTGATCGGTAACTTTTCTCATGAAACTTACTAAAGAGGGTGAACCATACGGTCTCATCACCAACATACAGCGATACACAATTCATGACGGCCCTGGAATAAGAACCGAGATCTTTTTTAAGGGCTGTCCATTAAGGTGCTTGTGGTGCAGCAACCCTGAAGGATTGTCTCCGTATCAGCAGATAGGCGTGTATCCATCCAAATGCATTGGTAACAGCAAATGCTCATTTTGCATTAAGGCTTGCCCTGAAGGAGAAATCAGCCCTATAAAAACCTGGGATGATCATCTTTTAAAAGTGGATGAAATCCCTGAATGCGCTGAGTGTTTTAGGTGTGCTGATGAATGCCCTGCAAACGCCATAATGATCTGGGGTAAAAGATATACCATCCCTGAGCTTATGAAGATAATCCTTAAAGACCGCAATTTTTACCTCAAGACAGGGGGAGGCGTTACACTTTCAGGTGGCGAGGTAATGCTTCAGTGGGAGTTTGCAACCCTCCTATTAAAGGAATGCAAGTTAAACTCAATAAACACCTGTATTGAGTCCTCTCTTTACTGCACAAAAGAACATATGGAACAGGTATATGAATGTACTGACCTTGTGATCACCGATATAAAACACATGGATACCAGTAAACACAAAGAATACACAGGGGTTGGCAATGAACTGATATTGAGTAATATAAAAAGGACGGTTGAGTTAAAGAAACCGCTTGTCATCAGGATACCTGTTATACCGGATCATAATAACAGTGAAGAGAATATAAGGGCAACTGCGGAATTTATTAAAAATGATCTGGGTAATAATATTATACAGCTCCAGCTCCTTCCATACAGGAAGATGGGCACAGAAAAATATGCCTCTTTATGCATCCCATACCCAATGGAGGGTTTTGTCCCACCGGACAGGGCTGTGTGGGAAGAAAATCTACTTCACCTTACAGGGATATTGAAAGGATATGGCATCCCTGCTGTGGCTGGATCTACCTCAAAGATGGTTTAGATTTACAACAGATGACACGGAGAGCATTGAGAATAGAAATATTACGCTCTTATACTTTATTCACCAGCCTGTATAGCCATCTTGCAGTGGAGAGGAATAATTATTCGTCCCTGCAATATAAAATACAAAAAAGATATGGTTATATTTATAGATTATTCTATTTCGATTTTCCATTCGTTCTTATCTCTTGAGACCTTTACAACTGCTGATTTTCCTGAAGAAATGGTGATAGCACTCTCTGCAAACCAGGGTTCAAGAAGCACCCTTATGCGATAATCCCCTGCCTCAAGTGTTACAGGCTCACCACCTGCTACACCACGGGCCGCAATAGAGCCGTCTGCTGCAAGCACCTGGTATTCAATCTTGAGGGTACGTTCCAGGGCAGCCGTAAGGGCACTGGCATCTCCTGCATCAAAATACCTGCCGCCAAGTGCATTGGCAGCGGTTTCAAGTTGTTCCCGGGCATTACGCTCCTTTACATCAAAACCAATAATGTGAACATTAAGATCAATACCTGAGGCGTGCAGGGCCTTTACAACATCTTCTATCCTGCCATCACAGCTCTCAATGCCGTCACTTATAAGGATCACAGTTCCGGCCGGGTGCCCTTTAAAGTCTTCTGGTGTCTGAAGCAGGGAATGTACCAGCGGGGTGCGTCCTTTAGGAGTAACGCCCCTGACAGTATTCAGCAAGGCGGCCCGGTCAGGCGCACCTATTGGAATTACCAGTTCTGAATCGCTGCATGCCTTTGTGTCATTTATGGCCCAGCGGTGACCATAGATGCGTAACCCGATATGAAATCCGTCCGGAATGGTTTCAATCAATGTGCTGAGCACCTGGCGGGCAATCTCGATCTTTGCCTTTCCATTGATCTGTCCCCACATGGAATTGGAGGCGTCAAGGATTATCTCAATGGTACGCACCTGTTCCTTATCAATGCCGGGGGCTAGCCTCACCTCAAGGCTTCCCGGTCCCTGTGGTTCAGGCGGCAGATCTGCTTCAACATAT
>CAZXUA010000204.1:0-7708 GCA_964643755.1 uncultured Desulfatiglans sp. | reverse complement strand
ACACCCTATCCTACACTCTTTCCCTACACGACGCTCTTCCGATCTTGTAATAAGACTTCCTGCAATCTCAAATTTTACTGACCTTGAGATACTGAATATGGAGAAGGATGTTGTTGTCAATTATCTCTCTAACAAAAATGATCTTACTTATGATTATGACTGCCTTATAATTCCTGGGACTAAAAATGTAATGGAGGATATGGCATGGCTTTCAAGGCATGGATGGAAAAAGAGGATAAGGGAATATGCAGATCATAGAAAGGCTGTTCTGGGTATCTGCGGCGGATTTCAGATTTTGGGCAGGGTGATATATGATCCCTATGGAGTTGAATCAACCCGTAAAAAGATAGCAGGATTAAACCTTCTTCCTGTTGAAACCACCATTGAGGCAGATAAGGTGGTAAGAAAGGTTATTGGAAAAAGCCTTACTGGAAACAAATATGTAGAGGGTTATGAAATCCATATGGGGTTGACAAAGATCATAGATGACAGAGAGATGCCATTTTTAAAATTAAAAGAAGAAGGTGGTAATGAACACTGGGTAGATGGCTGTTATTTGAAAGAGAGAGATATTGCAGGCACATATGTCCACGGTATCCTGGATTCACCCGGATTCAGGGGGGATTTATTAAACAGATTGAGAAGAAAAAAAGCCATTAAGGAGAAAAGACCGGGAAAGGGCAGGGCTGCAAGATTTCGTGAGTATGACCGCCTTGCAGACCATTTTGAGAAGTATTGTGATGTGGAAAAGATTTTAAAAGAGATTTCATGAAATTATGTGGGGGCAGGTCCGTTGTGCCTGCGCGGTGAATCGATATAAACCCAACAGGCAACCACAGGGGGTTGCCCCTACAGTAAAAATATGAATAAGGAAAATGAACCAAATAGAAAATCCATCAGATTAAAGGGGTATGATTATTCTACACCGGGATATTATTTTGTAACAGTTTGTACAAATGATAGAAGGTGTTTGTTTGGCGAGATAATTGATGAGGTTATGATGTTGAATGATGCAGGGCGAATGGTTGAGTCGGTGTTGTAAAGCAAAGCAACTGGAAACCATTTAATGATACACTCTGGCAGCGAAACTGCTATGAACATGTAATCAGAAATGAGATTGATTTATCAGAGACAAGGGAATAGATAGTCAACAATCCCAAAAAGTGGCATCATGATAAATATAACCCGGAAACAATGGAAATAGAGAGGATATAGAATGTTTAAAACAGAATTTACGCATGGGTGCATGCTTGTGCTTGGCGGTGTGAGGAGCGGTAAAAGCTCTCTTGCCCTTGACCTGTGCAATAGAATGGATGGTAACAGGTACTTTCTCGCCACGGCCCAGGCCTTTGATGATGAGATGGAATACCGGATAAAACGGCATCAGGAGGAGCGGGGCAGCAGTTGGACAACGGTTGAAGAGAGTATTGAGATAGCAAAAAAGATAAGGGAATTGGATGATGAAAAGGCTGTAATACTTGTAGACTGTCTTACACTGTGGCTCAGTAACCTCTATATGAAATATGAATCTGATACTTATATGGTATACAAGGAGATTGAGGAGCTTGTCACAATGTTACCCGGCATCAAGGGGAGGCTTGTATTTGTGAGTAATGAGGTTGGTATGGGTATTGTGCCGGAAAACAGGCTTGCACGGATGTACCGTGATGCATCAGGCACAATGAACAGGAAGATAGCAGGTGTTGCGCAAAAGGTGGTGTTTACGTTTGCAGGGCTTCCGATGGTGATTAAAGAGATTTGAGATTTGAGATTTGAAATTTGAAATTTGAAATTTGAAATTTGAGATTTGAGATTTGAGATGCATGCTGCCGCATGCGGGGGGATTGAATGAAGGGATATACTCAGGTTTATACTGGTGATGGCAAGGGTAAAACAACAGCAGCGCTTGGCCTTGCCATGAGGTCATATGGCGCAGGGCTCAATGTTTATATTGCCCAGTTTGTAAAGGGGATGAAATACAGTGAGCAGGAGACCTTCAAGGTCTTATCCAAACAGATCACTGTAAAGCAGTATGGCAGGGGATGCTTTATCAAGGGTGACCCGACTGAAGAGGATATAAAGGCAGCAAGGGCGGGGTTAAAAGAGGTGAGAGAGATCATGCTTTCAGGCAAATACCAGGTGCTTATTCTCGATGAGGCCAATATCGCCACATATTATAAACTGATAAGCGTTGATGATCTGCTTGAGTTAATAGCTGATAAACCTGAAGAGATAGAGCTTATCATCACCGGTAGAAAAGCTGATCCGCGAATAATAGAAGCTGCTGATCTTGTTACAGAGATGAAAGAGGTAAAACATTATTACCATAAGGGTGTAATGGCCAGGGAGGGGATAGAGAAATAAAAAAAGGCGCACGGCGCATGGCGCAAGGCACAAGGGCATAATATAAAAAGCTGAAAGATGGAGTGTAATAAGAAATACGGTATTATATATTACACGATATTTTATAATGCCTTTTTTTCTATTCTATATCCGCCCCTGCCCAGTATCCCTGAAACAATGCCTGTGTCACATTTGATGCCTTTACACAGTCACCTATCTCTATTACTTCAGGTGCGCTGTCCCTGAGCTTGTCTGCTGCATCTCGCCTGGGTCTTTGACCGGTCGCACATATAACAGTGTCCGCTTCAAAGAGGTTCTCATTTCCATACCTGTCAGCGCATAAAATACCTTTTGCTGTAACCTGCACACCGCGCATTCCGGTTCTCCATTTCACATGTTTTTCAAGCTGCGCCATCAGTAATGGCCTGTAACGCTGGTTTGCGTCAGGGCACAGACTATCCATCATCTCTATCACTGTTACATCTCTACCTTCCATAGCGAGGTGAAGTGCTGTCTCGCACCCCACAAGCCCGCCGCCCAGCACAACAACCCTATTACCAACCTTTTCATAATTATCCGGCAGATCATTTGCAATGATTACATTTTTACCATCTATACCGTGTATCGGCGGGATAATTGGCTCTGCACCCACAGCAACAATAAGCACATCGGGGCTGATTTGTGCTGCGAGCTCCGGTGTGACCTCTGTATCCAGTCTAACATCAACACCTGCCTTCAGCATAAGAATGGTTTTTGTTGATATAAACCTGTACAGGTCATCCTTGAATGGCGCCCCTTTAACACCATTAAGTGCACCGCCCAGTTTATCGCTCTTTTCACATAAGATAACATTATGGCCCCGTTCAGCGGCTGTTAGTGCTGCCTGCATGCCTCCGGGGCCGCCGCCAGCTACCAGCACTTTTTTAGGCCTTGAGGTGTTTCTGATAAAATTTGATTCATATTCACTGCCGATAACAGGGTTAAGGGAACATATACGCAGGCCTGTTGTTAACCTCTCTGCCATACATGTATAGCACCTGTAACAGCGGACAATCTCATCATCCCTTCCCATATATGCCTTTTTGGGTAGATATGGGTCAGCCAGTAGCCCCCTTGCCATTACAACAGCATCTGCTTTGCCTGTAGTAATTATATCCTCAAGCATGGCCGGTTCATTTAGCGCCCCTATGGTTGAGACAGGTATATTCAGGTCTCTTTTCATCTCCGCTGCATAATGCACATTTACTCCACGCTCCATGAATGAAGAGGGGTGGGTTTTCTCAAAGCTCCCAGAATGAGCGCCTGTTGAAACCTGTATCAGGTCAACCTTCTCCTGTATCAGTCTGGCAAATTCTATGGCTTCTTTGAAAGTGTAGCCCCCTGCCATATACTCCTCTGCACTCATCCTTAATTCTATGGGAAAGCCATTGCCCACAGCAGAGCGCACCCTGTCAATGACTTCAACAGCAAACCTTGCCCGGTTTGAAATATCCCCGCCATATTCGTCTGTTCTTTTATTTGTAGCTGGTGAGAGAAACTGCTGCAGGAGCCAGCCATGACCTGCGTGTATTAGAAACATTTCAAAACCGGCAGCCTGGCACATCTCTGCTGCCTTTCCATATGCCTCAATTATATCCTCTATCATGTTAACGGGCATTGCATGTACCCTCTTTACGCCATCTGTGAACTCATCACTTGGTCCGTAGCTTACAGGATGTTTTGCATCTGTAATGGCATATTTCCCGCCATGCGATAATTCCATGCTGGGTATGGCCCCGTGTCGCTTTATGGCACGTGCCGCCATTGCCAGACTGTCTTTTGCATTCGGGGCACTGGTAATCACCTGAACAGGGTAGTATCTTCCTTCAGGCTTGACAATCAGTTCACTCACGGTAACCACTGCGGCCCCTCCCTTGGCCCTGAGTTCATAAAAGGCAATTGCCTCAGGGGTGAGGCACCCATCTGCGGTTAATACAGGGAAGGTCATGGGGGCAGATATAATCCGGTTTTTGAGTGTCAGCATGCCAACTTTCAATGGTGAAAAAAGGTTTGGGAATTTTCTTGTCATTTGATTCTCATCTACTTTTCATTTTTATCTAGGTAGTAAAGGGTGGCCCCTATTGGTGCAAAAGAGAGGCAGAGTATATTGATAACAGGGATCAGAAATAAAAGCCCGAAGCCTATATGAAATGAAAAATTATCAATAAAAAACCTGAACCTGCTCCTGTATTTATCACATCGCCTTGCAGGCACAAGGTCTGTATTGTCCCATGCAAGAAATGCCGCCGCAATGGTAGATGTAATAATGGTAATAAAAGGGCCTAATGGTGTAAGCCATCCGATAAAAGAGAGTATCAGGAGCAAAAATACAGGGATGATTGCCCTTGGGATCTCCTGCCTTATCAGATAGATGAGCTGGCTGAAATGGGAGAGATTAATAGTTTCAATTACATGGCCCCTGCTTCTCCTTTCTGTTATCCTTGACATTTGGTCCATGATAACGATGGAAAACAGTATCTGTGAAAGCAGGTAAGAGAGCACGGATGAAAAAATAATAAGGATCAGTGAAATGAGCCATGATAAAATATACCATATCCACACCACCCAGAGGGTTTCCGGTTTTGTCCATACAGCAGATATTATATCAGTATGGTATATAAGTATTATGGCGCCCAGGCCTATTGCCACAATGATCACAACAAAAAAGCGCAACAGCCCCAGGAAAAGGAGCTTTGGCGTCTTGAGCCCCATCTTTAAACCTGCAAGGTTATATTTTATACCACTTACAATCTGCATATCTGAACCCCATGCCTTATGATAATTTTTTGACTTACACTTTTATCATAACAGCCTTTTCTTGTACAGTTGCAGATTTTTTGTCAACTCCTTGACGAATTTTTTGCTTTTCAAATTATTGGAATCGAGGGTAAAAAATTTGCAGGTAGAAAAATTACAATATAATGATAGTTAAATACAATTTATGATATAAATTATTTTCATATTTACCTAAAATAGCCAATATTATTTTCAATCAGTTATATCTTTCTTAATAATTAAAAAAAAGGTTGCTATTTTTAAATTTGAAGTTAAAATATTGACGTCGTTAAGGCTATAGCCAAAATATTGGCGTTGTATTATCCAAATGATATCACCTGACAGGGAGAGTAATCTATGGCAAAAGCAAAGATACTGGTAGTAGACGATGAATCAAAGATCAGAGAGTCCTTTTCTGATATTTTAAGCCTTGAAGATTTTGATGTTGATACTGCACAGAACGGTGAAGAGGCCATCAATCTGATAGAGGAGGATTTCTATGATGTTGCCCTCATTGACCTGAATATGCCAAAGATCGATGGGATGGAGGTTCTCAAATACCTGGTTGACCATTCCATTGACACAATAGGGATTATCCTGACAGGGTATGCTACCATAAGAACTGCTGTTGAGGCCATGAAGGCAGGCGCCTTTGACTATCTTGCAAAACCGGTAAAGATGGAAGAGGTGATAATGGTCATTAACAGGGCGCTTGAATTCAGGGATATCAAGAGAGAAAACGTAGCCCTAAAAAACCAGCTCAAAAAGAAATACAGATTCGATAACTTTATAGGCGACAGCCCTGAGATGCACAGGGTCTTTAAGATTATAGAAAAGGTGGCTGACACTGACAGCACTGTTCTTATCCTGGGCGAATCAGGCACAGGCAAAGAGCTTGTTGCCAAGGCCATTCATTATAACAGCATGCGCCGTGATAAACCCCTTATACCTGTAAACTGCGGCGCAATCCCTGAAGACCTGCTTGAGAGTGAATTGTTTGGTCATGAAAAAGGGGCATTTACAAATGCCATAAGGACACGCATAGGCAGGTTTGAGATGTCAAACGGAGGCACAATTTTTCTGGATGAAATCGGCGAGATGAGCCCTCACCTGCAGGTGAAGCTGCTCCGCATATTGCAGGAGCAGGAGTTTGAAAGGCTTGGCGGCACCAAAACAATCAAATGTGATATCAGGGTAATCGCCGCTACAAATAAGGATCTGGACAAGCTGGTGCTTGAAAATCAGTTCAGGGAGGATCTCTATTACAGGTTAAGGGTTATTCCGATCGAAATACCCCCGCTTCGCGAGAGACGTTCGGACATACCATTGCTTGTAAAACATTTTGTAGACATAATGATCAAGACAAGGGGCAAGAATATTAAAGGGGTATCAAAGGATGTTATGAAGGCCTTTATGAATTATGATTGGCCCGGAAATGTCAGGGAGCTTGAGAATATAATAGAGAGGATGGTGATCCTTACAGACGCTGATGAGCTTACTATAAATGATCTGCCTGATAAGCTTCTTCAGAAACAGAAGACCGAAGAGGTTGGGCCTTCCATGATACCTGATGACGGCTTTTCACTCAATAATGCCATCAATGACTATGAAAAGCTGCTCATTATCAGGGCGCTTGAAAAGGCTGACTGGGTCAAAAACAGGGCTGCAAAATTATTGAACATGAACCGTACAACGCTTGTTGAGAAGATTAAAAAACAGGGGATAGAAAAGCCTCGCAGCGCGGCCAGTTAACAGAACAGCTTTACTTTATTGATAAATCCAGTAAAGTTATGGCCTACTGTTGCCGATTATAAGAGAGTTGAATGAAAATCAGCTCTCTTTAATTTTCTCCCCTTTATTTTCTAAAAAAAATTTAAGTTTTAAATATCCCGGGTCGAAGAGGTAAGTGGAGGCAATTTATTTTGATCACTACTTATCAAATAAGAAATGTGCTTAGGATATACGGTAATCAGTTGAAGAAAAAGGCAATGATTGCCGATGAAGGCACATTGGAAAAGAAAAAACCGGTTGATGTAATAAACATCTCTGGTGAGGCCCGTCAAAAAGAGGTGGTCAGAAAGATGACTGATAGGCTTGTGAATCAGTTCTCCGGTGTTATTGATATGCAGATGACAGAGGATTAGCAGTATCTCTTTTTTTATATAAAGACCTGTTAAGGTCTTAAAGGGGGCAAAAATGAAGATTAATGAGATATCGAACAGTATAAATAAGGTTGGGAACCTTGATACCACCCAGACCAGGCTGAAGGAAACCGAGAATATCAGTGGTCAGGGGCAGGCGACAGAAAAGGATTCTGGAAAAGGCGCCAAGGTTGATATTTCCCAGGAGTCGGTGGAGTTCAGTAAGGCGGCTGAGAAGATGGATATTGTCCCTGAAGAGAGGGCTGCAAAGATAGAGCAGCTCAAAATGATGGTAAAAAATGATACCTACAGCGTTGATTCTAAAAAGGTCGCTGAAAAGGTATTGGCAGATTCCATTACAGATCGGAAGAGCGTCGTGTAGGGAAAGAGTGTAGGATAGGGTGGAGGTG
>CAZXUA010000203.1:0-7763 GCA_964643755.1 uncultured Desulfatiglans sp. | reverse complement strand
AATTGCTTTACAAGTCAACAACAGCGGGTCTTGCTGTAAAAAAAGACGAATGGGTAACCCTTTTGTCTGAAAAAATTAACGAATATGGAGAAGCCTTTCATTCATATATTACGGAAAAGGAGCATAACCCTTCTTATTTAGGGATGGTTTTTCAAAAAAATCTTTACGGGGAATGGAAACTAAGCTTTACAGGTTCATTTACTTGTATAAATTTTATGATAGGGGAAATAAAGGCTTCTTTTGAAACCTTAGGCAAAGAATTGACAAAATATGAGATTTAATCAGCGGGCAGTATAAACAGAAAGGTGATTTTAAATAATGGGAAAAAATATGAATGCCTATAAATTAATTACGGCATCACCAACTACAAGACGATGGTTAAGCATAATTAAATCTGAGCTTAAAAAAATATGTCCAAATATAGGGTATAGAGAGACAAAGCATTATGCACCTTTGTACAG
The DNA here is from genome assembly GCA_964643755.1 of uncultured Desulfatiglans sp. Lineage (GTDB taxonomy): Bacteria > Desulfobacterota > DSM-4660 > Desulfatiglandales > HGW-15 > JAAZBV01. The sequence goes on along the minus strand of CAZXUA010000203.1, from coordinate 7,302 downwards.
CTCTGTCGAACGTAAGATTATTGCCCACCTTAACCCTCAGTCAGGCCAAATTAGAATTTTCTTAAGGATACCCTGTTCAACTGATGAGCTTTTGCAGCCAACCCCTTCCACCGGTAGTTATGCAAAAAATTTTCCTTCCCTTTTCATACTTAAAAATGAAGCATTAATAGAAAAAGCAATTGAGTTAATTATCCTGTCCTATAATTTATAACATTATTAGAAGTACAAATTAAATATTTTTTATTTAAAATACTTTTCTAAAGAGGTATAATAATTTTACTTGCGGGAGTGTTGTTTCTCAAATACACTCCCCTGTTTTATTTACAGATACTGCATTACAGAAGCAAAGACGGAATCCATTTTAAACATGTTTTTTAATTAAATCACTTTTTAATATACTGTAATATTTATTTGTAGTCGTAATATAAATGCACCAAAATCGGGAGGTCATGGGGTCTATAATTAAAAAATAACATTCAACTATAGAATAATCTGATATATCAGGATAGTCAAATAACTCTCATTATGCCAGAATAATAACATATGGCCAGAGGAGCATTCGTGGCTTTAGGGGTTTGTCCAAAGACAATCATTTTGTCTTAAGGTGACTCGACCTGAACTGCCAAATGTTCCTCGGCCTCCTCTCAAAGTCTAATGGGAAGATGCCTTTCTAGTGGCTATTATAGACAGGATGTTAAGGAGGCCTGGCCACAAGATAGGAGGAGAAAATGAAAAGACTGTCCGGTGGAATCGATATAGGAAAAAGCTCACACCATATGGTTATCCTGGATGAGAAAGAAGATATCCTATATCAGAGAAAGATACCACACAATTTAAGTAAAATGAAAGAAATTATGAGGCAATTAGAGGATTTGGAGAAGAGCAAAAAGGCACATCTTTCCTTTGCCCTAGAGGGTAAAAATGGTTATGGCAACCCCCTGGACCGACTACTTCTTTTGAAAGGCTTTACCCTCTACAATGTGGATAATTACAAATTAAAACGTTTTCGGGAGGCCTTTCCCGGTGAGTGGAGAGATGATAACAGAGATGCCCTTATGCTCTCTAAAATGCTATCCTTAAAAGAGCACATAGACTCCGGCCAAGAGAAGATATTTGTCCCGATTGAAAGACCTTCTAAGGTAACTGAAAGCCTAAAATTACTCTCCCGGCACCAGCAGGACCTGATTGTAGAGAAGGTGAGGCTGATCAATCGCCTGGGCAAGAAATTGCTGGAGATCTCCCCGGAGTTACTGTTATTGGGTAAACTGAAGAATAAAAAGATGATTGCACTTTTGGCCAAATACCCGGATTTATCCAGATACCACAAGATTACCCTGAAGATGTTGCTTACTGTTTCTGGAATCGGTAAAAAGCAGGCTCCACACCTCCTGGCTGGATTACATGAGCTTGCCTATATGTCAGAGATGACCGCTATTTATAAGACCATCATCTTCTCCTGTGCCAAACGTATCTTACAATTAAACAAAGAGATCAAAGAGATAGAAGAGAAGATGGAAAAAATTGGTATGTTAGATAAATCATTCAGGCATTTAAAGAGCATGCCTGGTGTAGGCACCCGACTGGCCAGTAGATTCATAGGAGAGATTGGAAACATCTTCCGTTTCTCTTCCCAGAGCAAATTGGCCATCTACTGTGGCATCGCCTGTGTTACCAGCTCATCTGGTAAGATGACAAAGACCAAGGCGGTATACAAAGCCAACAAGATTGCCAAACAGACCTTGATTACGATAGCCGGATGCAGCATTCGGTTTAATCCCGAATGTCGGGATTACTACTTTAAAAAACGCCAGGAAGGGAAAACTCATAATCATGCCCTGCGCTGTCTGGCAAGACAGATGATTAAGGTAATCTATAAGATGTTAACTTTAGGCAGGGATTACAAGATAAGGAAGGAAGATGTGAAAATAGCATAAGAAAGTTTGAATATTATCTTGATTTTTCAGATGGGAAGTTCAGGTCTTCACATTTGACATTAACTAGCAATGTCAAATGTGAAGACCTGACCCCAATTGTTTCTACCAATTGTTTCTTTTAAAACTGCCGTTTGGCTTAATATTTATCATTTGGGCATAGAATATTATTTACCAAATGACGGCTTTTTTATATGCTGACTGGTAGTCCAACGATATTTATAGATAGACCCTACAACCACAATTAGAATCATGCTTGTATATCGCGTCTTTTGAATAGAAGTAGCCCGCCCCAATATAGAGCTGCAGCGATCAATAAAAGCAATGTGACGGTAGTTATAGTTATGGTTTGTGTAGGATAAACCTGACCAAAAGGCGAAAGTAAAAATATAATATCGGGAACCAAAGCCATTTCCCATAAAAGCTGCATTAAGATAAACAGGCTATAAACTGCCCAGCTTAATCCAACGCTCAGTTTTGGCAGAAACCCGAATAGAAAGGTCGCTATTCCTGCCATTGCCAATACGGCGGGTAACTTTACAATCGCCATCCTTGTAATACTGCCAAAAGCTTCGGCATTTCCACCACCGGCAATACTTCCAATTGTTATGCACAATCCAATTACCAATAAAATAGCTACAGACCCTGTTACACTAAACAACACATGCGACAGCACCCATTTTGAGCGTTTTGCCCGTGTACTTAGTAATAATTCAAGGTGCCCATCTGTTTCTTCTGCACGCATTTTCTGAACTGCCAATATGCTATAAGCCGATACAAACAAACCAAGGACATATACCATAAGAGCTAAAAAGGCTTTTTCGGGTTCGCCAAAATGATACATCCAGGATGCAAGCGTAGGTGAATCACCTAACATTTTTGATACGAGAGGGTCAACACTTCCTATACCGAGTGCGAAAACCCCCAATGATACCACCCAGGCAATCAGCAATCCTTTTTGCATACGCCAGCTTAATGCAAATACATTGTTGAAGCCAGGAGCCGCTTCTCTCCTTCCTGTTTTTGGGTGTATCATGCCAGCCCCCACATCACGCTTGCTTGACAGGTACAATCCAAAACCGGCAATTAAAATCACAAAAACTACGGCAATCAATAAAAATTCAAGATGATTACCCGCAAATGGTCGTACAATGAAGAACCAGCGGAACGGTGTAAAATAACTTGATATGTTATTTTCGGCACTTAAATTGTTCATAAAAGAAAGTGCATAAAATAACCCCATCAATCCTATCCCAATGCCGCTTGCAGTTCTACGGACACTTGCGAACTGCGATGTAACGGCTCCAATGGAAGCAAATAAACAGCCCCCAACAGTCAAAAGCAATGAGATAGTCAATGAACCGCCTATGGGAAGTTTAAACATGAACATGGTGATAAAAAGCATTACACCCATTAAAAAATTAGTAGCACAACTGATTATCATAGCAGTGGCAAAAAGTGATTGTCTGCCTACCATACCGGCGTTCAATAAATCAGCTCGCCCGCTTTCTTCCTCACCTCGAATAATTTTACTGACAGCAAGGATGTTAAATATTGCGAGTATAATAAGTGATACGGTTTTGATATTCCATACTACTATTCCGGGAATATCTTTACTTAAAATGAACCCGTGTATTGCAGCAACAACTGGGTTTAGGATACTGTCATCAACAAAAGCATTAAGCTCTTGCTGTGTTGCGAACATAGAACTATAGCTGGACATACCGCTAATAACAAGTAAAGCAGGGACAAGGATCCAAAAAACGCGTGTTATCCAGTCTTGCCTCAAATAAAGGCGTATCAATTTCCTGTAATCACGAAAGTCAAGAGAATTCATTTTTTACACCTCCTGGTCTAAGATTGATAGTGACGCATGAACAGTTCTTCCAACGTTGGTGGTGTGCTGTGAATGCGTGTCAGACCAAAATCAGCAATTTTTTTCGTTACAGAGGCCAGTGCGTCAGGATCTACACTAAATGATAATGTACCATCAACACGTTTCACTTCATGCACACCGGCTATATTCGCCAACTCTTTTTCCGAAATCGGCTGTACTGTTTCAATCGTAAAAAATGTTCGGCTCAAATGCCTTAGCTGTGATATGCTTCCATTTTCTACAATTCGTCCGTCTTTAATGATACTAATACGGTCGCAAAGTTTTTCGACTTCGGACAGAATATGGCTGGATAGGAAAACAGTTTTACCCTCTTTTTTTGCTATTTTTATGCACTCCTGGAATTGAAGTTCCATTAAAGGGTCTAATCCAGAAGTCGGTTCGTCTAATATTAGCAAATCTACATCAGATACAAACGCGGAAATTATAACTACTTTTTGACGATTTCCTTTTGAGTAGGTTTTACATTTTTTTGTAGGGTCAAGTTGAAATCGCTCTATCAATTCAGTTTTGCGAGCTTTATCCAATGGTCCGCGTAGATTTGCCAGTAGATCGATGACTTCCCCGCCTGTTAGGGTAGGCCAAAGGTTTACCTCACTAGGCACATAGGCTAATCGGCTGTGGAGTACAGATGCGTTGCTCCATACATCTCCATCAAAGATTTTCGCTTGCCCGCCGTCTTTTTTCAATAATCCGAGCAAAATTCGTATTGTGGTTGATTTTCCCGCACCGTTGGGACCGATAAATCCAAAAACTTCACCCGCTCCAACCGTCAAATCAATACCATCCAGCGCACGAAAAGAACCATAATTCTTTTTCAAATGGGAAACTTTAATTACTGTCATTTGTTTACCTCTTTATAAAAACATTTTCTCATAATTTCAAAATACTCGTTGCTTTCTTCCATTAAGGTGTCATAATCAATTTCGTTCATTCGAAGATTGCTGACACGTTTTTGTAGCTGATCAGCAAGACCATTGAGAAACCATATGCAGAGATTAATTGCTTTTTGCGGGTCAATATCGGAACGAAACAAAGATATGTCTATGTCGTCGAATAGTCTATCAAGGCCGATTGTACGATAGTTCTTGCTTAGCTTTTCCAAAGCAGATACAATTTCTTCAGACCTGGTATCAATCGCCACTTTATAAAAGTCAAACAATGCCGGGTTTTTATGCAAGACTTCTATTTTGACAAGGGCAATCTGATGACATCGTTGCAACATATCTTTTTGATTAAGGTCGATTGAGCCAAAGAAATCATCAAGTATTTTTTCCAACGCGTGATTATACAGATATATAAAAAGCTCCTGTTTGCTTCCTACATAGTGAAATAAAAGGCTTTTAGACAGGCCGGCTTCTTTGGCAATAATATTTGTTGAGGCTTCCTTATAACCTTTAATTGCAAACTCTTTGAGTGCGGCATTGATTATGTGTGATTTTCTTTTGTCATCTAAACGTTCAAACTTCTCATTCATTATTCTAATCCTCCATTCGTTGACCTATAAGGTCAAATATATCATACATCAATTGTCCTTGTAGATCAATATTATTTTTGTAATGTTTTACCACAATGACACTTTTCAATATAAATGAAAGTGAATAATATTATAAAAACGACCTTATACAGCGGAGAAAAACAATAGGAATCTTTATGGCTACATAGCAGTTTTCCTATGGGCAGATACGGTCAACGGCGTTTCAATGAATATGTTAGAATGTTAGGGGGCGAACCCACAAAATCATTGAAGCAAAGGATATAAAAAAATAAAAGGGTCAGATACTATCTGACCCCCTATTGTTTACTCATCTTTGTACGTACTTGAGTACGATATTGTCGATTTGCTTTACAATACTCTGCGCAAGATATCAACATCAATCTGCATTATATCGTTTTAATACTCTTATTGCCCTAAACGTAATCCATTTACTTTGTTTATCTTTTTGCTCTAATGAAATGAGCAAGCGGTCAGTGTTAGATGTGTTTTCTGTTTTCCATCTGCCCATGTCATCCTGTTTTGCAATTATAATGCCTATCGCTTCGTCCATGCGTCTATCATTTATGCCGAGCTCAGTTAAAATATCTAATATCTCCAGTACATCGGTTTGATACATCAAAGGAAAACTGAATTTTAGCCATCCGGATTTGGAGGTTTTACTTAAATCATGGCTACGCTTAAAAATGTGGTGAATTAACAGAAATTCAACAATCCTGTTTATGGTATCATTAACTTCATTTGTTCTTTTTTCTTGCGGTATCGCACTTAGCCCTTTAAGAGCCTTGACTACACCCATAAAACAGGTATGCTTGCCCCAACATATTTCATATCGGTCGTATGGTGGAATTTGTGGATTATTCTCAACACCGTCATTTAAGCGCATAAAGCGGGTAATCCAGTGGATAGCCTTTTGCAGTCTTGGATCATCAAGATAGCCGAAGTGTATCAGGCTCCATACCATATTTCCGGTAAGGCATGGGATGACCTCGGTTATCCTGCCGCCGCCTTTCTTTGCCGCTATATTCATCGCAAAACCGCCGTCCTCGGTTTCCTGCGAATTATTGAGCAAGTACTCACATTGTTCTATAATCTGTGAATTGGTTTTAGCTCCCATTTCCGCAAGCACAATCAGTTGCCATACAAGGCCTTTGTATTTATCGGTATAAAATTTAGGGTAGGTTTTAAGATACATAGGCTCCTGCTGTTTCCGAAGAATATCAGGCACAATGCCGTGTTGCATGATTTCACGTTTTGCTTGTTGTACTTCTAAATTGTGTTCGGGCTTGTCCAGAATATCCCTTAGTGTAAAATAACGGACGGAAGGATTTTCTTTTTCCAATAACCAATGAGTAGGGTCTGCTTTTAGCATGGATTTCCAATCAAGCATTTTTATTCTTCCTTCGGATTATGATACAGTTTGAACCTCCTGAGAAATTTACATTTATCTACGTGTTATATAATATTATATAATGATTAACAATACTTTACATGAAAACTATACCAAAAAAGTTACTTAATTACTGAGCATGAGCAACGGATCATCGATACCATTAAAATACAATTTAAATTGACAGGGAATATAAATCAATATTATAATGTAACTGAAATATAGTTACATATTTTAAATGAAAGATATTAGATGACACAAAAAGAGAAGTTACTCAGACGGATAAGCTCAATACCGAAAGATTTTAGCATCAATGAGCTATATAAGCTAATGAAATCATTAGGTTATTCAACTTACACAAAAGGTAAGACTTCTGGTTCAAGAATAGCTTTTTACCACTCAGAGAAGAAAATGATAATTAATTTACATAAGCCACATCCTGGAAATGAGTTAAAGGTATATCAAATAAAAGAAATAATTAAATTTTTAAAGAGAACGGGTGACATAAAGTGAAAAATGTAATGGAATACAAGGGCTATTATGCAGATCGGAAGAGCGTCGTGTAGGGAAAGAGTGTAGGATAGGGTGTGGG
>CAZXUA010000202.1:0-7817 GCA_964643755.1 uncultured Desulfatiglans sp. | reverse complement strand
CCCACCACACCACCCTATCCTACACTCTTTCCCTACACGACGCTCTTCGATCTGTAGTTCTTTTACTTTAAAATGTCCTTTATGCTTTTCAGTTGCGCCAATAGCCCCATTACATATTGACCATTCACAGATCACGGCCCTCCTGGGAGTTGCATCCGATAGCTTGATGATTTTATCAGCCTGTATTCTATCAATCTCAATACACCCGATCAATTCCATTCCCATTTTTTTAATATGAGAGCGCTGAGGAAGGCAATAGGCAACTCCATCGCTAAACAGGGTTTTACTGTTTAAAGCCTCATCAAAACTCGTTTTCCTGTCTGAGCTGACAACAAGCGGGGTATATGCACAATAAGGAAACCAATCAAAAACTTGTCCAACCTCAATGATTATTAGCGCTCCCCATCCATCCGGCTCAAATTTGGCTTTACCCCAATTTGGAAACCAGGCATTAAATCCAGAACCTGACATAGTCGGAAAGGTATATATCTGCCCGGCTTTTACACAATTTGGAACAGGCTTTCGGGGCTTTGATACCTGGTGTTTTTGTGTCGGAGCCTGAAATCTCGGAAGCAACTTGCTGGTGATTCGTAAACGGCTTTCAATGCCTTTGCTCTCCATTCCTCTGTTTCGGAGATCGTCAATATCGGCGCCGGTTTTAATTGCCTTTTGTGCCAGTTCAAAAACTTTTTGGCAGGAAATCCCTTTTTTCTCGAATTGATCCGCAACCGCAATCCAAAATGTCGGACAGCCCTCTTCTTTAAGATCTTCATCTCTTTTGAATTCTGATAACAATATCTCAAGTATATGGTCTCCAGAAGCCGGTGTCTTTGATAAAAGCCTTATCATATCCCTTACATCACAGGCCTCATCATCATCGTATATTCCTTCTCCCCATGCTCCCATATTCTCTTTACCCTTTTCTTTTATCAAGCCCGTGATTGAATTGTTATTATTTTAATTTATTTACGATACTTGCTTTCCTTCATCCAAATATATTGTTAGCGCATCGTGCAATTTGATTTTGGCGGATAAGAGCTCTTCTATGACAGGCATATCTTCGGGATGCGCACATTTAACCGCCTGTTTCCAAAAGGCGATATCACTATCAAAACCGAAACATATGGCTTGAATAATCTCTCTGGGATTTTCCATGAGTGAAAGATCTTTCGACAGTTGGTTTATCAATTCTTCTGCGTCTTTTTTGTATTGATTTATCTCTTGTTTATTTGTCCTGGTTACGCCAGTCGGTTTTTCTCCTCTTAAAGCCTTGTTGCTGTTTATGCGGTTTTCAAAAGTAGATTCAACCATCTCCAGTGTTTCCGCGAGTTTGAAAATTTCATTCAGAGAATGAAGGTCTTCCGGCGAAGAGGTTTTTGAAATGGCTATTTGTATTAATTTTTTCACAGGATGCCAAAATTACATTCATATTTTTGAAAGATGTCGAGTCCTAAACCGACCTTTCTACGTGCCTTTATCACACAAAGGGTCAGTCGCCGATAATTTCATTTAAACCCTCAATAATATGGGAAAGCTCTTCATCCGGTAGGGATGCAATCTTTTTACCTATGCGTTTTACAGAAAGAGTTCGAATCTGGCTTATCTTAACCCAGGATTTTTTCGGAAGATTCTTTTCATCCAATTCAAGGACAAGAGGAAAACCAACATGCTGGCGCTGGCTTGTTAACGCAACCGCGATAACGGTGCCAGATCGATCATTAAAAACATTATGGCTGAGAACAAGCACAGGACGTAAACCACCCTGCTCACTTCCAATAACAGGATTTAAATCAGCCCAGTAGATACTACCCCTCAATATGCCGGCCATTCACCCAGCTCCGATGACAGACCTTCTTCTGAAAGCGATTGCTCAAAAGCAGGATCAAGCTTCGCGCATTCCTGTGCAAGACGTCTTTTTTCAAGACGGGTTAATTTTTCACTTATAGCCTCTTGAATAGCTCGACTTCTATTTGGAAAAATTTTTAATTTAACAAGATCATCAAGTTGCTTGAGGGTATTATCATCAATTGTAATCGCAATTTTTGAAGCGGTCATCTCTTTCACCTCCGGTATGATGATATGTCATACCGGAGTGGTTTTCAAGAAAAATTCCTGGAAAGTCAGTTCTCTAAATAATTCATTTCTGAAGTGGCTGGTTTAGTTGTATCATCTGTATCACCTTCCGGTGTATCTCCATTAGTCTCTACAGAAGAGATTTCCCTGTTTGCATTCTTAACCCTCTGCTCTTCAGCGAGCTTTTCTTCCCTGATCCTTTTTTCTCTTTCTGCTGGATAGGCTTCAAAGCTCTTTTTAAATGAGCTTACACACCAGTATGCTGATGTTGTCAAAACCACCCGCATCAAGGGCCGCATTTAGCAGGTTTACTGCAATATCATTCACAGAGGAGGCACCTGTTATTATGTTTGATATATCATTATCAGCCACCATGTCGCTTAAACCGTCACTGCAAAGCATATATATATCTCCCGGTTTTCCCCTTTCCCATCTGATTTCAGGGATAACCCCCTCTCTGGGGCCAATCGCCCTTGTCACAATGTTCTTTGTGGGCTCCTCGCCTATTGAGCCATGATTAACCCACTGCATGTATGCAGAGTGATCTTCAGTAAGAAGGGTAAGGGTATTATCCCTGAAACGATAGAGCCTACTATCTCCCACATGAAACCATGTCACATAATAGTCTGATGAAAAGATGAGGCCGACTAGGGTTGCCCCCATAAACCTCTCTATTCCCTCCTCAATATTCTTTTTATAAACCGTAGAGTTTGATTTTCTGATGCCCCTGTCAATAAGGGCAAAAAGTCCGTTTACCTCTGCCGGTACACCCTCAACAGCAGTAATGTCCTTGAGCTCGCTCGCTATCTTTTCAGGCTGAAAAAATTCACTAAGTATATTTATTATGGTGCGGCTCGCCTCTTTTCCCCTGTCATGACCGCCCATGCCATCAGCAAGCAGGGCAAAGCGACCGCCCTCATCAATATATATGGTGTCCTGGTTTTCATCCCTGTACAGGCCTGTATCAGAAACACCCACTGCATCAAGATGCTCAGTGGTTATTTTAATATGTATCCTTAAATCATCCATTCTCTATGCATCTATAAATAAATATTGAACTTATTTATATCCCTTATATATTGTTGTAAAAATTTATGTGAGAATATTTTAAATTTTAATGGGCTGTCAAGCCGGAAAGTATAACAGATGAACAGGGTAAAGATAGGCAGATATGAACTTATTGGCTCCCTTGGAAGAGGCGGCTTTGGCAATGTCTATAAGGCAAAAACCAGGGATGGTGAGCTTTATGCACTTAAGGTATTAAATCCTGAACTGATCAACAACATAGAAATCGTTAGCCTTTTTCTTAATGAGGCGACCATCCTCTCAAGACTTGACCATAAAAATATCTGCAAGTTTATTGAATATTTCGCTGACGGCCCGGAATATATAATTGTGCTTGAATTTATAGAGGGTGTTGATCTTAAGGAGCTGATGCGGATGCACCCTCTTAACCGGATCCCCTTTAAAAAGGCAATGTATATTGCCGCTGAATGCCTCGATGCATTTCAGTATGCATATGAGATGGGGATTTTGCACAGGGATATAAAGCCATCCAACATAATGATAGAGAACAGCGGAAGGAGCGTACTGATGGATTTCGGCACAGCAGTTGAGTTTTATAACAAGACTCAGCGCGACATTGAAAAGAACATATCTGCATCATACTGTGCCCCTGAAAGGTTTAAAGGGGCGAACAGATACGATATCCGCTCTGACATCTATTCCCTTGGTATGGTGTTTTACGAACTCTTTACAGGGAGGCTGCCCTTTAATACAGACAGCATCCCTGAGATAATATTATGGCACCACAACGAGACAGCCCTTCCTGCTGATGCCTGTAACCCCTCTCTTACAAGAGAGATATCAGGGGCAATAAGGATCGCCCTGGAAAAGAGGCCGGAAGGGCGTTTTAATGATTTTACCTCATTTAAAAAGGCCCTTGGGTTTTGATTCAGGTAAGTCCTTGTAGATAAGGCGCATGATGGGGTTTAATCAAAGATTTGATTTCCGCCCCATTATCCAGATAAGAGATTAACCCTTTTCTATCTTCTCTATCAGTGTGGCATATGCCATGTAGATATCAGACTCCTTTCTCTCAAGGATGTTTTCAAGCTGCTTTACATCAGCAAGTTTTACAACCTCCGGGTCGATTGGTATCTCACCTATAAAGGGTACCTCCATGGCGTTTGCCATCTTCTTTCCGCCCCCTTCGCCAAAAATAGCGATCTTTTCGCCGCAATGGGGGCATTTTAAACCGCTCATATTCTCTACAACACCCAGGATATTCATTTTTACCTGACGGCAGAAGTTAATCGATTTTCTCACGTCCGCAAGGCTTATCTCCTGTGGTGTGGTGACTATAAGGGCCTCTGCATCGGTAATGGTCTGGGCAACAGTAAGGGGCTCATCACCGGTACCGGGAGGTGAATCCACTATAAGAAAATCAAGTTCTCCCCAGGTTACATCTGATATAAACTGCCTTATGGCGCTTATTTTTAAAGGGCCACGCCATATGACCGCAGCATCCTGCTCCTGTAATATCATACCCATAGATATTACCCCGAGATTAGGCGAATATTCAAAGGGGCTTAACTCATGCTGCCCTGTTATATTCATTCCGCCCTTTATTTTAAGCATATTTGGGATGCTTGGCCCATGCAGATCCACATCCATAAGCCCAACCTTGTTTCCCCTGATACTGAGCATAAGGGCAATCATAGCTGCTACAGTGCTTTTTCCTACGCCCCCCTTACCGCTCATAACGACTATCTTGCGTTTTATTTTCTTAAGATTCCTTTTGATGCTCAATTCCTGCTGTGATCTTTCAAGGTCGGCAGGTGTGGTGATTTTATTTTCCAATTTTTTACTCCTTTTAATTAAAAGATAAGGGTTCAGGGGCTTATAACACAAACATTTTTAAGGGTAAATAACCCACATTCAATATATATAAAAAATGTAAAAGAGATTAAAGGTCGATATATAAAAATAAATAATAAAAACAATATGTTTTGCAAAAAAAAAGAGTTTTTTTTTTACCAGTTTTTAGTTGTATTTATTAATAAAATCCTTTAGAATCAGCCGCTTTTAAAAACAGCTCTAAACAACGCGAAGATATTTATATGCCATTAAAAAATACATGGAATGAAATAATAAGAAACCTAGGATCGGTTATATCAAAATCCGAGATTGATACATGGTTTGTAAATACAGAATGCAGTAAAATTGATGAAAACAGTGCAGTAATTGAGGTGCCTAACAAATTTGTAGCGGTATGGCTGCATGACAATTACTACGATGCTATAAAGAATTCTATAAAAAAAATAACTAAAAAAAACCTAAATTTACAATTTAATTATAATAAAAATAATAATTTAAATATAAATGAAAATAAAAATCAAAATAACATATCATCAAATAATTTAAATAAATTAATGAAGTTTAATAACTTTGTTACAGGTGAATGTAACCTATTTGCCTATTCATCATCTGTTGCAATATCTGAAAACCCTGGTGAATATTACAGCCCTTTTTATATATTTTCAAAAAATGGTATAGGTAAGACACATCTTTTGAATTCTATAGGAAATAAATTAAACAAAAATCAATTTATCATATCTTATATAAATTCTAAAAATTTTATATTAGATTACAGTACTTTTTTTAAAAATAAAGATTTTAATAGTTTTAAAGAAAGATATTTAAATCTTGATGTTCTTTTATTTGATGATATACAGTATCTTGGTAATTCATCCAGGCTTCAGGAAGAGTTTATCTCTATTTTTGATTATTTTATTCTTAAAAAAAGACAGATTGTTATTACAGGTGACAGAGCTCCGGTAGACTTCACAAAATTTAATGCCCACCTTAAATCAAGGTTAGGGTCAGGTCTTTTAGCTGAGATAAAAGAGACAGATGTAAAAACAAAATCAAAAATAATTAAAACCATTATTAAAAATAAAAATCTTCCTGTAGCGGATGATATTTTTATTTTTCTGATAAAATCAAATGATGATATAAAAAAGATAATAAAAAATATCATCCGTATAGAGACATATTATTCTTTAAATAAAGGTAAGTTAAACCTTTCACTTGTAAAATCTATTATTAAGGACAGATATGATGTAAATGTAGGTCTTGAAGAGATACAGTCGGTTATAGCCGGTTATTTCAATATCTCCACCGCTGATATTTTGTCTGAAAAAAAGAGAACTATATACACATATCCAAGGCATCTTGCTATGTATATGGCAAGAAATTTAACAGACCTTTCATACAAGGAGATAGGTTATTTTTTTGGTGACAGGGATCACTCAAGTGTGATCTATGCAACAAAAAAGATAGAGCAATCGATAAAAAAAAATAAAGAGGTTGATAAAGATATAAACAATATTAAAAATCTATTAACATAATTTTTTTTTACAAACATTATTTGAACATTTATCTGTTTTTTTTAAAAGGTTTTAAAAATAAAGGTTATTAAAATGGTTTTTAAAAGAATTGAATTTTTAAAAGTCAGTTTTTTTTACAAAAAAATTTTTAAAAATATTTTTATTATACTAAATAGTTACATGGTTTTTAAACAATACAACAGGGCTTACTATTACTATTAATTTATTTATTAAATATTAAAAGGAGGAAGGCATGGAAATAAAGGTAAACAGAGACTCCCTTTTTAAATCGGTATCAAAGGTGCAAAGCATATTAGAGAAGAGAAGCAACATGCCTATTCTATCAATGATACTTATCTCTGCTGATGATAGATCGGTCAGTATCTCTGCTACAGACCTTGAGATAAGCATGCAGCAGAAAATAGAGGCAAACGTCATTACCGCAGGCAGTATAACTATTTCAGGCAAAAAACTTTTTGAGATACTCAGAGAGAGTAAAAGCAATGATATATCCATAAAGGAAAAGGAGAATAACTGGGTATTTATATCTGATGATAAGACACAGTATAACCTTGCCTGCATGTCAGCAGATGAATACCCTGTTTTTGTTGAGCCTGAGGATGTTGATATGGTTGAGATGGAATGTAGTGCTTTAACTGACATGATTAATAAAACCATATATGCCATTACACTGGAAGAGGCAGGCTATAAACTTTCAGGCGTATATACTGAAAGGATCAAAATGGATGATACAAACTTTTTAAGGATGGTATCAACAGACGGACATCGTCTTTCACTTTCAGATAAACAGATAGATAACCTTGATAAGATAAAAATGGATAAAGGAGTAATGATACCCAAGAAAGGGTTGCTTGAGCTTAACAAGCTTGCATCAGAAGGTGAAAAGATCAGTATTGGTTTTAAAGAGAATAACTGTGTGGCAAAAAATGAGAATTCTCTTGTAGTAATAAGACTACTTGAAAGCAAGTTTCCTGATTACAGGGAGGTGATATCTATAGAGTTAAAAAACAGCCTCTCTATAAACAGGAACGAGCTTCTTGATGGTATGAAAAGGATGATGATTTTAAGCAGTGAGAGCTCCAAAGGGGTGCAGATAACACTGCAGAATAATGTTATGGAGCTTGTTTCAATAAACCCTGACTTAGGAGATGTTAAGGATCATATAAAGATAGACTACCCTGGCGAAATAGTAGAGATGGGTTTTAATTCAAAATATTTTGTTGATGTGCTCCAGTCTATGCAAAGTGAAAATGTGATAATAGGTTTTAATGATAATTCAAGTCCATGCATGTTAGATCGGAAGAGCGTCGTGTAGGGAAAGAGTGTAGGATA
>CAZXUA010000201.1:0-7819 GCA_964643755.1 uncultured Desulfatiglans sp. | reverse complement strand
TCTTAGATCATGTTCATGTAGAACCTGCAATACCTCTCTATTTCTTAAAATCTGTGGGGAAAAACAATAGTAATAATCCGGTGAATCAATGTCGGGAATATAAATATATAGAAAATGAAATGCAAGCACTTTATTTATACACCCGGGAAAATAATCCCGATAAAATAAAGACCTTTCATTAACATGATATTGACATCCCAAAGTCTCTTCTCTATATTCCCGCTACTAATAAATAATAACAAGACCAAACAAAACATCACTATGAGTTCAAGTACCCAAAGCCAGATTTCCAGGATGGTTGCTAAAGTTCAACAGCTTCATAGTCAGAATACACCTCTTAACCTGACAGCTGCAAAACGCAGCTTTCCTGACCTGGTTGAAGCCGTCTATGCTGTTAAACCCTTTCTTGGCTGGAGAAAACTGCTGATTGCAGCAGGGATCGACTATAAAGATATTGAGCGGGAATACCTTGATTACGTTGTCTGCAAAATCTGCGGCAAAAAATTCGGAATCATTACTGAACACCTTAAGGTAAATCACTCCATATCTCCTGAGGAATATCGCAAGGCATATCCTGATGCAGAACTGATGTCCGAAACCCTTCGCATTGCACGCAGCAAAATGAAACAAAAACCGGTTAATCTTAAAATCACCCGGCCTCACTGGGAAGTACTCTGGACCCCGGAATACCTTCTTGACCGCATTGAGGACTATCGTGAGCGTGGAGCTTCGCTCAACTTCAAATCGATACAAACCCATGACAGATCGACTACCGATGCTGCAATTCGTTTCTTTGGAAGTTGGGACGCTGCTATAGCACGGCTTGGAATCAATCCGGGCGATAACCGGAAGCACGCTTCCGGAATCAGACTTTCCTCCGAAGAGGTAATAAACAGCCTGAAGGATCGCCAAAAAAAAGGTTTACCTTTAAATGAAAAAACTATTTCAGAATCGGATCTCCGTCTTATCAATGCGGCACGGCGAAGATTTGGCTCATATCCAAAGGCCCTTCTCGCAGCTGGTATTGATCCTACGAAGGTATATCTGAGAAAACAGTATACGGATGAAGACATGAACAAAGCTATAAAGGCAGCATACAGGGTTAACAAATTGTCCGGTGAAGCGCGCCTCAAGGCTTTAAAGAAATTAAATCAAAACTATGGGGCCATGGTTTATAGCCAGTATAGAGTCGGTTGGCGCACCTTTGCTTCCAGATTCGGGTTAAACCCGGACAAGTTTTCTTTCTACGAACAGGAAGAAGATCTAATAATAGCCATCAAAAAGCTCCCTTCCGACATGACTGCTGGCAGACTCTTCAAAGAAAATCTGTCTCTATACAATAAGATATGGTACCGGTTTGGTCCGGTATCCATTTTCCTTAAAAAGTATAATAAGGTTAATCATATTCTGAGGAAGAGCGGTAAAAATAGGCGGAACAGGGATGGCGGAAACTAATTAGTGTCCACCCAGAAAAATATTATTTAT
Organism: uncultured Desulfatiglans sp.; assembly: GCA_964643755.1. GTDB lineage: Bacteria > Desulfobacterota > DSM-4660 > Desulfatiglandales > HGW-15 > JAAZBV01. Next base: position 6,334 of record CAZXUA010000201.1, on the reverse strand, counting down.
AGGTGAATCTTTCTTCTGTCAGGCAATTCTTTGTCTTATAGGCCTTTTGCTGAAGGCTGACCGCTCGAATTAAAAAAAATTTTCAATTCTATTTGTGCTATCCAAGCACCTCTGCCACGGCTGAAAGTATATCTTCACGGTTAAAGGGCTTTATAAATACCCTGTCAACACCAAGCCCCTTGGCCATACGCAGATACTGGTCAGGGGAGTTTTTTCCCCCGCCGGACATGGCGAATATCTTCACGCCGGGAAATTCACTTTTAAGCTCAACGATGGTGCCAAGCCCCTCTTTATCAGGCATTATTATGTCTGTAATGATAAGGTCAGCCTGTTTTTCTCTGTGTGCCCTGATAGCCTTATCACCATTTTCAGCCTCTCTTACAGAATAGCCCTCTTTTTCAAGCATCCTCCTCAAGGCAAGGCGCATCTGTTCTTCGTCATCTACTATAAGTATCTCTTTTTTTATTTCCGACATCATTTTTTCCCTATAACTGTTCAAGTTTATAGTTGTTGCTTTCTTAGTTATAGAAGCAAGGGGATATTGTGCCAGAAAGGCAGTTTACATTATAGTTTTCAGATATAATCAGCCGCTGATTATTATCTTTAACTTTTCCACATCTTCAGGGGTAAACACCTTTCCGCAGCCAGGGCATTTCTTCTGTGAAATGCTGATATGGCCGCATGACGGGCACGGGACAAGTATCTCCTGTACAGTGTTCTTATTTTCTTCTACGGATTTTTGGGATTCAAGTTTTAAAGGGAATTTATGTTTACATTTCGGACATGTTACAGTTATTCCCTTCTCGGAAGCAGCGGGGATCTTGTCTGTATCCAGGCTGTATTTTGTTTTACACTCGGGACAATGTAATTTCATGATAATACACCCATACTGATCATTGACTTAAATATTGAACCGTCCATAAACTGGCGAAAACATAGCATTTATTTTTATAAAATACAAGGTTTTAAAAACTCATCTACTGGTAGGTAACCCTGAACACCTCCTCTATCGTGGTAATGCCATTGAGCACCTTCTGTGCCCCGTTCTGCCTGAGGGTAACCATACCGTTCTCAATTGCCTTCTGTTTTATTGCGTTTGAATCAGAGGTCTTAAGTATCAGGTTTTGTATTGCCTCATTAACTATCAGGAGTTCAAATATCCCTGTCCTGCCGGAATAGCCTGTATTAAGGCATGAGGCACATCCCCTGCCCCTGTATATGGTTTTCCCTTTAAGCATCTCAGGTGTTATACCCACCTTGAGCAGGGACTGCTCATCCGGGTTATATGCCTCTTTACATACAGGGCAGATTACGCGGACAAGCCTCTGCGCCAGTATGGCTATAACCGATGATGTAACGAGAAATGGCTCTATGCCCATGTCTGTAAGCCTTGTAACCGCACTGGCAGCGTCATTTGTATGGAGGGTGGAGAAGACCAGATGGCCTGTAAGCGCAGACTGTATGGCGATCTCTGCTGTTTCAAGGTCCCTTATCTCGCCTACAAGTATTACATCAGGGTCCTGTCTTACTATGGAACGTAAGCCCCTTGAAAAGGTGAGGTCTATCTTGGGGTTTACCTGTATCTGGCCCACCCCCTCAAGCTGATATTCTATAGGGTCTTCAATGGTTATGATATTCTTATCCGTATTGTTTATCTGTGATAGCGCGGCGTAGAGGGTGGTTGTCTTTCCGCTCCCGGTTGGCCCTGTGACAAGAAAGATACCATGCGCGGCATTTATGAGTTCATTGAATTCACCAAGCCTTTCCGCTGGCATGCCCAGTTCTGATACGCTGATAAATATCTTTGTCTTGTCCAGCAGCCTTAAAACAACCCTCTCGCCATAGGCGGTGGGTATTGTTGATACCCTGATATCTATGTTTTTATCGCCTATCCTTATCTCAATACGGCCATCCTGGGGAAGCCTCTTTTCAGCTATGTTCATATCTGCCATAACCTTGATGCGGGATATGAGCGCTGCCTGTATCTGCTTCTGGGGGGAGATCATGTCGTAAAGGATGCCATCGAGCCTGTATCTGATCTTGAGCCCCTTCTGGGTCGGCTCTATATGGATATCGCTTGCCTTGTCCTTTACCGCCTGTGAGAGCATGACATTTACAAGCTTGATTATTGGCGCATCGCTTGTGTCATCCAGCAGGTCACCTGCCTCTTGAATGGCGGAGATTATGGAGTCAGAGCTTTCATCATGCATGTCCTGCAGTACCTGTTCTGCTGAGTCCTGGCTACTGTCATATATGAAATTTATTGAAGAGATTATCTCCGCCTTTGGTGCAAGCACAGTCTCTGCATCCTTCATTCCAAGCTGGAGCTTCAGGTCATCAAGGGGCTGAAAGTCTACAGGGTTGTTTATGGCTATCTTTTTAGAGTCCCTGGTAATAAGCGGTATCATGCAGTATTTTTTAAGGTACTGTATTGGCACCTTTTCTGTAAATTCGGTATTCAGCTCACTAACAGAAATGGTGGTATGGTAATCCATATTGTACTGTATGCCAAGCGCCTTAAGAAGACCGGCCTCGGACAAATACTTTTTTCTGACAAGTATTTCGCCGATCAGTCCACCCTTTTCCTCCTGGGTCTTCATGCCTTCATCCAGTTGTTCCTGTGTAATCAGTTTTAGTTCAAGAAGTATCTGTCCGAGGGATTTCATATCATTTATCTGTCTTTAATGATTTCAGGTTTTCTGCTGCTATATCAGTAAGCCTTTTACCTGCCCTTAAAGGATCAGTGGATTCATCCGCAACATCCTTTGGAGCCATTGCTATAAGCCTTTCATACATCTCGATTGCCTTTTCGCTATTTCCCTGCATCTGATTTATATAGCCGATATTCAGGATCGCATAGGGATTTTGCGGATTTTTTTCAAGGGCCTTTTCATAATATTTAATGGCCTTGTCATATTCTTTTAGTTCAAGATATTTATAACCCATGCCAGCGAGCCTCATATCTTCTGTGAGTCTGCCATCATTATTCAACCTGATAGCCCCCTCCTGTATGGAGCTGATATGCTCCTTTTTTTCTTCGAAAAGGGTTGTTACCTCCTCAGGGTTTGCCTGAATACGGGGCGTCAGGAAGATATAGAGATTCTTTTTATCCTGTGAATTGGTCTTTGACCTGAAGAGATACCCCAGGATTGGAACACGGCTTAATAAAGGCACCCTGTAATTTGTCCGGTTGTCCTTTGAATCTATAAGGCCGCCGATTACTACTGTCTGACCGTCCTTAATCCTCACCACGGTATTTGCTATCCTTTTAAAGGTTCTGGGCTGCCCTGCCTCATCAAAACTCAATACCTGGCTCACCTCCTGTTCGATCTTGAGTCTCACAAACCTTTCCTGGTTGATCTGAGGCGTAATCTTCAGCTTTACGCCTACCTCCTTAAATTCATAATTGCTATAGCCTGTTGTGCCTGTTGAGGTGTTTTCATCCCTTCTTGATATAAAGGGCACCTCATCTGTGACCTTCAGCTCAGCCTCTGCATTATCAAGGCTCATTATCTGCGGCCTTGAGTGTATCTGAACATCAGAATCATTTGCATATGCCCTGAAAACAGCGCCTATATCGGCAAATTCCACACCCCCGATAGTGATGGTGTTTCCCAGAACCCCGTATGTAAGGCCGGTAGGCAAACTCACGCTTCCATCTGAATTAAGGGAGGGAAAATTATTAACACCCGGATTAGAGGCGCTGTACACAGATGCGTTGTCACCCTCCTTGCCCACCTGCCACTGCACCCCTATCTCAAGCTTGTTGCTCATGCTCACTTCCATGATCAGCGCCTCTATGTAGACCATGCTTCTTGGCCTGTCCAGTTCATGGATCACATTCTCAAGGATCATGTAATCGGCCTTTTCAGCGGTTATGATCAGGGAGTTTGTGGCCTTGTCCGCCACTATCTTGATATCCTTTGAAAGCACGGGGGCTGTGCCCTTCTGCTCACCCTGCTTCGGGGTCTCCTTTGGAATGGCCATCAGGGTTTTTGACATCTCCTCTGCGTCAGCGTTCTGGAGCGGGTACACATGTATGCCGCCGTCTCCCCTTGGTATCTCCCTGTCAAGGAGCTCAATAAGCCCCTTTATTTTTATGGTATCAACCTCTGAGGCAAGCAGTATGATTGCATTCATCCTTTCATCCGGCACAGCGATTATCTGGGAGCTTGCGGCCACTGGCGTATTGGCCCTTCTTGCGGTGCCGGCAGTTGACCTGAAAACAGTGCCTATGTTTGTCGCCATTGTCTGCGCTGATGCATTTTTAAGGGGGATTACTGTTATCATCTCACCTGTGCCGGGCACATCCAGCGCCTCTATAATCTTCATGAGGCGGGAAATATTCGATTTGGTATCTGTGATAATAAGCATCCCTGTAGGGTCATAAGAGACTATCGGGTTACCGCCCTTTGCAGAGGTAAAGTTTTTGAATAATGTTTCAAGCTCTTTCGGGTTTGCATATTTAAGGGGGATTATCTGTGTGACAAGTTTGTCTTCAGGCCTCATCCTTTCATCGCCAACAAGGGTCTCAATATTTTTTGTCCTGGCCTCGGCCACAGGAACTATCTTTGTGATGCTCCCTGATGGAACTGTTGCAAAACCATGCACCTCAAGCACAGATTCAAAGACCCTGTATGCCTCATCAACAGTTATCTTGGAGGGTGAAATGATGGTGACCTTTCCCTTGACATTTTCATTAACCAGAAAATTTTTACCTGTAAGCTCGCTTATAAATTTGATCAGAAGATTGATATCCACATTATCAAAATCAATGGAGATCAGGCGTGCATCTGCCTTTTTACGCCCTGCGCCTTTCCCGGGCGCTTCAGCCTTTCTTTCAGGGGCAGCGGGTGTAACTTCCTGTCTGGCAGCAGGAATGGCAGGGGGATAAAAATCTTCATTAATGGCTGGAGGCTGATCTGATGCGGCCTCTTCACCGGCTGAAGAGGTTATTTCATCCCCTTCACTCGTACGCGCGCTGTATACTGTGCCTGCCGTAAAAATAGAGACCATCAAAAAAAGAGCGCCGATTGTTACGAAATTTTTCACTCGCATAATTTACCCTTCTGTTTTATGGAATTTGCACCTTTTATCATAATTTGTCTATTCACTCAATCAGGGCGGTAAACCCGCTCTGCCCCGTGAGGTTTTTAAGATCAGGGTCATTTTTCGCCCATGCCTTTACCTCTTTATTTATGCTAATTGCCTTTTCCAGATAGACCATACCCTTTTCAGGCTCATTATTCAGGGCATAGGCGCAGGCCAGGTTATAACAGGGGTTCACAAACCCTGGGTTAAGCCTGACCGCCTTTTCAAGATTATTAATGGCACTGACATATTTGCCCTCCTGGAGGTAGAGCACCCCTATATCATTTAAGGAGGCAAAATGGCCAGGGTCTTTATCAAGTATCTCCAAGTAAATGGCTAAGGCCTCTTTTACCCTCTTCTCCTTCAGCAGAAGAAGCGCCTTTTTATACAACTCTTCTACTGTCTCTGTCATGACCTTTTTATTGTTATCTTCACCAGTAACCTTTTTTTCCTCTGATATTACCTTTGCTTGAACCGCAATATCTAGGTTTTGCCCTTGCATATCTGTGGCATGTTCGATAGCAGAAGGTTTTAAAGCTGTTTCAGCGCCCTTTTCACTGTTAACCTTGATGATATAGAAGATGCCTCCGGCAACCAGTATTATAAGCGCAAGACCAGCATATATATACTGCCTGCCTGACACCCTCGCTGTACTCGCGCCTCCCCCCCCGATAGACCTGATGTAGCCTATGCGTCCGGCATCCTTCTCCTTCTGAGCCTTTTTAAGCGCCTGATTGATATAACTCATCTCATTCTGCCATCTGATATAAAAGGGCATTTGTCCTTGGCCCTGCAACACCATCAACACGCAGGCCAAAATCGCCCTGAAAACGTTTCATCTCATTTAACGTGGTTATATCATATACCCCGTTCACCTGCACCAGATAACCTTTTGCCTGAAGGGTTTTCTGTAACCGGCTGATAGCCGGGCCTTCCATGCCGATACCATATATCTGATCTCCGGCATAAACAGGGAATATCCATGATACAGAGCCTCCCCAGTTTTCAAAGAGAAACTCCTTATTGATCTCCCTCTCGTTTCCCTCTGCATCCAAACAGCGCGCCCCATTTTCACTCACCCCTGTAATGAGCAGATATTTTATATTACCTGTATCCCTGTTTGTTTTAAGCGCAAAGGGTTTTTTCAGTGTTATGTAATATTCAGGGGCAAGCTCAAATGTCTCGAGGCTTAACCGGACACCCGCCTCATTGATCCTTTTATCCGGGTTATTCCTGTAATAAA
>CAZXUA010000200.1:0-8032 GCA_964643755.1 uncultured Desulfatiglans sp. | reverse complement strand
TGCAAGGGCTTTTTTGCGCCCGGGGTTTGATTCTGTTGATCTTAATGATTGAGCCACTGAACAGTCAACCATGATAGAGGTTTATGTAATGGAGGACGCACCTCAAAATATCAATTGAGCTGGATAAAAGATAACAGGTTATATGGTCTTTCAGAAACAGAATTACTGAAATCTTGATTTCAAGTTTGACCTTATCTTTGTGAACGGTGACAACAACCTGGAAAACCTGAAGACAGGTGAAGAGAAATGGAAGGTGCGGCTCATAGAGGAAGAATATATGAAACGTTATCGATATGATGCTATTAATCTAACGCACCTACTGTGATAGTCTTTATTGGAGAAAAGATGCCATGATGACAATGAAAATGTTTACACGTAAATTTGAATCAATTCCAGCCATAACCTCCTGGTACCTTTCTGATATCAGTGAATCAAAGGGAAGACAGGAATTATTCACACGACAATCGCCTCAAAGACTTAAGGTATTGCGTGAAAATGCCCTTATTGAGAGTGCTGTATCCTCTAATCGAATTGAAGGTGTGGAAGCAGACAAATCAAGGATAGGGACTATCCTGTTTGGTAAACCTGCACTCAAGGACAGGGATGAAGAGGAAATAAGCGGATACAGGCAGGCACTTGCATTGATTCATGATCAGAAAGAGAAGCTTCCTGTTTCTGAAAAAACTATTTTAAAGCTGCATAAACTTGCACGTGGGAAGATATGGGATGCCGGGAAATACAAGGAAAAAGATGGAGATATTATTGAAAAATACCCTGATGGACAGGCACGCATTCGCTTTAAAACCGTTTCTGCAATAGATACGCCGGCCAGCATGAAGGAGATGCTGGAACTCTATAACGCCGCCATTAATGCTTCGAAAATACACCCATTCATAATTGTAGCTGCCTTTAATCTGGATTTTTTATGCATACACCCTTTTCGTGACGGTAACGGGCGTGTATCAAGGCTTTTGTTTCTGTTACAGTGTTATCATTATGGGATAGATGTGGGTAGATATATCAGTCTTGAACGCATTATTGAGCAGAACAAGGAAAGATATTATGAAACCCTGGAGCTAAGTTCAAAAGGATGGCATGAAGGAAAACATGATCCATGGCCTTATATTAACTATCTATTTTCCATTCTCAGATTATCATGTCAGGAGTTTGAACAGCGTCTTGGAGAGCTACAGATCCCAAAAGGTGAGAAAACAAGAATTGTCCTGCAATCTATTGATAACTTTAATGGTACTTTCAGTGTGTCGGAGCTTCAAAACAAATGTCCGAATGTAAGCATAGATATGATCAGACGTATTATGAAAAAGCTAAGGTCTGAAAATATGATCGAATGCCTTGGTAGAGGACAGAATGCAAGATGGCAAAAAACCGATAAATGGCAATTAGGTAATGTCGATTTATATGGGTAATGAAATGGGTATTATATGTGAAATAGAGTGAAATGCAGGGCATACCTCAAAATATCAATTGAGCTGGAAAAAAGATAACAGGTTAAAAGGTCTTTCAGAAACAGAATTGCAGAACCCTTGATTTTGAGTTTGACCTTTTCTTTGTGAATGGTGACAACAACATGGTTTCTCCGGTCAAAACCGGAGAATGACGATTTTAGGGCATGAAAAGCTGTTGTGTCTCAGAATATCTCAATTGAGCTATCCAGAGATTTCGCAGGGAGTAGCTGCAAAGTTCTCAGTAAATTATTTTTTACCCAGTATCTCCTTTAAAAACCTGCCTGTATGGCTCTTATCAACCTTTGCCACATCCTCAGGGGTGCCCTGGGCAACAATATAACCTCCCTCATCACCCCCCTCAGGGCCAAGGTCTATTACCCAGTCTGCTGTCTTTATTACATCAAGGTTATGCTCAATTACTATTATAGTATTACCTGCATCTGTCAGCGTGTGGAGAACATCAAGCAGTTTCTGGATATCTGCAAAGTGGAGGCCTGTTGTGGGTTCATCAAGTATATACACTGTGTCCCCTGTTGCAACCCTGGCAAGCTCCTTTGCAAGCTTTACCCTCTGGGCCTCCCCGCCTGAAAGGGTGAGTGCGCTCTGCCCCAGTTTTACATACCCGAGCCCAACATCAGACAGGGTCTGTATGATCTTCCTGATATTCGGGATGTTTTTAAAAAACTTCAGGGCCTCATCAACATCCATGTCAAGAACATCAGCAATATTCTTTCCCTTATAGTGTACCTGCAGGGTCTCCTTATTAAACCTTGAACCCTTGCAGACATTGCATGTTACCCAGACATCGGCCAGAAAATGCATCTCCACACGCTTTTTACCGTGTCCCTGGCATGACTCGCACCTGCCGCCCTTTACATTAAAGCTGAAGCGGCCAGGCTGGTAGCCCCTTGCACGTGAATCAGGAAGCTGGGCAAATAGATCCCTTATATGGTTCATGAGCTGCACATAGGTGGCCGGGTTTGAGCGGGGTGTACGGCCTATTGGTGACTGTGTAATATTAATGACCTTGTTTACATGGCTAAGCCCGTTAATGCGTTTGTGTTTGCCAGGCCTTTCATCCGAGTTGTGCAGCGCCCTTGATAGGGCAGGGTAGAGGGTCTGGGCCACGAGTGATGACTTGCCGCTCCCCGAAACCCCTGTAACGCATGTGAACAGCCCAAGCGGAAAGCTCACATCCAGTTTTTTAAGGTTGTTCTGCTCTGCGCCCACTATGGTTATCCATTTGCCGTTTGAAGGCCGTCTGTGAATGTTTGGTGAAGATACCCTTAATGTCCCGTTCAGGTATTTACCTGTGAGCGAGTTTTTATTTTTAATGATCTTTTTAAGCGGCCCCTCTGCAACCACCTCTCCACCGTTTACCCCTGCGCCAGGACCAAGGTCAACAATCCAGTCTGCTGTCTGCATGGTCTCTTCATCATGTTCAACAACAAGCACAGTATTACCAAGGTCCCTTAACCTGACCAGTGTATCAAGCAGCCTGCGGTTATCACGCTGATGAAGGCCGATCGATGGCTCATCAAGCACATAAAGCACGCCGGATAACCCGCAGCCTATCTGGCTCGCAAGCCTGATGCGCTGCCCCTCTCCACCGGAAAGGGTTGAGGCATGGCGGTCAAGGGTGAGATAATGGAGCCCGACATTGAGCAAAAACTGTAGCCTCTCACCGATCTCCTTTAATACCTCTTCTGAAATCTCCCTCTCTTCCTGAGTCATTCTGGGGAGAAGATCTTTTATCCAAGCGAATGATTCACCTATGGACATCTCTGTAACTTCAATAATATTTTTATCGCCTACTGTAACTGCGCATGCCTCAGGCCTGAGTCTTTTATTGTTACAGGTTGCACAGGGTTGTGTGCTCATGAATGATGCATACCACCTGCGAGTGAACTCCGATTTTGTCTGGTGGTATCTTCTTCGTATGGAATTTACCTCCCCCTCGTGAATACCCTTGTACTCACCGCTGCTCCGGGTGTTATCCCATTTCCATACTATATTTGCACCGCCATAAAGTATGGCATCCTGGCATTTTTTTGAGAGCTCTTTCCATTTGGTATCAAGATTATGGCCAAACTGCTCCACAATCTGTTTTGCTATCTTGTATCTTCCGCCATGACCTTTTTTGGCTATCTCGCCCCATGTGCGGACGGCCCCCTGGTTGATGGTCTTGTCAGGGTCATAAAAGAGTTCAGGGTCAACCTCAAGCCTTGTTCCAAGGCCGTTGCACTCAGGGCACATGCCAATGGGTGAGTTAAAGCTGAACATGGCCGGTGTAAGACGCGGGAAACTCATACCGCAGTCCACGCATGAGTTTAGCTCTGATAACAACCACTCATCGCCATCACCCTTGTCAACTACAATAAGCCCGTCGCCTGCCTTAAGTGCGGTTTCAACGGAATCAGTGAGCCTTGTAATGAATGAGTCCTTTTCTTCATTTTCATCAGGTACAACAAGTCTATCAACCACCAGCTCAATATTATGCTTTTTATTCTTATCCAGGGTAATATCATCATCAAGGGATTTTGTTTCGCCATTCACGCGCACCCTGGTAAAGCCCTCTGACCTGGCATTAATAAAGGTATCTTTGAATGTCCCCTTGCGGTTACGTGCAAGGGGGGCAAGTATCTGTAAACGGGTTCCAGGGGTAAGCGCTGCTACCTGTTCCACTATCTCCTGGGCAGACTGTGCCTGCACCCTTTTACCGCACTTGGGGCAGTGGGGTATGCCTATGCCTGAATAGAGCACCCTTAAATAGTCATATATCTCTGTTACAGTGGCGACCGTTGATCTTGGGTTTTTACTTACAGCCTTCTGCTCAATGGCAATGGCAGGGCTTAAGCCCCCTATATAATCCACCTTTGGTTTTTCGGTCTGGTCTATAAACTGGCGGGCATAGGATGAGAGTGACTCCACATATCTTCTTTGCCCCTCAGCATAAATGGTGTCAAATGCCAGGCTTGATTTGCCGCTTCCTGAAACCCCTGTAATAACAACCAGTTTAAATCTGGGGATCTTCACATCTATATTTTTGAGGTTGTGCTCCCTTGCCCCCTTGATAATGATATCTTCTAAAAACATAATAATTACCATCTGTTATGAGATTGAATAATATGAAATCGCAACACATTATACCGATATAAAAATATGGTAAAGCTAAATATTGTAAAAAGGGTTGCAACTGTAAGTCTGAAAAAATTTCTCAAGGCATGAAAAAATTACTAATTGACCTTTGCGTGCACGATGCCTCGTGCCCCTACACATGAAACGCAATCAATACAGATTCATCAGGGCTGTACACTACCTCTTATATTTCCCTGCCTGGCCGATTATAAAATGGAATATAGGCCTTTCCACCTTGTGAAAGATAATGGGACAGTGTTTTGTTCCTTTAGGTATAAAAATAAGGCAACTGTTTGTGAGTTCATATTTTTCATCCTCAATCCAGAACTCCACCTCACCGCCAAGGTCTCTTGTGTCGTCGGGGTTTGTGCCAAAAAGGGTGACCAGTTCATCAAATTCATGGGAATGGGAGTCTCCCTCCATCACTATCTTTTCAGGTTTTGGCCATATCCATGCTACATCTAAAAAAAAGGGCGTGTTTTTTTGGGTATCACTGTTAAACTGATACAAAAGGGTGCCTATCTCATCCTTACCCCTGTTAAGATTGATTGTGATTAGATTCGCATATTTTCTTTCTGCCATTTTCAGACTCCCATGTATTTACTTTATATGATAAGAATACATAACCGAAAACTATCGGCCTTGCCAGAAAAATAAACTGTAAAGACAGGCTCAAGGTGTAAGGCGCAAGGTTTTTTCGTAAATCTTGAACCTTGAATCTTATGCTCAGGAGGTAATGATGCAACTGAGAGAGATATTTGAGTATATAGAAAAAATAGGTTTTCTTGTATTTTCAACCATAGAGGATGGCTGTGTGCATTCGAGGGTAGCCCACTTTTATGCATGGGATGAGAGGGGCTGTATTTGCGGACGATGTTCATTAAACCCTTTTACAGGCAGATGATAAAGACCCGCAATCTGGCAGTGTGTGGCATGTATCCCTCTACACAGATTTCGGGTTCAGATGAGAATGGTGTGCCCCATTTTGAACCCGGATACACCATCAGGATTACAGGTGATGTAAGGGAACTATCCGAGGAAGAGGTAAGAAAAAAGGCAGAGACAAATGAGCAGTTCAGGGTAGCCCTTTTTGATATGAAAAAATATCCTGCCACCAGAAATCTTGTTATGCACAGGGGAAAGGGTGATATCTACGACTTTGATTATGAGATGGTCACCCGTGATCATAAGCTTTTAAGAAAAAGATTTGCCTTTGGCGGGGCAGAGTTTAACCCGCCAGGTAATGTCATTATAAAGGAAAGATGCACAGGGTGCGGCGCCTGTTTTAATGTATGCACATTCAAGGCGGTTAAGCCAGGGAACCCGTACACCATGATAGGTGAAAGGTGCGATGAGTGCGGGTCATGTATCCTTGCCTGCCCTGAAAATGCCATTATACAGCCAAGGACTATATAGATAGTATCCATTCAGTAAAAGCCCTGAATGAAGCTATCAGCATTCAGCTATCAGCTGTCAGCCAACCCGTTTTTTTCATATATCTTGCTTGAAGCTGAACGCTAATAGCTGACTATTCACATCAAAAAACAACAGTTTTTGGATGTACACTGGAAAAAAATTATTGAAATATTTGCGAAATCGGCAGTAATTGGCTATAAATCTTCGGAAATAATGCAGGGGCAGACTTGCGTGTCTGCCCATTGATGTGATTAAAAAACTGGCAGACACATAGGTCTGCCCCTACAAAAAACAAAAGGATTAACTCATGGACTTCATAGAGATAGACAAGGATAAATGCAATCAGGACGGCCTGTGTGTTGCTGTCTGCCCGTCAAGGCTTTTTGAATATCACAAAGAGACTCCCCCTACTACAGTTAAAGATATTGAGGGGATGTGCATCAGGTGCGGACACTGTGTGGCAGTATGCCCGACCGGGGCATTAAAACACAGAAGCCTTGATATCCACAGGTTTGAGGAGGTTAAAGAGGAGTTCAGGCTTACAACCGAGCAGTGTGAGGCATTTTTCAAGGGGAGACGCTCTATAAGGGCATACAAGGATAAACCTGTTTCACAGGAAAAGATTACAAGGCTTATAGATATTGCCCGCTATGCACCCACAGCGCGTAACTCACAGGGTGTAAGGTGGCTTGTTGTTACAGACAGGAGAGAGATAAAGAGATATGCAGGGCTTGTAATAGACTTTTTCAGGGTAGTTTTGAGTGAAGGTGTGCCGGGCATAAATCCCAACCCTCATCTGGGAAAACTCATTTCGGACTTTGATGCCGGGACAGATGTCATATTAAGGGAGGCGCCTGCCCTTATCATTACATATGGTGATAAAGAAAACCGCCTGGCCCAGAATGACTGTGTTATTGCGCTTGCTAACCTTGAGTTAATAACCTCGGCCCAGGGGCTTGGCGGCTGCTGGGCAGGCTTTTTCATGACTGCTGCGGCAAATTATGCGCCCCTTAAAGAGGCGCTTGCGCTTCCTGAAAAACATCAGGCCTTTGGGGCTCTTATGATAGGGTATCCCAGATTCAGGTATCAGAGGATACCCATAAGAAAGGAACCTAAAATTATCTGGAGGTAAAAGCTATGCGAATGGAACAGATTATCAGGGCTATTGCCGGAAGTTTCATTATTATTTCCCTTGCATTGGGCTATCTTCACAGCCCTTACTGGCACCTTTTTACCGCCTTTGTAGGGCTGAACCTGCTTCAGTCGGCCTTTACAAAGTGGTGCCTTATGGAGGATATACTCTCCAAATTCGGGGTGAAGAAGGGGTGCTGAAGGTAGGTTTACGGTATGCGGTGTAAGGTGCAAGGTGAACATGACTAATAACCTTAAACCTTAAACCGCAGACCTCAAACCATTATTTAAAATCCTTGCAGCCTGAAAACCAGTTTTCAATGCGGTAACGCTTAGCGCTGAAAAATATTGTGCTTTTGATGTTTAGCTCCTTTGCTTTGGCAGGGACCTTTATTTTAACCTCTTTTATATCTGTTCCATCAGCCCCTTTTGGAATTGTCTCTTTTACTTCTTTGCAACCCACCGGAACCTCTCCATCCATTATCTTGAAGGCTACGCTTACATTGAAGCAGTCAAAATCCCTCCTGTTAATGACACCATATTGAATTATGACCTCTTCATCGCTGACGCGATCAACCTTCTTTACAGCAAGTTCAAGTTGCGGCTCATCTGCACCAAAGGTTGTAACTGATGTGTAATATATTAAGAATATAGAAAAAACAAAAATTAATTTTTTACACATGATTATCCCTTTCTCTCTCTTTTTGTATCAATATTTTTTATTAAATTCCGGGGCGCCTGGAACAGGGCTATTATATAATATTATTTTGGCAAATCCAGGGATTTTAAGTCGTCTGCCTGTTGTTATATTTACGAGTAATCTGCTGTTAGACAGGCTGATTGTTTAGATCGGAAGAGCACACGTCTGAACTCCAGTCACG
>CAZXUA010000199.1:0-8099 GCA_964643755.1 uncultured Desulfatiglans sp. | reverse complement strand
CCACCCTATCCTACACTCTTTCCCTACACGACGCTCTTCCGATCTTATGGCTTCCTCTATCCATTGGCCAGAGATAATCCCCTGATTCTGTTACTGCTGTGAGTTTTTCATCCACATACCATTCCACCCTTGAATTATCCTTGACCCCTGAAAGCCGGAACATAAATGCCTCATGATCATCAGGTATGCGCGGGTCCATGGCCAGAAGGAGGCCGGGTGATGGCTGGATCATTGCCACACCCTCTTCTGTCGGTGTCACTGCCTTCGCAGGTTTATCAGGGATTGAGCCTGGTATAAACCATTCACTTACTGTAAGACAGTTGCCGTCATTCATAAGCCCTGTATCCCTGCATACATTCGCCTGCACAAGCTTCGGGCTCAGGTAAAGGGGTTCGGTATCATGATCACGGTTCAGCTCTGCAAACACAGACCTGAGCACAATTGCCGGCCCCTTTGCACCTGTGATTTTATTCATGGCCTCTCTATCCAGGTTCCCCATCCATACACCGACCGTATAATGATCCGTATACCCAACTGCCCAGGCATCACGGTAATCATTGGAGGTGCCTGTCTTTACCGCTGTCTGCACAGGGAAATTAAGCACACCGCCGGAGCCAAACTCAAGTCTCCTTGCGTTTGAATCAGAAAGGATATTCCCAATCAGGGATGCTGCCTCCGGGGAGAATATCCTTGCCGGCCCATTTTCAGGCATCTCATTTAAAATCATCCTAAGGGGCATAAACAGACCCTGGGAAGCAAGGGTTGCATATGCCTGCACCAGTTCAAAAAGTGTTATCTCCCCGTTTCCAAGCACAAGGCCGTCACCATAATAATCAGGTCTTTTTTCAAGGCTCTGCATGCCCATTCTTTTAAGGCACAGAAGAAAATCCTCTACACCGATAAACCTGAGCGCCTTTAATGCAGGGATGTTGAGCGAGTTGCCAAGGCACTGTCTTAAGGGCAATTTGCCATAATGTATCCTGCTGTAGTTGTTGTAGACATGAAGCCCGTTACCTACCGCCTCGGAAAGGGGTGCGTCATCAATAATAGTGACCGGTGACCAGCCCTTTTCAAGGGCAAGGGCATATACAAATGGTTTAAGCGTGGAGCCGGGCTGACGGGGCGCTGTAACTGCGTCTATCCAGCTTCCCTGAACATCTTCTGACCTTGTGCCATTAACGACCCATGCATTGATCTCTCTGGTTCTGTTATCCACAACAAGCACAGCCCCATTTTTGACCCCTTTATCAATTAAAGTCTTCATGTGGTTATCAAGTATGCTCTTTGCTGCCCTCTGGATGGATGAGTCAATGGTAGTGATGACCTCCCCCTTTTTAACATATTTGAGATTTTCTGGTTTACTCAAAATAAAATCTGCAAAATGGCCAGCATCAACAGGAAAACCGGCGCTCTGAAGCTTTATATCCTCCCTCAAGGTCGGCAATAAATCCTTTTCATCCATAAACCCCTGTCTTACTGCGAGTTGTGCCAGTCTATTTACTGGACCATTTATACGTCCGGGATCGTTCCGCATATCAAGCCTTGATGGCGCACGAACCAGTGTCGCAAGCGCAAGCATCTCTTTTCTGCTAAGGGTATCAATATCACGGTCATAATAGAAGCGGGCCGCCTGCACAATGCCTCTCCGGTTAGAGGCGTATGGGACTTCATTAAGGTAAAATTCAAGGATCTCGGCCTTTGAGAAAACCCTTTCAAGCACCTGCGCCTCAATGCCTTCAAGCCATCTTGACCAAGTGGTCCTCGGGCGGGGATGGATCATCTTTATAACCTGTTCGGTTATGGTGCTTGCGCCCCTGACACCCCCCATAGAGCGCATGTTTTGCAATACAGCATTTAGTCGTGCAAACCAGTCAACACCCGAATGGCTGTAAAACCTTTTGTCCTCCGCTATTATAAACATCTTTTGCATGAATTCGGGTATTTCATACAAGGGCACATAGTCATGTGTATTCCAAGCATTCTGATAGGTTACAGTAAGGGGCACATGGTTACGGTCCAGCAGGCGAACCCTTCTTATATCGGATGCGTCAGGGACAAGGGTTTTGGGTATGGGTTTGATGTCGATTATGGTTTTAAAGGTTACAGTGAATGCGGCAAGGGCGATTGTGATGGCAGAGGCCTTAATATACCTGTTATGAAAACACCCTGTGATATACCTGATAAATAGGATCATTTTTATCTCTGATAAAACATTATTTAATCTTTTCTACAATACTTCTGGATTCCCCGGTCAAGTCGGGGAATGACCCTCTTTTTAGCATTAGCTTAGCATTTTCCTTTTTAAGTTTTTATTCCGTGTTCTCCGTGCTCTTCGTGGTGAATACAAGTCAACCTATTTATACCAATATACTTAATATTAAATAGGCGTACAGGTCATTTATTGTTTCTCCACAATCAAAACAGCAGGAGCACTCTTGCCAAACACATCCGGGTCATACATCTCCTCTGAATGGGCAGGCATGACTGTAAATTCACCTGAGGCAACCGCCTGCGCCGTGTATGACAAATGGTAATTACCGGGAGAGAGGTGCTCAGAATAGAACCTTGCTGCATCATGCCTCAGCTCCTTATGGTAAAAACTCCACCTTGACATGCCGTAATATGACCAGTCGCCATAATGGAAAAACCATGAGTCTTCTGCATAATCTGATTTGGCCTTGTCTGCATCAACGGTCGATGCTGTTGCAATATCCCTGTTAACAGGCTCAAGCCCTCCAGGCACATGATCATCCACCACAAGAAAGTTTCTGGCCGCAGGGATGGAGAGGTAAAGATCCACCCTCACAAGCTCCCCCCTTTTTATTTTTATGGGGGTTTTAAGAAGCAGCCATTTGCCATCCCGCTCCACGCTGTATTCCCTTCTTATATCAATGCCGGCATCAATATTGTCCCTTTTCATCTCCTTTGGTGCATAGGAGATACCCACGCTGTAATAGAACCTGCCTTCACCATCCATATTAATCTGTGCCTGGCTGCTCATTCCGGGGTCATCATTTTCTATGGGCCTTTTCAGTGTAACCGGGGCATCAGTCATATCCCTGAACACAGCCTTGCCAGGCGCAGCATCCCCCAATGATGCGGTAATCTCCATATCCGGGTTCACTGCCTCATAGGCCAGGCTGTATTCCACAAGGGCATTCATGCAGAAGATATTCTCCTGTGTGTTCTCCCACCTGCCCCCCTGTTTTCTGGTCTGGGTAATGTGTCTCACCATCTTAAACGGGATATCCTTTGTAAGGGTTTTACCCTCTTCACTCTTTTCATAGGCAAGTATGGCGCTCAGCGCCGCCGCATTTGACCTTAAGGGCGATGTGAGTATCCTCTCATAACCATCATCAAATATCTCATTTATGATAAACTTGCCCCCTGTCTGGTCAGACTGTGAGATGATCATGTTAAAAACCTCTTTTCTTATCTCTTCAGCGCCATTTATGAGCGATGCGGCAATAAGAAAGTGCGCCTTACCGAATATATCCATCTCCTGGACATGGGGATAGTAGCGGCGCAGGTCATCAAGGCCCAGCCTCTGCCTTTGTGCAAGGGCTGCAAGCGCAACTGCCCTCACGGTTGAGCTCATGCCCCTTGAATAATAGTCCGGGGCAAGATCCTTCCTGAGCATGGTTTCAATATACTCATAGAGGCGTTTTTCCACAGCCTCAGGCACCCTGTATCCCCGCTCCATCAGCCAGTTGAATGCAATCGCTGTGTATGCGCTTAAGTATGGGGAGACATACTGATCCTGCGGCACATAAAATGACATGCCGCCATTCGGGGCCTGGTAATTGGCAGCAAGCGCAAGCACGGCATCAGGGATCTCTCCTGCATCCTTCCACTCAAAATCAGGGACCATGTATTTTTTAAGATTGATATAGTGTGAGGCTATTACTGCCTTTGTAATCTTCTGCTCCCAGCAGGTATATGGATAGTCACGCAGATACTTAAATGCCCCCTCAAGGTTGCCTATAACCGTGGGAGAGAGCTTCACAAAGAGGTTTCCTGTATCAGTCCTAATATTATCAGGGAACTTGACAGACTCTGTGACTGTTTCAGAATCAGCGGTGCCATATGTGGCTGATGTCTCAAGGCTGGCCATTTTTCGTACATCCAGTTCAAATATGGTCCCGTCCTGATCGATTGTATCCCCTGCTCGTGCAATAAATTTTATCTTGCCCTCGCCTTTACTCTTTACTGGCATAAAAACGTTTATGCGCTTATACGGCTTTACCTTTACCTTAACGGTGGATTTCAAATGGCGACCCTCTATACTGGTATTAATTGCACCCCTTGCAGTAATGTTAACATCCAGTTCGCGCTCTTTGTCTGTCCTGTTCATTACGCTAAAGCCTGCCTCAAAGCTGTCACCCTCTGTAACCTGATTCGGCATAACAGCTCTTATCTCTGTTGGCCTGTTCACATTGAACCTGCCCTGGCCAAGCCCCATCCTTTCACCCGGTGTAACCGCCATTACAAGAACCCGCCACCCTGTAAGGTTGTCAGGCACCTCGAATTCTATTTTAGCATTTCCGTTATCATCCGCCCTGATAGATGGGTTCCAGTAGCTTACAAACCTGAACAGATTCCTCAGGCCAAGGTCTCCCCCTCCGTCACCCGCCGGGTCTGCCCCCTTTTTTTCAAACCTCTGGCGGCCAACAAGCTGCATAATGAGGCTGTAATTAAGCATATCGAGATTTTCCAGTTCATAAAAACCCTTGTAGGGGTCAAAATAGTCTATACCCCTTATAAGTAGATCAAGTACCGCCTCATCCAGCACAGCCACTGCAAACTCCACTGGCTCATCAATCACATCTTCCCGGTATGATGCCTTAAGGATTACCTTTACTTGGTCGCCAGGTTTATATGTATCCATTTCAGGGGTTGCGCTTACAGACAGCTTTTTGTAGGGGTCAGCTACATTACCCTGTACATAACCCATCCTGAATGCAGGCTTTCCAAGGTCTACATCGTTTTCACCCAGGGGCATCTCTACCCTCGGTGACACAACAACAACAGAGAGATAATAGCCCGGCACAAAATCCTTTTCGATCTCAAACTCTATGATGGGCATTGCTGTTTCAAGGGTCTGCACCCAGTGCTTTATGGTTCCATACCTTTCTATGGTGATAAGCGCCTTTGCCCCGGGGAATGGGTTCTTAACCATGTACCTGGCCTTTTCACCAACCCTGTATTCCATCTTTTCAGGGACTATATCAAGGCCGTTTCTATTGTCATCCTCCCATAGGACTGCATCTTTTCCTGTTACCCATTTTTCTAATCGTGTATGGTGCTCTCTCCCCTTTGCATCCTTTACAGAAGCGGTTATCCGGATTGGGCCGGTGTTCCCGGGGGTGAAGCTGAACCCTACCCCCCCTTCAACGGATGTTATCACCTGCTTTTCATCCTCAACCCATCTGGTGTTCATTTGGGTCAGGTATGCGTTTCCTGCACCCTTTACCCTTGATGCCTTTGTCTCCCTGTGCGCCACACTCACTGTAACAGGCACACCCTTAAGAGGCTTTCCAGATGCATCAACAGCGATTAGCTCTACAGATGAGATTTCTCCCTGTTTTAAAATCCATGTGTTTGACCTCAGCCCCACAAACCTCTCCCTTGATACATAATAAGCGCTGCTCATTGATGAGATATATTTTCCCCTGTCATCCCTTACCGCACTCTCTATTGTGAGTTTGCCAAAATATATTGTGCTCTCAGGGATCTGGAAACTGGTCAACAGTGCCCCTTTTTCGTCAATGCTCCCCTCCTTCTGGGCAAGGGTAACCTCATCCTGTGTCTCAGGGGAAAAACTATCAAAGTAAAAGCCCCTGGCTGATGGATCACTGGATGTAAAGGCCATTTTAGCAAGGGTGGCTGTAATCCTTGCAGACGCATCAGTATATGGGCCGCCTCCATGAAGTTTTGCCAGGGTGGTAATATCGATCATGTCACCCGGCCTGAACAGCTTCCCGTTCAGGTCGGTTGTCACCTTGAACGGGGATGGCGTGAAATCACTAACCAGCACCATCATTGGCTCCCAGCTTCTTTTTGTATATGATGCTGATAGTTCAAAGCGGTACCACCCCACTGCCCCTGTTTCCGGCACCTTAAATTGACCGTCAAAGGCGCCAAACCTTGACAGGGTGATGTCCTTCCGCTCATGAACAGTCTTGTCCATCGGGTCAATGACCCTGAGGGAATAAAAATTATCAGGGGCTGGCGCCAGTTTTTCATTATCCTGATCTCTTACATATATCTTGTACTGGATAGTGTCCCCTGCCCTGTAAACACCCTGTGCAGTTGTGCCCCATGTGCGTATGTATCCAAATTTTTCTCTTGATTCTGAATATACAGTATAGTTTGATGCGCTGTAGCTGTTCATGAGAAAGTTGTAATCCATAGGGAGAAGCGCCATGTCAGCCCCCTTTTCCACCTTTGTAAAAAACATGGTGCGTGTCATGCCATAACCATAGATAAACCTGGCAGCAGGGTCCAGTTTTATCAGCCCATCAAGTGTTGCAATACCATTGGAACCGGTAGTGCCCCGCGCAAGTATTTCAGGTGTATCTGCAAGGCTATTGAGGGATGACCTGTATATGATCACCTCTGCATTTGGAACCGGTTTGCCTGTGGCAAGCTCTGTTACCCAAGCAATGGTGTTGAAATGGCCCATCTTCACATGCACCTGAAACGGGGTCACCTCAGCAAAAAACCTGTTATAATCCTCCCACTTTTTGATATATGGTCTTGTATCCACAGAACCCGTAACCACACCCGACTCATTTCCAAGCATATCCCTTACCTTCATCGGGAGCTTTACTGACAGATCCCTTACTTCAGGCAATTGCAGTTCTTTAGAGAGCCCTGAGCTTGACCCCTGCGCAGTAATTTTGTCATAACAGATATGAAACTTTTCAAGGTTTGTGACATAGACAGGCATATCTGTATCAACATCCTTTTCAAGTATGGCGATCTGGTTTGTAAGCTGATAGTCAGGGGGCCTGTGATCAGTGGCAAAGTTTATAGTGATCCCCCTGTTCAGCGTACGTCCGAATTCATCACGGAGAGAGGAGTGGATATTAATCTGATAATCCTGTGCTCCCTTGAGGGGCCTCGGCACATATGAATAATAGAGCTGATCCCTGGTGTAGGGTCTGTTAAGCTGGGAGTATTCATTCTCCCCATCCTCATCGGTTTCCGGATTGTTTAGCAGAGGGCTGAACCTTACATTCTTTTTTATCTCAGAATTTAAAACCGGCGAGGAAAATTTCAGTATGGCAGGCTGCATGGGGTTGCATAAATTACCGCTGGAAATGGAATCATCAGGATTTATGAATATCCTCTTATCATTTATATCGTAACACTCAAAACCTTTAAAATGGAAGTCAGGGAAGGTATGGAGTTTGAGGAGTTGCCGCTCTTCTGCGCCTCTCTCTGTGGCTGTAACAGGTTCAAGCCCCGGCTCCACCCTGACATAAACCTCCTCATCTTCCTTCAGCTCTTTTACAGGCGCAATCAGCCAGACAGTACCTGGCTCATTTATGTCCGGTCCGGTTATGTCTGGCCCGGGTTTTTCTTTATTTTCACTCCTCTGCGGCTCATCTGTAAAAAGGGCTGCTATATAATTGTATATCTTATCAAACAGGGATAAATCCTTAACAGGCTCCTTCTCAGTCTCAGTGTCATCCTTATCTATTACAAGGGCAATATCATCTTCACCGGGTAGGGGCAGTATATCCGGCAGCACCTTTTCTGTTCGATCCGGCTCTGCCTTTACCTTTACCCTCCCCTCCTTAAGCCAGCCCTGATGCATATAGAGATGTTCCTCTATGGACTCTTTTGTAACAGCCATATTAAATGTAACCCTTACAACCGGATGGGTTGGTGACCTCCATGTCTTAAACCATGCATGTACAACCTTAGGCCGCTCTGTAATAAAGGAACGCCTTACAGTGCTGATCATGGTTGCGCCATCCTCTGCCTTTATGCCTGGCCTTACCTCTATCTCATACCGGGTTGCAGGTTTAAGAGGGGAATCATTATCCAGTATAAGGGCAAGGGTTGAGCTGTTGAGCCAAGATCGGAAG
>CAZXUA010000198.1:0-8100 GCA_964643755.1 uncultured Desulfatiglans sp. | reverse complement strand
GCCAATACCCAATTGGCTCGCCAGTTGATGTGCGTGAAAGACAAAATTAAAGGGCGCACCACCAAGGGTCTCTGTTTTATCCTCAAACCGATCATAGAGGACTTCACCGATCCCTGCAAAGGTTATGTGATCTTTTTCTGATATAACTGCTTCCATAATTTATATTTTTAAAATATTCAAAAAAACCCGAAAAAACGTAGGGTGGCATTTTACATGCCACCTCTTTTTCGGTGGGGTATTATCCGCCATCGTCAAAGACTATAGCGGGACAAAAAGCAACCCTACGAAAAAACCAATCTATCACCTAAAATGGTATTGTAACGCACCCTGTTAACCTGAATGATGCCTCTTTGTCGTTATGTGCTTACATGGCGACTAATATTTACCCAATTGAAAAAGTGCATTTGCCACCCAGTGTGGTCAGGTATAAAACCTGACCCTACGAAAGACCTCAAAAAATGTAGAGCTGGGTTTTTATCCAACCTTCTATTTTTCATGTTGCCCTACTTTATCACAAATAATGTAAAATCATATTTGCTATAAATGACAGCTTATTGTCAATAGAAAGTACTATACAATTCAACATAATCTCTGATTTATCATCATGATATGAGCTATATAAATAAGCTGATTATATTGTGAAATCATGGGTATAAAAATATTTGATTACTTTCTATCTTTATTTTTACACCTCCTGACCCAAAATCAAAAAGTTGTATTGACAATTTCTCCATTGAATATGTAGTATCAGCCGTTCTAAAGGAGATAAAATGGCTGAAAATCCTAATAAACAGTCTGTAAAAATGGTGGATGCAGACTCCCGTAAGACTAAGCATCGCCAGGTTTTCGAATATATCCTGGCGGATATTGAATCCGGAAAGCTCAAGGAGGGTGACCGCCTTCCATCAGAGGCAGAACTGGTTATACAGTTCGGTGCATCGCGTCCTACAGTTGCCCGAGCCCTTCACGACCTTCAGAATATGGGGCTGATTGAACGGAAGGTCGGGTCAGGCACCTATGTACATAAAACTCAGGAGCAGGTTAGATCATGGCGTTTTGGGCTTCTGATACCTGGCCTTGGCAGTACAGAGATATTTGAACCCATCTGCGGCCAGATTGCCCGTCTTGCCCAGAAAAATCATCATACGCTTTTATGGGGCGATTTTGGCGGAAAACAGGGTAACCCTGACCCTGTACTGATTGAACAGGTATGTGAAAGCTATATAAGGCAGTCGGTTGCAGGTGTCTTCTTTGCCCCCCTGGAATTGAGTGAAGACAAGGATCGGGTAAATCGCACGGTTATAGCATCCATGAAATCGGCAGATATACCTATTGTTCTGCTTGATCGCGATATAGTGCCTTTTCCCCAGCGAAGCGGCCTTGACCTGGTTGGCATTGATAACCGCATTGCAGGATTCCTTATTACAAACCACCTTATCAGTCTGGGATGTAAAAGGATAGATTTTCTTGCAAGACCTGGCTCTGCGCCCACTGTAAGCCTTCGTATATCAGGCTATCGGGAGGGGCTTATAAGCAGCGGGATAATACCCTCAAACAAATGGGTTCACACCGGTGATCCGGCAGATCAGGATTTTATAAAGGGTGTTATCGATAGCGGTGCAACAGCGATTGTATGTGCAAATGACCTTACTGCTGCCAACCTCATGAAGACACTTGATGCGCTTAATTATGCTGTACCGCAAAAAATCCGTGTGGCAGGTTTTGATGATGTGAGGTATGCGGAGCTGCTGAGACCAGCGCTTACAACCATTCACCAGCCATGCACAGATATAGGAACCATTGCCATGCAGGTAATGCTTGAACGTATAGAAAATCCCCACTTGCCACCGCGTGATATCCTTGTTAAACCAACCCTTGTTGTGCGGAAATCATGCGGGGCTTAAGAAATATACAAAACCAATTATCTTGAAGGAGAATTTGAAAGTGGAAAAAAAGCTTCCTGGTATTGTTGTTAACAGTTACGGTGCCGCAAATTTCAGCCTGTCTCTCATGATGTCCCTGGGTATGATGTACTATTCCATATTTCTGACGGATGTCGCCATGATATCACCTATTCATATGGGGATTATAATGTCTGTAGCAGGCACTATTGACACCATCTCAATATTTATCTCCGGCAGTATGATTCAAAAGATACAGATGCGGTGGGGCCAGTTCAGGTCATGGTTCCTGTTTATCCCTGTAATCACCTTTATATTCTTCACGCTTTCCTTTACTAACCTGCCCTTGAGCTATCTTATAAAAATTGTATATCTGACCCTCGCCTTTATCATAGGTCATATCAGCCTTAATTTCGCATTTAATGCGCACATGGGCTTTATCTCGGTCATGTCAACAGACCTTAAGGAGCGGCTCAGGATTTCTGCTAGGAATATCCAGTTTGGAATGGCGAGCCAGATAGTATTCAGCCTGGTTATAATAAAATTGTTAAATTATTTCAGCCTTCAGAGTCCTTCCTGGGGATATTTTTATACTGTTGCAATACTGGGCGTTGTGCAGATGTTCGGTTACTGGAATCTTTTTTATCAGACAAGGGACTATGAAAAATATGATCCCGATAAAAAGGTTGATTCATCCAGAAGTATTACCCTCTGGGAAATAATCAAACAGGTCATGGTAAACAGGCAGCTCCAGATTTTAATGGCAGCCGATGTAATGTACCAGCTTGCACTGTTCAGCTTGCTTAACATGGCAATCTACTTTTTAAAATATATAATCAAGAATGAAGGATGGATGAGCTGGCACACCCTTGCAACAAGCATTGTCAGTTTTGTGACCTCATTATATGCCCCTGTTGTGATTAATCTACTGGGCAAGAAAAAGACCTATCTCTTTGCAACAGCATGGGGTGTAGCCTCATATCTGCTTCTTCGTGCATTCGGGGCAGCGAGTGAATATTATTTTACAGGAATCATCTGCCTTGGAAGCTTTATCTTTGGAACTGCCGGCCCTATGCGCCAGGCAATGTATATGGATGCTGCGGAATACGGCTTTTATAAAACAGGCAAGGATGCCAGCGCCTTTACCATGTCTATGTTTACCCTGCCCATAAAGATAGCATCCTCTCTTGCTGGTGCGATTGCTGGATTTGGCCTCTCTTTTATCGGCTATGTTGCAGGGATGGAGGTAACGGGCGAGGTAGCAGATAAACTTGCAGATATTATATGCTACATACCGGCAGGATGCGGCATTCTTGCTATCCTGATTATATCCTTTTACTCACTTAACGAAAACAATATGGCAAAGATAATGAAGGCAAATAATCTGAAAAGGGCGGAAACAAAACAATAATTAGATTTTCATAAAGGCCGGCTATTATCTCTGTAACCGGCCTTTATTTTTACTTCTTTGCAAAATAAGATAAATCCTTTACAATCCATTTTTATAGATATCCATCCAAACAGCAGGAGGGAGCCTTAAAATGAAAGAAAAGATCAGTTTCACAATTAATGACAAACCGGTCACACTTGAGGTCGAAGGTGACAGAAAACTTCTATGGGTGCTTCGAACAGAGCTTGGCCTTACCGGGACAAAATATGGTTGCGGTGAAGGTTTATGCGGGGCATGCACCGTGCTTATTGATGGTGATGCCATTCAGTCATGCCAGGTGCGTATCAGGGATGTGGCAGGATCAAAGGTTACTACCATTGAAGGTCTTGAAAAGGATGGCAAGCTCCACCCCATCCAAAAGGCATTTGTTGATCATGATGCCCTCCAGTGTGGGTTCTGCACACCGGGCATGATAATGAAAGCACATAGTATTCTCACAGAAAATCCCAAAGCGACAAAAGAAGAGATAGTACGCGCCATAGATGGTAACCTTTGCCGCTGCGGGGCCCATCCAAGGATAATAGAGGCCATCGAAGATGCAGCAAAAATTATGAAAAAGGGGTAACGGCTATGAAACATAATAATATGAATAATTTCATGAAAAGCCATTCCGGCCAGCCTGTTGACCATGAGAGACGCCAATTTTTAAAGAAAATGGGGCTGCTTGGCGGAGGCATTATCATTTACTGCACAATAGGTAATGCGGGCAAATCAATCGCCCAGTTTGGTTTCGGCCCTCCCCCTGATTTTAATGCATTCTTAAGGATAGGCACGGACGAACGGGTTACATGTTTTATAGGCAAGGTGGACATGGGGCAGGGCACAATTACATCATTTCCTCAGATAGTTGCTGATGAGCTTGATGTGGCTTATGAGAGCGTTGATATGATAATGGGTGATACTGACAAGTGCCCCTGGGATATCGGTACAGGCGGTTCTATGTCCATACGTATTGTTGGCGTTCAGGTCAGGAGTGCTGCTGCTGAGGCAAAGGAGGTATTAAAGCTGCTTGCGGCAGAATATCTGAAATGCCCTGTTGAGAGACTAAAAACAAAAGATGGTGTTGTCTTTGACACAAAAAGGGCTGATGCAAAGGTAACCTATGGCAACCTTACAAAGGGAAATATAATAGAGAAACATCTGGAAACAAGGCCGTCTGTTACCTCTCCGGATGGCTTTGAGTTTATAGGCAAACCCTATTTTCATCAGGATGCATATAAAAAGGTTACCGGCATGGCACAATATGCCGGTGATATCCGGCTCACTGACATGCTGTATGCGGCCATCCTGAGACCTCCGGTTTATGGGGCATTACTGAAAAGCGCAGACCTCTCGGAGGCAAAGAGGATAGAAGGGGTGCAGGTTATTGAGGATGAAAAAATAATTGCTGTTTTGCATAATGCCCCTGATATTGCAAGGATGGCATTAAGCATGGTAAAGGCTGAATATGATCTTCCCAGTACATCCCTCAATGATAAAAATATATATGAACACCTTGTTAAGACCCCTGTGCAGCCACAGACAAAGGAAAAAAAGGGGGATGTTGAGGAGGGGATAAAACTGGCAAAGGAGCTGTTTGAAGAGACTTATGTAAGCGCATATGTGGCTCATGCGCCCATAGAAACACACACGAGTATTGCTAATTTTGAAAATGGAAAGGTTACTGTATGGGCTTCAACACAATCTCCCTTTGGAGTGCAGCGGACAGTGGCAGAAGGTCTTAAACTTCCTGCTGACAGGGTCAGGGTTATTACACCATTTGTGGGAGGGGCATTTGGCGGGAAGCTTACAATGACAACGGATGCCAACCTTGAGGCCCTTGAGGCAGCAAGGCTTGCTCAGCTTACTGGCAGGCCGGTTCAGGTATCATTCAGCAGGACAGAGGAGTTTTTCTATGACACCTTCAGACCGGCTGCTATTGTAAAGATAAAATCAGGGATTGATGGTTCGGGCAAGATTGTCTTCTGGGATTATGATGTATATATGGCCGGTGATGGAGGCGCTGAGGTCATATACGATATACCTCACCACACGGTGAATGTTTACGGTACATGGATGATGCCTCCGCCTGGCGCTCATCCTTTCAGGATAGGCCCCTGGCGGGCGCCTGGCGTTCCTAATAATATTCATGCAAAGGAGATGCAGATAAGCCTTATGGCAGCAAAGGCGGGTGTTGATCCCCTTGAATTCCGCTTAAGGCACCTTACGGATGAAAAGATGATCGGTGTCTTGAAGGCCGCTGCCAAAAAATTTGGTTATAAGTCTGCAAAACCAGTAAGCGGCAGAGGTATTGGCATATCATGCGGTATAGATGTTGATACCTATGTGGCCCATATAGGTGAGGTCGAGGTAGATAAAAAGACCGGTGAAGTCAGGGTGAAAAGGGTCGTTTGTGTATATGACATGGGACTTTGCATAAACCCACAGGGGACAAAGATCCAGATGGAGGGGGCATGCATGATGAGCATGGGTTATGCCCTTACTGAGGGCATAAGATTCAGTGAAGGGGCTGTGCTTGATAAAAATTTTGATACCTATAAAATACCAAAATTTTCATGGGTGCCAAAGATAGAGACTGTGATACTTAAAAAGGATAATGATCCGCCCCATGGCGCAGGCGAGCCTGCTGTAATTGGCATGGGTGCAGTGATTGCAACGGGTCTATTTGATGCAACAGGTGCAAAGCTTTTTGAAATGCCCATGACGCCTGAGAGGGTCAGGGCAGCCCTTGCAAGGGTTTAATCTTTAAATAGAATACCGAATCCAATAAAAGCAGAATGTAAAAGGAGAGAAAAATGATCCAGTCAATTACCAGTATGAAAAATGCCTTTGACCTCACCGGAAAGAATGCCCTTATTACCGGGGGTAACAGGGGGCTTGGTCTGGGGATAGCTGTTGCAATGGCGCAGAGCGGTGCCAATATTGCCATCTTCTGCCGTGACACAGGAAAGGCAAAGGAGGCTTTAGCCGAGCTTAACACTATTGACGGCAGGCATGAGGTATTTTCATGTGATATTACGGATATCAAGAGTGTACGCAGGGCCGTTAAAGAGGCATATGACTCCTTTGGTAATTTTGATATCCTTGTCAATAATGCCGGTATATCATGCTTTAATGAGCTTCTTAATATGGATGATGAGCTTACCGACTGGTACAATGTGGTTAATACAGACCTTAATGGTACGGTCCATATGACCTATGAGGTAGGAAAGAGGATGAGGGATGCAGGCAAGGGCGGCTCGATAATAAATATAACATCCAATGCCGCATTTATTGTAAACAAGACCCAGCCCATGAGCCCCTACAGCTCTGCCAAGGCAGCGGCAAATCATTTTACACGCTGCATGGCTGTTGAAATGGGTAAATACAATATCCGTGTAAATGCGATTGCACCTGGCTTTACGAATTCCGAACTATCCAAATTTATACCCAAAGACCAGTTTGCCTATATCATTAACCAGATGCCTGCTGGACGCTTTGGTGAACCGATAGAGGTGGGTGCAATGGCTGTATACCTTGCTTCACCTGCATCTGCTCAGGTAACAGGAACTGTAATGGTTATTGATGGCGGGTATATGCTCTCGTGTTAAATTCATAATTGTTTTTTTTAGGATCCATCAGTCTGGCCCCTGGTTCATAATACCTGCAGCAATATTTTGCAGGAGAGCCTTTTAAGCCTATGGCAAGAAGTAAAAACTTCATACAGGATCATATCGATATTAAATATCCTAAATGCAATTTTGAATAGTCACAGACTCATACATAATACAAGTATACACTAACCCCCAAACCCCGCAGTGAGGATTTGAGGGGTTTGCGGATTAATGGTGCCGATGAGCGATTAAGAATGAAGACCATTGAATCTGATGAATTCCAATCGGCAAGAAAAACCGGCAAATCACCTTGATTGGAGGGTTAGGTGCCTCATTTAGTCATGCCTACAAGTAGGGTAAGCAATTACAACACCTTTGTTTTCAGTTTTTTTAGATACCTCATCAAATTTATCTAAATTTATATTAGGAGGTATATCTATCGAATATATTTTAAACTGCTTTAAAACCTCTGCGTTACAACAGAAATTTTCAATCTCAGCGATGTATTCTGATAAGTCTATGTTTTCTATATTCATAAGCCACACTACTGAATGGCCAGATTCTTTGATTACCTTATATTCAAATATATGATTGTTTACATCATCAGGGGTTGCCACAAACTCATCACCAAAAGCAAGGCCTTTAATAAAGAAAGGGATGCTATTAAGTCTAAAATTATTTCCGACTTTTTCACACCAAACACCTTCACTGCTAACGGGTGGCCAACCATCTTTAATATCTAATGCAAATATTATTTTTTCCATAGCTTGTATTTGCCACATCTAATTTTAAAGTCGTTTCCGGTTAACTTTACAACTCACTATCTACCGGTTTATATAAAATACTTTTTTACCGGCATTGTTCCTTGACTATCGTGTGAACTTCATTCCTTTTTCATTAAATCCTTCAGTCGGGTTTCGGGCTCATGATAGCGGCGAAAATATCTTGTGAGAGAGGTGTAGGTAAACAGGGTGTTTATAAACGGGACCTGAATCAGTAGCCAGTATATCCAATATGAAATAATTATGGCAGGAATTACATAAACCATTTCAATTGTCTGTTTTACCGAGAAGCTTGCAATACCCATATGAGCGAATAGATCGGTTCTTAGATCGGAAGAGCACACGTCTGAACTCCAGTCACCGCTCATTATCTC
>CAZXUA010000197.1:0-8104 GCA_964643755.1 uncultured Desulfatiglans sp. | reverse complement strand
GAGATGGAATCTCGTGACTGGAGTTCAGACGTGTGCTCTTCCGATCTGAGATTAGGAATGAAGTAAGGAGGGAGACTCCAATTCCTTGATATTCTAATTAGCAATTTTAGTGCCAGACAACGAACAATTCCTATACATTTATTGTTATAACCCTTTCAGCGAGCCCTTTCACCTTTTTCATATCTATATCCACACCAAGCCCGGGGCCATTTAATGCCCCTGCCTTTCCACCGTATTCAAATGACACATCCCTTTTGGTTATGTTACGGGCGAGAAGCAGGTTGTCATATGAACCATCATAATAGAGCGCATCGCTTGAAAGAAGGGAGAGTATGCGACCGGCAGCAGATAAAAGGCCTGATTCACCAAGCTGACAGCCAATCTGATACCTCACCCCTTTCTTACGGCAATAATCTATCATATTCAAGGAACGCCTGAATCCTCCGCATTTGGACAACCTGATGTTAATCACCTGATAACATTCTGTCTCATTCAATTTAACAAGGTCATCAAGGGAGCAGACAGATTCATCTGCCATAAGTTCAATCCCATACTTATCAGCCTCAATACTGAACCTTACTATATCAGGGTCTGAGGGAGACATAGGCTGTTCAAGCAATCTGATATTAAATCTCTTTAACAGCTCAAGGTGCTCTAATCCTGTTTTATAATCCCAAGCACCGTTTACATCCACCTTCATGACATAACCTTCTGAAAAAACACTATCCACTATCTCACACATTAAACGGTTATGCGAAAACACAGCCCCCATCTTCAGTTTTATTTTATTGATGCCGAGCGCCTTTATTCTCTCACTTACCTTTTTCACCAGATCCTCATCCCCCAGCGGGATGGCAGCTCCGTAGAAAATATTCTCTGTAAAAAATCTTTTTGAAAAATAATCTATCAGGGGCCTTTTTTCATACCGGGCAAAGGCATCCAGCAGGGCCATTTCAATGGCGCATATGGATGCGTTCATCCCCTTTCTGCAAGGCAATGTATCTGTAAATGCCCATATCTGTTCCGCCCATTCAAGATCAAGAGGGAACTCCTTACTGTTAACAAGATGAAGCATATCCCGTTCAACAGTTTCAGCGGTTTCACCGGTCACATATGACCTCGGAGCGCCCTCTCCTGCTCCAAGTATCCTGTCATTCTCACCAAGGAGGATCACAGCGCTATTATTCACCCAGAGCCTTTTCCTTAATGAATGTGAAAACTCATCTTTAAAAGGCAGTTTTATTTTTGCTATGATTATTTTCTTTATCCGCATCTATAACTGCTTTTCCATAATCTTCTTTGCATTCCGGGGTTGCACAGGGAGCGTCACAATAAATCTTGTCCCCTCTTTCACCCTGCTTTTCACCTCTATTGTGCCGCCATGATCCATTATATTCTGATGAACAATAAACAGCCCCAGGCCTGTACCCCTGTGATCCCCGCTCCTGTGCTTTGTTGTAAAATATGGGTCAAAGATCTTATCTATCAGGTTTTCAGGGATGCCTTCCCCTGTATCCTCGACTATTATGCGGATGCCGGTGCCATTACTGTTTTCTGCGACTCTTTCTGTGGTGATCGTTATCATTCCCTGTTCAGGGGTGAACTCTACTGCATTGGAAAG
The DNA here is from genome assembly GCA_964643755.1 of uncultured Desulfatiglans sp. Taxonomy (GTDB): domain Bacteria; phylum Desulfobacterota; class DSM-4660; order Desulfatiglandales; family HGW-15; genus JAAZBV01. The sequence goes on along the minus strand of CAZXUA010000197.1, from coordinate 6,483 downwards.
CAGGTTTAATATCACCTGTTTGATCTTCTCACCATCAATCCACACCTTTTTAATTACCGGATCATAAACCCTTTCAACCCTTATCCTCTTTGCATTACTCTTGGGTGAAATCAGCAGTATCATCTTTTCTATCAGTTCGTGCAGATTTGTTGATTCAAACCTTGATTCTCTTATATTCACCAGGTCAAGAAGCTCTGAGATGAGGTTATTTACCCTCTCTGTCTCCTCAAGGGCGATCTTGTGAAAATTTACCCTGTATTCCTCATCATCTATTTTATAGGGCAGCATCTGTATAAAGGTACCTATGGCAGTCATCGGGTTTTTGATTTCATGGGCAAGCCTTGCAGCCAGATCCCCGAGGAATGCAAGCTTTTCCGCCCTGCTTAAAAGTGCATGTGAACGCTTCAGTTCCAGCATCTGCTCCTTAAGCTGTTTGTAGAGCCTTGCATTTTCTATTGCTATGGCGATCTGGGGGGCAAAAATTTCAAGGGCATCGCGTGTTTCTCCAGGCACACCATCCACCTCAAGCGAATCTGTTGCAATAACCCCTATCACCTTTTCTCCTGTAATAAGCGGCACAACATTGACTGACCGGGATTTGCCATAGCTTAAGACAATATTTTCCTTTCGTAAGTTCGAATTTTCAACATCAGGCACATACTCTGACCTGCCTGAATTTAAAACCCTGACAAGCATGTTATTTACCCTGTCAAGGGGCACCCTGTATCTTGATATGGTTTCAGGGAGTTCACCCTCAAACCCTGTTGCATGCAGATACTCCAGAACGCCCTTCTGTTCATTCACAAGGAGTATCAGTGCCCTTTGTATATTGCATACACTGGAGAGGGTATTCATGATCACAGTAAGGAGGTCATCCAGATTCAGAACAGAAAGGATCGCCTTACCCGTCTCCTGTATCGCCTGGAGCTGCTTTACCCTGTTATTGAGGTCTATATTGAGCCTGTTTACCTCTTCAAACTTATGTTCAATAATGAGCTTGTCCTTCTCCATCTCTTTGATGGTATCGTTTAACACTGACCGGAATGAAAAAAATCTTGAGAGAAAGATCCTGATGTTATTCTTTGATGACCAGCTTAAATGATATTCACAATAGGGGTTTCCGCTAAAATAACACCCCTTCTCAACTACCCTGATAGGAAAGCCTCCCCATATGACAGGCATATAGCTGTAAGCGCCCTGGTTGTAAAGGCATATATCCTTTGAGACATCCATCCCCTTTGTCCAGTGGAGCCTGACAATGGCGCTGCTGCTTTTGATCTCAACCAGTTCAATCCTCTTGTTCCTGTTCCATTTATCATTAATCCTCTGAAGGTTCTTGAGCCCCATTTTTATTGTGAAGAAGGCCTTTACTATAATACGCTGCCCATAACCCAGATGGAAATTCTCTGCCGCATACCGGGCTATATGAAATGCGGTCATCTCATCTTTAAAATAGAGCCTTGCCCTTTCATAAAGCCTTGACGCAACGGCGCATGAAATCCAGTTGGATTCATCGCACAGATATGATTCAGGATCAGGTAATATATCTATCGCAGGATCAAGATCTTTTAATATATAATCCAGGTCACCCATGTTTTTTTTAACATAGTTGATTATAGCCCTTGAATTTATACAGCTTACCTCTTTATTCATACAATAACACTTTTCCGGTTTTATAGATTTATAACTCTTCCGCTTCTAACGCCTGACAATTCATCCTTTTTATTTTTTCTCAGGTTATAAAGCACCCCTCTGAGCGATTCAAGATGTTCACTGTCTACATAAAGGATATCCCTGTCGCCATCTCTGTAACAATGATCAGGGATAACAGGATCTGTGAGGCATGATGCAGGGAGCCTGAAAAATGGCACCATTTTCAAAAAGGCATTTTGCAGTATTTCTGTATTATTTGAAAGCCTGAATATCCTCTCTGTATATGAGATGACCGTCTCAAAGTCCAGATCACATGATGGCCTTCTAACAACATTCTGGCCAAATACACCATCATCATCAAACACAACATCAGGCAATGAAAGGGCGAGGTCATGTATCTTTGTTTTCGGATAAACATGACACTCACCGATCTTGAAGATATGCCCTGCCCTGCTGCCGTAGCCACTGAGTTTTTCAACAAAATTATAACTCTCTATCAGATCAGCCTCCGTATCACCCGGGTACCCTGCAATCATGAACATCATCAGGGGGATTTCATAAAGAGAGGCCTTTTTGAAGATAGAAATGGTGTTGTTCAGGTATCTTTCATAATGATCTTGGCTCCTGACCTTGTTCATTCTTCTAAGTGAGCTGAAGCTTGCCGATTCAAATCCCAGCGCAAGGGTACCGCATACATCGTGGATTTCGGGGATTAATTCAGGGTCAAAGAGATCACAGCGTGTCTCAAAATGGATCTTCATTCCGAGTTCCCTTAATACTGGAACAAGGTCATATGATTTAAAGAGTGCGTCACATACAACTATCTCCCTTGCCCTGCATGATCTCGCAAGATTTCTCAGATCCTGCTCCGCAACCGCTGAAGGCACTGCCACTCTTTCCGGCCTTATATAATCCTCCATGCAGAAATTACATTTAAAGGGACATCCCCTGCTAAAGGAATATGGCATCACATCATAGGCATCAGGTTTTTTTAAGAGGGTAAGATCAAGGGGGGCCTTTTTATTCAGATCAAACCGTTTACTGTCACAGGCAGATATCAGCTTTCCCCCTTCTTTCCATATAAGGCCGGGAACCTTGATATCTCGTGGCTCTTTACCCGCTTCAAGCCTCTCTATGATATCAAGGGCAGGTATCTCACCCTCTCCCTTTACAATAAGATCAACGGCATCTGTCCTTTTAAAAATTTCCTCATAATAGAGGGTCGGGAAATATCCCCCCAAAAAGGTGAATATCCTATGGTCTAACCTTTTTATTCTTTCGCACAGGCTTATGGTTTCTTCTGCCTGTGATATCGCTGTACATGAAATACCTATCCCCAGGGGTTTAAGCATAGATATATGATGCAGCAGTTCATTATAAACCTTTTCCTTGCCTGCCCGGTTCAGCGGAAGCCCATAATCCATTGGCAACGATATGACCTTTATATCGCTCCCTGGCCGTTGTTTTTTGACATACCCTGCGATCTCAAGAAGGGAGAGAGGGTAGGCCGGGACATACATGCCTATATTTTTAGAGACAGGTTCTATGAATAGTATCAATATACAGCCCTTTCCTCTTTTGTTATGTAACAATTTAAATCTGAGTCTCAAGCAGAGGCAGCAATACCGGATGGGACAGCTCAGTTTCTGCCATGTGCCTGAACACTTTTCGGGAACTGCTCAGTTCCGGGTATTTTTTCCATTGATACCATTGTTCCGGATACCTGAAAATAAACTGCTCAAGCATCTTTAAAACCATTTCGCCAGATGTCTTTAACTGCATGGATGGGATTAGCTTAACCATCTGCTCATGGGAATAAAGAACAAGAGAATATTGATCAAGGCTGTGCCTGTGTAACAGGCCAAACACGACCTCAGCGCCTGCCCTCTTAATGAGTATATTGATGGTTCGGTCAAGCCCTGTAACATGGCCAAGAAATGTCGTATTGTTTTCTGATGGCCGCCATTCATCAAATTCATCACACTGGGTCACAAGAACCCTGTTTTCTCTGAGCTCGTTTATTGCCCTATTTAATACATTACCTCTGGCATCTGCGTCAATCATTCTGATGCCATATTCATCCGCCTGTTTAAAAATCCTTTCCCTGAGCCGCGATGTTCGGAATTTGGCAATAATGGATATTTTAATATCGTTTAGAGCAAGGAGTGTCGGAATATATTCTATGGCCCCATAATGACCTGTGACAAGGATAATGCCGTTTCCATTATTAAGGCCATTTTTTAAAATAGAGATATTTCCCGCAGAAATATTGCGGGTCAGAAATTGTGTGGCCGGTTTTTTATCCTGAAAGGCGATAAAGAGCTTTTCATAATAGTGTGATATGATGCCGGAAATGACCTTTTTAATGATCTCATCCCTTTCGCTGTTTCGATTCAAAAGGGTGACAACCTCCGTAACTGCCTGCCGGATTATCTCTTTTTCATCTCTTCTGATCAGGTAATATATCCTACCCAGAATAAATATATATAACCTCGAAATCCCCCATCCCAAATGCATATACATGGAAATATTAAACCTGGCCTGCAGGAAATTACTCAATCCAACTCTTCCCATTGCTCCCCCACTTGATTTAAGGTTGTCAAAAAAGGTCTATCAATCAGCCAACTCAACAACCATGCCATGACCCTTTTTCCTGGAGAGCAGCGCAGTAAATCATTTACCAGGGTAAATAATCCCGGTAATATCTTAATATTACTGGTTATTTATTTGATAAAGCCATATGCCATGATTTTCTTTAATATAAAAAGATATATGACAGGGCTGAATAAAACAGGGAAACGCACATTTATTTGTGCAAGCATGCACAAATAAATGTGCAAATTCATGTTTTTCTGATAGAGATAGAATAAAATTTTCTTTCTTGTCTCAGTTTAATATTTTTTCCATGAACAATTGTTTTCATTAATTGAATGATTTGTTATTTTGACATATACAGGGGCGATAACCTGCATATTTGAAAGGAAAAAATGTGATGGATAAAAAGGCCTCTATCCTTGTTGTAGATGATGAACAGGGTGTTTTGCAGTCATTTAAAATGGTTCTGGGTTCAGACTACAATATCTTTCTTGCTGAATCAGGAGAAATGGCATTGCAGCTTTTTTCTGAGACCTCCATTGACCTGGTACTGCTCGATATCCTGCTTCCCGATTCAAACGGCATCGAGCTGTTAAAAAAATTCAAGAATATAGACCCTGATGTAGAGGTCATCATGGTAAGCGCTGTGAAGGATGTTAAGACCGCTGTCGAGGCCATGAAATTCGGGGCATATGATTATATAGTGAAACCGTTTGTTGTTGAGGAGATCATCAATGTTGCAGGCAGGGCAATAGAAAAACACCGACTGCTCCGAAAGGTGAGCTATCTCAAGGATGAGCTTGAAAGATTCCAGCCATTTGAAAAGATTGTGGGGCAGGATCCGAAGATGATTGATATTTTTGAACTTATTTCTACCATAAGTGACAGCGATGGCGCAGTGCTTATTCAGGGTGAAAGCGGCACAGGCAAGGAGCTGGTGGCAAGGGCAATACACAGGCTTGGCAACAGGAAGGATGAGCCCTTTGTTGTGGTTAACTGCGCTGCTATCCCTGAAACCCTTATGGAGAGCGAGATATTCGGCCATACAAAAGGGGCATTTACAGGGGCATCCGCCGTGAAGTTAGGGAAGCTTGAACTGGCAGACAAGGGGATTGTATTTCTGGATGATGTGGACACTCTGGATATTGCCATGCAGGCAAAGCTCCTGAGGGTTATACAGGAAAAGGAGCTGGAAAGGCTTGGCAGCACAAAGGTGATAAAGATTGACGTGAGGTTTATTGCCGCATCAAATAAAAATTTGAAAAGGCTTGTACAGACCGGCCATTTCCGTGAAGACCTTTTTTACAGGCTTAACGTATTTCCTGTTGAGATACCGCCTTTAAGAGAGAGACGCGGGGATATCCCGCTCCTGCTCAACCATTTTCTTGAGCTCTATTCAAAAAGTAATGGCAAACCTGTAAAAAAATTTTCAGGCAGCGCGGAAAAGATTCTTGTTGACCATTATGAATGGCCCGGAAATGTAAGGGAACTCCAGAACCTTGTGGAACGTCTTACAACAATAACAAAGGGCAATGTAATATTCCCAAAAAGCATTTCAGACTTCAGCCTTAATAAGAGGGAGATAAAGGATATACCGCTTAAGGATGCGGTTGACATATTTGAAAAGGATTTTATCAACGATGTGCTTAAGAGGGTTCAGGGGAGCAGAAAGGATGCAGCGCGGATCTTGGGGATACACAGAAACACCCTTATCAAAAAAATGAATGGACAGGAGTAGGATGTAATCAGACTATGGATACAAGAGCTGTAACAGGCATAACAATGGGCGACCCCTCAGGTGTGGGGCCGGAGATAATCGTTAAGGTATTTCATGAGGATGATATATTCAGGGTATGCAGGCCGGTTATCCTTGGCGACCCCGGAGTGCTTTCAAAATATCTTGATAAATCTATCATTTTAAATGAAATCAGATCCCCTGAAGAGGCTGCCGGACAAAATGGCAGGCTGGATGTTATCAGGTTATCCTCACTTGAAGAGGCCGATTTTGTTCCGGGTAAACCCACCCCTTCAGGTGGCAGGGCAATGGTGGAATACATACTCTCAGCGGTTGATATGGCTGTGAATGGAAAAATATCAGGCCTTGTGACATGCCCTATTAACAAGGCGCTTATGAACAGGGCAGGCTTTAACTTTGATGGCCACACAGAGCTGCTTGCCCACCTCACCAAGATCGGAAGAGCGTCGTGTAGGGAAAGAGTGTAGGATAGGGTGTAG
>CAZXUA010000196.1:0-8112 GCA_964643755.1 uncultured Desulfatiglans sp. | reverse complement strand
GCCTGTATGCTGGCCGATGCAGTCTGTGCCCGCAACATCGCTGTCTATTGTGACCGGCACAAAGAAGACCTGAATGCAGGTTGGTATCAGGTTGCAGAGATCATATATCCCCTTGAATGTCCCGTTGCCGCCGATCGCAATAATGGCCTTAACATTTTTCTTCTTGATGGTGGCTGCCGCCTTTAGCTGAACATCATGATTTTTAAAATCCTTGAACCTCTCGCTCCTGAGATATGCGCCCCTCCATTCGGAAAGCGGCGCAGCGTGAAACACCCCGGGGAGGTGATCCAGTTTTTTATACTTAATCGGGTCATACACAAGGCGGAGGAAGTTATCCGATTTATCCACGAGTGATTTAAATCCCTCTTTTGTAGCATAGACCTCCCTTCCCATCCCCTCAAGATGATATGTCAGAAAGGCTGTTACAGGGTTGTATCCGGGGGCGCATCCCCCCTCCTGGATAATCAGCACATCTATCTCGCTGAACATCCTCTTTGCCTCAATAATGGTGCTTTTCAGGAGCTGGGTTATCCTCTGGCCGACCTTTATCCTGGAGAGGAGTTCATCCTGGTTTATTGGCCTTACAAGATAATCATCCACACCTTCGTTCATGCATCTGATCTTGGCATCCTCGCTCTCCTCGGAACTTACCATTATAAAGTATATCCCCTCAAGGTCAGGGGTGGATTTTATCTTTCTGCACAGCTCAAGGCTATCCATTTTTGGCAGGGACAGGCCGCACAGGATAATATCTGGCTCCAGTTTTTTGAGTTTTTTATATGCCTGGCCCGGGCTCTCCATCTGTTCAACAGAAAGATCGCTCCTTGATTTCAGGATCTTCAGGTATGATTCTCTGGTTGATTTTTCATCATCTACGATCAGTATCCTGGTCTTTTCTTCCATAGTCGCTCACCCTTGATATAAAAAATCGTTTTTCCCGCCTGAGGAACAAATGCAAAACCGGCAGGGGTCACCAAAATAATCCATGACACTCTATGAGATTGCTAAAAATAGAGCAAATAAATTGTGATATTCTAATATAAATTATGGTATTAATAAAAGAAATAAATGCGATAAATCATATATCCAAACCGCAATCGCAATCGAAATCGGTTTTTATCGAAATCGAAATCGGGTTATCATCGAAATCGATTTCGAAATCGATTTCGATTTCGATAACGATAACGATTTCGATTGCGAGGAAAAGCTGTTATGGGGTCTATTATAAAAACGTATATCAAAAAGGCAGGAGAAATATTGACCATGCCCGTAAGTGGGGTATATATCCTTTTTCCCATCCTCATCCTTGTAATCCTGTTTATTACATTTTATAAAAACATCGAGGGATATTTCATCTTTCACCCCCAAAAGAGGCTTGATTATTCCCCTTCTGATTTCCGGTTGAATTACCGTGATATATATCTCAATACCCTGGATGGCGTTAAACTGCATGGCTGGTATTTTCGCCCGTATCAGGACAGGCCGGTGATATTGTTCTGCCACGGGAATGCGGGCAATATCTCACACAGGCTCGAATATACAGGTATGCTCCTTGAGATGGGGGTTAATGTCTTTATCTTTGACTACAGGGGATATGGCAAAAGCAGCGGTCACCCCACGGAGCAAGGGATATATACAGATGCGTTGAGCGCATTTGACTATCTCGTGTGGGATGAAAAGATCAACCCGGATGATATTATCCTCCTTGGCCGTTCATTAGGGGCGGCAGTGGCACTGGAGGTGGCATTAAAGAGAGGGGCCAGGGCCATTATCATTGAGAATGGTTTCTTGTCGGTGCATCACATGGCAAAAGAGATGGGCATCTTCAGGATAGTTTCACCCCTTGTACCTCAAAATTACAACAGCCTTGAGAAGATTAAAGATGTAACCATACCTAAACTTATTATGTGGAGCGAAAGAGATGAGATTGTGCCGCCTTTTATGGGAAGAAGGCTCTTTGATGCGGCAGGTGAACCAAAAGAATTTTATGAGATAAAGGATGCAGGCCACAATGACACCCATATTGCAGGGGGGAGGGAGTATCAAAATACTATCAGTGAATTTATCAGGACCGCGAAGGTCAAATAGGGTTTTTGGGACATAACTCGTTATCGAAATCGCAATCACAATCGATTTCCATGAAAACCCGATTTCGATATGGATTTCGATTTTGATTTGGAATAAATAGACCGCATACCCTGTGCCTTGCGTCTTTCTATCTCTTATTGCATTTCATTTGACGTTCAAAGTTCAAAGTTCAATGTTCGAAGTTCGTCCTTTTCTGCTTCCCCCTGCGCCCTGTGCCCTGCGCCTTTTCTCACTCCTTCTTCCCCAATTCAATTGACCGGGTTTTCGCCGCCTCAACCGTCCCCTCAATGATCTCCCCGATCTTATTTTCATCCATATATCTGAGCCCGGCCTCTGTGGTTCCTCCAGGTGAGGTGACCATCTTTCTTAACTCAGACAGCGGTGTTGCAGATCTTTGGGCAAGCATGGCAGCGCCCAGGAATGTATTTATCACCATATCCTTTGCGGTCTCAGGGGCAAAGCCCTGTTTTTCGGCTGCCGCTACAAAGCACTCCATCAGTCTGAAGATAAAGCCCGGCCCGCTCCCTGATACAGCCGTAACCGCATCCATCATGGCCTCATCCACAGTAAATGCGATGCCAACCGCCTTCAGTAAATCAATGGCAATATTCATATGTTCCGGGGTAACTGACCTTCCTGCGGCTATGACGCTCACCCCCATCTGGACAATAGCAGGCGTATTGGGCATTACCCTTATCACCGGCACATCAGCCCCAAGGGTTGTCTCTATGGTATTTATCCTGATGCCTGCAGCAATGGAGATGACCAGATGGTTTTTATTTACAACCCCCTTTATCTCTGTGAGGACTCTCTGCATCACCTGGGGTTTTATGGACAGGATAATAATATTGCATTCCCTGCACAACTCGATGTTTGATGGAAGGCCCTTTAACTGATATATATCTCTTATTGCCCTGACCTTTTCAGGGTCGCTGTCAGAGGCAAAAATCATGTTGCTGCTGTACAGGCCGCTTGCAACAATACCCTTTATTAATGCGCCGGCCATGTTCCCTGCGCCTATAAAACCAACCCTTTTTTCAATTACACTCATATGCTCCTCACCCTAGACCTTTCTGCCTGCCACTGCCTGCGCAACATTGAAGCAGAGGTCTCCAAGTTTCTCAAAGGTGGAAAACAGATCGACCATAACAAGACCGGGATCAACCTTGCACACCCCTGTTTTAAGCCTCATCATGTGCCGCTCCTTCATCTCTTCCTTCATCCTGTCTATCAAGATCTCCAGCTCCTGTGCCCTCTCCATCACATTCTTGTCTTCATTCCTGATGCCATCATTTACAACAGTAAGAAAATTCCGAACCTCGGCAGAGATGGTTTCATAATCCTTCATGCCCTCGTCAGAAAAAAAGAGGTTCTGCTCAATAAGCCTTTCAATCAACCTTGCAATATGTTCAACCTCATCGCCGGCCCTCTCAAAATTATTAGCCATCCTTGTGAGGGCCGAGATCTCTGTTGACTCCTCAGGTGTTATGGGCTGCTGCATGATTTTTACCAGAAACTGGGTGATCTCCCTCTGGAGGTTATCAAGCATGTCCTCTCTTCTTCTCCACTTTGAAAGGTCCTTTATCTTGCGGGATTTTATAGCCATTATGACATCATCGTACATTGTCTCTACTGCTTCGCCCATCCTTATTATCTCTGCCCTGGCCTGAGCGAGCGCAACAGCCGGGGTCTCAACATATTTGCTGTCAATAAATTTGATCTTTCTGAACTCCTCAAACCCCTCATTTTTTACTGAAAGGGGGGTGAGCCATATGGTCATCTTCACCAGGTGTGGAAGCGCAAACAGGAAAACAAGCGCATTAATAATATTAAAAAGGGTGTGAGAATTGGCAATGTATCTTGATATATTGGGACGCTCGCCATTAACAAGCAGGTCGGCAGGACCGAAATTCATAATTGCCCCGGTTACATACTGGACAAGATCAATGAAATACGGGAAGAAGATAATTATGATAATAACGCCTATTGCATTAAAGAGGGTATGGGCATTTGCAGTGCGCCTTGCATTGATATTGGAGCCGATGCTTGCAAGCTGTGCCGTGATGGTGGTGCCGATATTCTCCCCCATGATGAGCGCGACGCTTGTCTCAAAATTGATCATCCCCTGAAATGCCATTGCCATTGTAATGCCTACAGTGGCGCTTGAACTCTGGAGGATCATGGTCAATACTGCCCCTGTGAGCACACAGAGGGTGATCCCTCCGATTGTACCGGCCTGGAACCCTGTTAAAAAGGAGATGAATAACGGCTCGTTTTTAAGTGGCGCAAGGCCGTCTGACATGGTGGAAAGCCCAAAAAAAACAAGGCCAAAACCAAGCAGCACATCACCAAGATATATCCATTTGCTGTGGCCAGTAAAAAACTTTATAAAAACCCCCAGGGCTATAACAGGGAGGGCATAGGCGGTTATCTTGAAGGCTATGAGCTGAGCGGTTATTGTGGTGCCTATGTTTGCGCCTATTACCACACCTACTGCCTGGGTGAGATTCATCAGACCTGCATCAACAAACCCGACCAGCATTACTGATGTGACGCTTGAACTCTGGATTATGCCTGTAATAAGCGTGCCCACACCGCATCCGACAAAACGGTTGTCAGTGACCATATTTAATATGCGCCGTAATCTGCTTCCAGCGAATTTTTGAAGCCCTTCGGACATGATCTTCATGCCGTATAAAAACATGCCAAGTCCGCCAAAGGCCTGAAATATTATTGTTAACATCTTTATCTATAACTCCATTGCAAATAGAGCTGCGCCCACCGCGCCTGCCAATTGGGGGTGTTCAGGGAGCAGCACATCCACGCCTGTCTTCTCCCTTATCATCTCCACAAGGTATGGATTATGCTCCACAACGCCCCCTGTCATGACTATGGGCGGGGTGATAAGATCCATCTCAAGAACCCTTTTTATCACAGAAAAAAAGAGCCCCTTGATGATGTCCGGCACGCTTTTCCCCTGCCTGATCTTCTCCAGTACCTCTGTCGCTGAAAAGACAGTGCAGAAGCTGCCAAGCTCCACCATCTCGATTGACTGTTGTGCAAGGCTATCCATATCCTCTATGGGGATATCGAGCCTCAGTGACATCTCCTCCAGAAAAGCCCCTGTGCCCGCAGCGCATTTCCGGTTCATCTTGAAGTTGATGCGTCTCCCTTCGCTGTCAAGCTTGATAACCTTGTTGTCCTGGCCGCCTATGTCTATGATTGTCATGGCCCTGTTAAAATAATGAAACGCCCCCTTTGCATGGCACCCTATCTCTGTCCTTGTATCATTGCTGAAGGTTACATTTGTCCTTCCATAACCTGTGGAGACAGTGCGTGTAATTGCATCACGTGGTGCATTTGCCATTATGAGCGCCTCAGAAAGAGACTCTTCTGCGGTACGGCTGAAATCTGTACCTGATTTTTTGATAGAAAATCCTGTGAGGTTTTTCTTGCTATCAAGTAGCGCAACCTTTGTGCGGGAGGCTCCTATGTCCACCCCCGCATATAAAACTCTGTTATCTGTCATCAGCGCAGGTGTTACCTTTCATCCAGTTGTTCAATAAATGCCTCAATATTGGTCTTTGCCTGCTCCTCTGAATAGCAGCGCAGGTCATTCAAGTCGCCATTGATTACAAGCCTGGGCACACCAAGGATTTCACTTATCCTCTCTGAGAGACCATACCTGTTGTTTGAGTTGTTGGGGCAGGTCTTGGCATCGTGGAATATGATCCCGTCAAATTTATATTTTTCAAAACAGTTGCGCATGTATTTTTCCTTGAATGCCTCATCCCTTACAATAAAGAGCTCTATGTATGCCCTGCCCATACTCTCAAACGGGTCTTTGGGGTCAAGCTGGTCAAATATCCAGCTGTTGCAGTAGGTGGATGCCACAATGCATGTGTTAAGCTCGGCAAACTGATTAGACAGTGTGCTGAGTTTGCCCCATACAGGCATGCCGTCCCAGTATATCCTGTGCCTTTCATTATCAATGGCTGCCACCTTGCCTGAGATCCTCTCCTTCAGCTCCTTTAAGAGCACCTCATAGTAATCCACCGCCTCTTTTGTGCCCCTTGCAACAACCGCAGGGCCCATATGGATGGTGGCATCAAAGAATGTCCAGGGTGATGGAATGGCAGATGCGGTTTCAAGGCATGCCCTCCACAGCACGGATGTCTTCCTTGAGAGTTCAACCGCCTCCTTGAAATGGTCTATATCAAACTTATGACCGGCTACCTTTTCAAGTTCCGGGATAAGCGCCTCAGTCTGTTTTGCTATGTCACTCACCTGAAAATCCCTGATCTCGCCTATATCCCTGTGTGTATGGATGCCTATCATAGGCACCTTGAGCTCCCTTGAATACCAGGCAAACCAGTCCTGCACGTCACGGCACTGGTTTGTATTGAATACCAGGATATCAGGTTTGGGAACCGATTCCATCTTGTAGGCGGTGGTGAGAGGGGTCTTTTTCTGAAGAAATGAACCTATATCGCTTGTAAGATATGAGCAGATGTCAGGTGAATAGCCTATGGCATTTGCATAGGGTATAAGCTCTGTTGCCATACGTGTTGCTCCAAGCATGGCCCCGTGATTTTCAGGAAAGTAGACCAGAAAACCCATGCCCCGAAGCAGTTCAGCAGGGCCGACACTAGTACACCATGCGATCTTTTTTGATCCTGTTCTGGATGCCTCATCCAGTTCATAAAAATGGTTAGCCATTACCTTGTTATATAGACCCTGGCACTCAAACTTTTTTCTGGCAGGTTTTTTCTCTTCACTCATCCCGAATATTCCTCCATTCTTTTTATATATTATATTTCTCTGTTTTCGTCATTCCAGCGAAGGCAGAATCCCCACCCCCGTCATTCCCGCGAAGGCGGGAATCCAATTTAATGTTAACACTTCAATCCGGGTGCCAACTTTAGTTGATTGGTGCAGGGCTTGTCAAGCCTTGATTCCTTAGCTTCCAAGCATAACGTAAGGATTTGAATAACTGTACCAGGAATCAATCCCAGCCCGTCATTCCTGACTTACCTTTACGAAGGCATAATCGAAAATAGACCTCCACTCCGTCATTCCCGACCTGTCTGCCGCGTCGAAGTTTCTCCGAACACCATAGCTTTAGGAAGGTGGTCAACGAAGGCTGGATAGTGAATCCAATTTTGCCACGGAGAGCACGGAGGATACGGAGAAAGGCTTTTTATTATATTATCAAAAAATAATTTTGATTTTTGTAGGGGCAGGCCTCCGTGTCTGCCCGGTTTTTCCCCTTGAATTCTGCGCCCTTCTTCTATTTTTGTTTTTCATTCGACGATCAATGTTCAATGTTGGATTTTCATTCTTTTTTGACTTGCGCCCTGAACCCTGCACTATAATTAATTTAATCCTGTAGGGGCACAGCGCCTGTGCCCTTTAATCCCAAAATCCAAGAGCGAAAGAGATACAATCTTTAAATAGTGTCAATACAAAAAATGTCATTTTTGGATTTCCATCCTCCGTTGCAGTGCTACTGCGGAGGAGGGGCAAACGGTCAGCCATCAGCGTTCAGCTTTCAGTAAAAGACTTTCAAATCATAGAGTTAGCAGACAGATGATCGCAGACAGCTGAAAGTCCCATCCAGGATGTGTCTCTTTCTGGATGGACATTAAATAATAAGTTGACATATAAAAATAGCATGCATAAGACAACCTCATGCCAAGAACAGCCAGAATAGACGCCCCTGGGATATTACATCATGTAATGATAAGGGCATAGAACGAAAAGGAATATTCACTCTCATCAGGAAGAACAGGGTGTTTGAATCAAGAAGTGTCTTTTTTTACCTGTGCGTGAGTGAGCCAGGTGAAGGCATGAAAACAATAGCAAGAAGACTGGGTATATAACAGCCTGCTGCAGGCTATGCTGCAGAAAGGGGCAAGACGGTAGCAAAAGCCAGGGAATTTTTATCGAAAGACCATTAATTTAGAAGATTAGTCGCGGTAGGAATGCCGATTACTCGGCACCCCCCGCACAGATCCCGGCGTG
>CAZXUA010000195.1:0-8117 GCA_964643755.1 uncultured Desulfatiglans sp. | reverse complement strand
AGATAATGAGCGGTGACTGGAGTTCAGACGTGTGCTCTTCCGATCTGCTGAAATCTGCTGGTCCAGGAGAAAATTCGCCTGATTGATCAGGCAGATGATGGCATTGGCCCTTATAGAAGGGTCATCATGCTCAAGCCATTTTGCGTACAAGGCCCAGCGCTCCTGATCCGACAAATCAGTCAGATTAGTTTGATTTGTCGGATTCTTTTTGAATTTCTTAGGTGCCTCGCGTACAGCAAGCGCCTCTGCCGAACCTGGTTCCCATATTGCCAAACGCCGGTGACGCAGAAAATCCTCAAAGTCAAGCAGCAGCTCTTCCAGGCTTGCCCGCGCCACATTAAGCAGGCGTAATTCTGTCTGTGAAGAGGTTGCCGCTGCCCTGCTCCCCTCTGCAATATTCTGACGGCCTGAACGTGCAGCCTGGATCATCTGGTCTGTCATGCGGTTACACTGATTAATGAACTTTTCACAAAACCAGTATGTGGCATCATATATTATAGTTGCAGTCTGAAAACTGGCAGTTGACCTGTATCCTCCGCTCGGCCTGATCCTGGTCATGAAAAGCCTCCTTTTATAGTTTCCTACTTGCTGAATAAATCAGAATGGCTCCCTGTGCGCTCAAATATTATTTGTTCATCTTCTATTTTATATATCAAAAGCCAATCGGATTCTATGTGGCATTCACGACGAAAAAGCCAGTTACCGATTAGCTTATGGTCTCTATGAATAGGGTCTATTTCTTCCTCTTCAATCAGAGAGCGTAAAATAATCTTGAGTTTATCAATATTTTTACCCCTCTTTTTTATTCTTTTCAAATCCCTTTCAAACTGGCGGGTGTAAATGGGTATCAGCATTAGATGCCAAGCTTACTGAACATATCATCGGCGTCTTTACAAATGACCAGAGCCTTGCCCGAATCTGTCTCATTAAAGGTCTTCTGCGTGGTTTCGTTGGGGATAAGGACATCAAAGGGAAGGCCATTTTTCATTTCAACCTGTTTATAAAAGAGTGTTATTGCCTGGGTTGAAGTTAAACCGAGTTTGCTGAAAACCTTCTCTGCATTGTCCTTTAAATCAGGCGCTATGCGTGCCCTCACTGTTGATGTTTTATTCATGATTGGCCTCTATTTAAAATTATTAGAAATGTAGCACAATTGGGGAACATTTTCAAGCGTGGTTTTTTCCTCAAAGCACTCCTCTCCAAAAAGTATTTAAACGCAATGTATATGGTTGAATGAAAGCAAAGGATGCAATAAGAGCTGTAAAATTGTGGCCCATACCCGTAGGGGCAGGCCCATGTGCCTGCCCGCAGATGATGGTGCAGAACAATAGTCACCGGGCAACCACATGGAGTTGCCCCTACAAATATGTTATTGGTCTCATACGAATATTACTTCGCATTACCACAAAGCCTGTTTTATAACTTGAACTCAATAAAAGATTTAGCTGATTGCTTACCGCTAAAAGCTCATCTGTTAATTGACAATAACCGCTTCCGGTATTACTAATATCGCCACCACATACACTTGAGTGAGGTGTGTTGATTAACATAAATGATTGAGGTTTAAGTTGCGCCAGAGAAAAATAAAAAATATAGACCAGAAGCTTGCGAGCCATACACGGTATCTTGTGAATAACCCGACTGAGAACAGGGGCAAGTGGGGTGAGGTTTTTGATAATGCACACCCGATATTTGCAGAGTTCGGCTGCGGAAGGGGGCAGTTCATCATGACAATGACAAACATCTATCCTGAACGTAACTATATTGGATTTGAATCCAGGGGGAGTATCATCATTCGTGCCCTTGAAAAGGCCGTAAGTGCTGATAAGAACAATATCCTTTTTGTGAATGAAAACATTATCGATGTGAACGCATATTTTGATCATGAGGAACTCTCAGGTATATATCTTAATTTCAGCGACCCCTGGCCCAAAAAGGGTTATGCAAAGAGGCGGCTTACCCACAGGAGATTTCTTGAGGATTACAGAAAGGCGCTCATGCCGGGAGGGTTTATTGAATTCAAGACCGACAATGTTGAACTATTTTCATTTACACTGGATGAGTGTAAAGAGAGCCATATGAATATCATCGAGTCAACGAATGACCTGCACAATACAAGCCTTGATGCAAAATATGTAACCACAGAATATGAAGATAATTTCTGCTCAATGGGTAAAAAGATCTGCTACCTGAAGATAGAGATATAACAGAAACAGGTATTCCGCGATCCCCCTTTTAACCTCTTTCTCCCATCTATTCACCTTGAGCCCTGTGCCTTGCACCCTTTAATAATTTTTCACACATTTTTCACATTATTTTCCTAATAAACACATATGTCGGGTAAATAATCAGCCTAAAAAAGTAACCCCTATGGAGGCAAAAATGACAGAGATACATGATAGCATTAATAAGGCAGCAGGTTTTATTTCAAAATCAATAACAATAAAGATCATCGCAATAGGTGTGCTTATACTGGTTTTGCTCATACCTGCCATGATGATCCAGAACCTTATCAGGGAAAGGCAGGCTAGGCGTGATTCTGTTGTGATGGAGATCAACCAGAAATGGGGCGGAAGCCAGACAATCACCGGCCCTTTTATTACTGTCCCGTTCAGAAATTACTACACGGACAGCACCGGGACAACGCAATACAACATAAGATATCTCCATATATTGCCTGAAACCCTCGCTATTACAGGTAATATTACCCATGAGATACGCAAAAGAGGAATCTTTGAGACGGTGGTATATGATGGAAAGCTTAAACTTAATGGCCGGTTCAGGAGACCTTCACCCGAAAAGCTTAATATGGACTCTAATAATATAGAATGGGATAAGGCATCACTCTCTGTCGGCATTACCGATATGCGCGGTATAGAGGATAAAATAGATATCATCTATAATGAAAAGCCCTGTAAAACAAGCCCAGGTCTGAAAACAGCGGATATTGCTTCTGCCGGTGTAAGTGCACAGGTTGATCTGCTGGCCGAAAATGAAACTGGGGTATTTTCCTTTGAACTTAACCTCAAGGGGAGCGATCAGCTATCCTTTATACCTGTAGGTGAATCCAATACTGTAACTATTAATTCTGACTGGCCTTCACCCTCCTTTAACGGGGCATTTCTCCCTGATAAACATGAGACAAATGACAAGGGTTTTAAGGCATCCTGGAAGGTGCTGCACCTTAACAGGAACTATCCTCAATTCTGGGAGGGTAAACAGTATGATGTGGCACCCTCATCCTTTGGGGTGAAGCTCATTATACCCGCTGACACCTATCAGAAATCAGAACGTCTTGCCAAATATGCAATAATGTTTCTGCTCTTTACATTCGGGGCATTCTTTATATCTGAGGTGATAAACAGGCAGAGGATTCATCCGATACAATATATCCTGATCGGCATGGCGATACTCATCTTTTATACCCTAGTGCTTTCGCTATCCGAACACATTAATTTTAACCTTGCCTATATCATTTCCGCAATATCTGTGACACTGATTATCTCAGGTTATGCAAAGTCGACCATACCTAATAAACTGTTTGCAGCGACCATACTGGGGCTCCTTGCCGTGCTTTACAGCTACCTGTTTGTTATTTTGCAGCTTGAGGATTATGCCCTGCTTATGGGCAGCATAGGGTTACTTGTGATAATAGCGGTAGTAATGTTCATGACCCGGAGGATCAACTGGTATGGTGAAGCGATAAATTCGTAGGGGCAGGATTTATTCCTGACCATTCTTAGGATGGGGTATAAAACCCTATCCTTCTACGGTGAAGAAAAAGATATTCAAAGTGTAATAAGGCAAATAAATGGATACTACATTATTATTTCTTGTTGTTCTGACCTTTGTCATTCACATGATCGGCACCCTGGCCTATTCAGTAAGGATATCCGGGGCCAGGACAGGTACAATAGCCGTATCATTTGCACTGTTTAATACAATGGTGCTCGGCTCAAGAACTGCAAATACCTTTCAGGGGCCTATGCTTGCAAAAAGGATAGAAGAGAACCTTGCATATGGTATTATCAGCTGGGCAGTTTTAGATTTCAGGATAATGCTGTTTGCCGCATCAGCAGCAACCCTTTTCGGAATATTATTCACCCCGACTTTTCAGCGCCTGTTTGCAAAGTCAGTAGAAAAATTCAGGGATTATCACTCCATCATGAGGGTGCTTTTAAGGGGATTAACTCCTGCAGGTCTTTACCATATCAGGGGTTCAATAACCATTCCTTCAAAAGGGAATCTTCTATTTTTTAAACACCGCAACCATATCCCATACAGATATATATTTTATAATATTATTGCCACAGCAGTATGGAGCACAGGGGTCTTTTCAGCGTTATATGCCGGGTATCTTAACCCGGAAGTGAGGGTAACATCCAGCCAGCTTTCATCAGTTATCAATGGGGTCGCGACAATAATTTTGCTTATTTTTATCGACCCCTATTTTTCATTGCTAACAGATGATGTGGCAGCTAAAAAAACAGGCCAGGGATATTTCAGGCGTTCAATTATCTGGCTTGACCTGAGCCGCCTGGCCGGGACATTGCTGGCGCAACTGCTCCTTGTCCCTGCTGCCATGATTATTGTATTTATCGCAGAGAGAATCTGAGTAGACGATAAACAGATTCTTTGTTTGATGGAAGAGGTATTGAAATTCTGATAATCGAATTCCTCTGAGTCTGGATACTTTAGAATATTCCTGGGAAAAGGATTGTTAAAAGGTTATGCTGATGACCGGGAGGCTGAATGAGGAGCCATTCAGATTTTAGGAGTCAGAAGGTTTTGATATAAAAGCCAGGCAGGCTTTTGTGATCAAGTGAACTTAATTCTCTCCTTGTTATCGTTTTAATGCTGCTCTATACTTAAATTACCAAATGGTAATCTTACGGTAATATTATGGTTAAGTTTTTATGGTATAATCTCACATAAACAAGGAGGTCACCATGAAAAAGATTATAACAATCCCCACAATACTTTTACTTTTTATTTCGCTATGCATCCCTTTGGTTAGCGAAGGTCAGCAGAGGGGCTGGTTTGGCCGCGGGAGGGGCCCGATGTCCAGTGAGACACTCCCGGTTTCAAAGGATACACAGGAGAAAAAGATCCTTGACATGCTTAATGAAATGGCCGAAAACCAGAGGGGCATGCTGAATGTACCTATGGATGATGGAAGGCTGCTACGGCTCCTTGCCGAGACAACGGGGGCAAAACATGTGGTGGAGATAGGCACATCCAACGGTTATTCCAGCCTCTGGCTCTTACTTGCCCTCCGCACAACCGGCGGAAGGCTTACGACCTTTGAGATAGACCCGGACAAGGTAAAACTTGCTACAGCCAATTTCAAAAAGGCAGGTGTGGAAAAACTGGTTACAATAATAGAGGGCGACGCACATAAAGAGGTGGTAAAGGTTAAAGAACCAATAGATATACTTTTTCTTGATGCGGATAAGGATGGATACCTGGATTACCTGAAAAAGCTTCTTCCGCTTGTCCGCGCAGGAGGGCTTATTATCTCCCACAACTGGGATGCAATGGATCAGGATTACATTGACCGGGTTACAAAAAGCCCTGATCTTGAGACTATAATACAGAATATACAGCTTGGTGGCGTTGGTGTAACATTGAAAAAGCGGTAAGGAATTTTCACCACGGAGTACACGGAGAACATGGAGTAAAAAACTATAGTTAACGCTAAAATATTAACCAACCTAATTTGTGCCACAACAGGTTATTAGGAATTTACCAATGAAGTCAGGAGCACTTTAATGCGCATTCTTCTGGTTGAAGATGACAAAAAGATCGCCTCCTTTATTGTGAAAGGTTTAAAGGAGGCAGGTTTTGTTGTGGACCATGTTGCAGATGGGGAGTCAGGCCTTGATCTTGCCTCCACGGAATCCTATGACGCAGCGATCATAGACATAATGCTCCCAAAACTGGATGGCCTTAGCCTTATTGATCAATTAAGATCAGGAGGGAGTAAACTCCCTGTTCTTATCCTCAGCGCAAAACAGTCAGTTGAAGACCGGGTTAAGGGGCTCCAGACAGGGAGTGATGACTATCTGACCAAGCCCTTTGCGTTTTCAGAGCTCCTTGCCCGCATCCATGCACTTATAAGACGTGGCAGCAACCAGTCAGACCCTAGACTGCTTGAGATTGCAGACCTATCAGTTAACCTCCTTACCCATGAAGTAACAAGAAATAATGAAAGGATTGATCTGCAACCAAGAGAGTATGTTCTATTGGTCTACCTGCTCCGCAATAAAGGCAAAATCGTATCAAAGACCATGATCATGGAACATGTGTGGGATTATAATTTTGACCCCCATACTAATGTTGTTGAGGCAAGGGTGTGCAGGTTAAGGGATAAGATTGACAGGGCCTTTGATAAAAAGCTGATTCATACTATACGTGGAGTCGGGTATGCAATCAAAGAATAGTAACAGGTTTTTCAATACCCTCTCCTTCAGGCTTACACTATGGTATTCGGCCATATTCTTTATCTTGATACTCCTTGGTTTTTTCTTCTTTAACCTTCTTTTATCATCCAGCATCAATAAGGAGCTTGACCAGAACCTTTTAAGCGAGACAAGGGAGATTTCTTTACTTCTGGAAAGAAAAACCATTCACCATGTCAGAAGTATGATGCAGCTTGAGGCTGAATCAGAAGGGATACAAAAGGTCTTTTACAGGCTTATAAACAGGAATGGCGATACTATTGCCTCAACAGATGCCACCCGCTGGAAAATAGGCCCTGGAAGAAAGGCTATAAACAGCATCCTTGGCGGTAAAAAATACTTTTTTGAAACCATAACCATCCCCGGAAGCGAGTATGAGGCTCGGTCATTATACAGCCCCCTTGGGAAGGATTATATACTGCAGATAATTATTTCCACAGAAGAGATAAACCGGTTCCTTGCTGTTTTCAGGCAGATATTTATGGTCATTATGGGGATCATGTTTATACTCTCAACAGTGGTAGGGTGGTTTATGGCCCGGCGTGCCCTCTCCGGCGTAGAGGAGGTGACTGAAACTGCTATCCAGGTAACAGACGGCCTGTTTGATAAAAGAGTCAGAATAACAGGGCAAGGTGAAGAGCTGGACAGGCTTGCCACAGCCTTTAACACGATGCTTGAAAAACTCCATACCCTGATAACTGACATAAAAGAGACAAACGACAATATTGCCCATGACTTGAGGAGCCCTGTAACAAGGATAAGAGGTGTTGCTGAAACCACCCTTATGAGTTCGAGATCTGATAAGGAATATGAGGCAATGGCCGGCTCCATAATAGAGGAATGTGACGGTCTGCTCACTATGATCAATACCATGCTCTATATCTCCCAGGCAGAGGCAGGGGTTTCAAAACTGGATTTCAGCAATGTTGACCTCTCTCAAATTATCAGCGAGGCATGTGAGCTTTTCCAGCCGATTGCAGAAGATAAGGCCATTAAGATCATACATAAGAGAGAAATGACCATAATGAGGGCAGACAAAGAAAAATTACAGAGGGTGGTTGCAAACCTTCTGGATAATGCGCTGAAATACACACCCGAAAAAGGGGTTATAACCTTTACCGTAGCACAGGACCAGGACAAGGTAAAAGTTACTGTTGAAGACACAGGTATAGGCATATCGGCTGAAGATCTGCCGAAGGTCTTTAACAGGTTCTACAGGTGTGACAGCAGCAGGACACTTCAGGGTGTGGGGCTTGGCCTTAGCCTTGCAAAGGCCATTATTCAGGCACACCACGGAGAAATAACCTTATCAAGCGAGCCGGGAAAGGGAAGCATATTTACCTTCATACTCCCTAAGAACCTTTAATAAAGGGGGTTTAATGGGCATATTACAAAAAAGTATAAGATTTTTTTTCAAGCCCATGTCCGGGAACATCAGGGCCGTGGTAATTTCAACCCTTTTCCTCCTGTTTGTCTCTAACGCAAGGGGAGAAGATTATGAGGCTCAGACCTTAAGCAATCCTGAATCAGAACACTTAACATCCCAAATCGTTGAGAAGCAAAATGTAATAATCGGCAATATTATTATAGAGAACCAGAATGTCTTTGAAGATCGGAAGAGCACACGTCTGAACTCCAGTCACGAGATTCCATCTC
>CAZXUA010000194.1:4943-8163 GCA_964643755.1 uncultured Desulfatiglans sp. | reverse complement strand
GGCTCCCAGCACCACACCAAATAATACCCAATTCCGCGACTCAAGGTGTCTCTTTATCTTCTCAGAGGTAAGGTTTTCTGAAATTAAAAATAAGTTTGTCTTAATCAAAAATTTAATCTAGAATTTCACCCATTAATCATGTGTGAACAGATTTTATAAAACTAGGTTCATCAAGTCTTATCCAAAATAAACCATTCATCAGGAGGTTACATCATGGCCAAGTCCAAACATCTTATCTGCGGGATTCATATCACAAAAAGGTTAAGGCACGCTGTACAGGTGCAGGAGGTATTGACTGAATTTGGTAAATATATCAAGACACGGTTAGGGCTCCATGAACCGAGCGCAAAAGGTGGTGCAAACGGCCTTCTGTTGATTGAATATGTCGGGAGCAACGCGTCATTCAATAAGTTTACCAAAAAACTGGGGGCTATTACCGGTGTAGAGGTACAGCAGATGGTCTTTGATCACCCGTAGTATATTTGCATGAAAGCGGTCAGCTATCAGCATTCAGCTTTCAGCAGAAGGCATATAGCACAAAGATCTGGCTTATAGTTAAACGCTTCATTCAGAAACAGCCTCTTTCTGGAGGAACAATAAACAAAAAGGCCTGCCATATTTGGCAGGCCTTTTTGTTTATGTACTTTAGAGCGAGAAATCAGGCTATTGCATTTCTTAAACTCTGCCTGTAATAGAAACCCTCCGAGGTCTTGAAAAATGTCTCCACATTATCAAGGTCTACATTAGGGGGAATATCACACCCTGAGGATATGACAAAGTTATTGAACATACCACATCTGTTTAAAAGCTTAAGCGTTTCAAGCCTTACCTCTTCAGTGGTTTTTACCCTGAAGACCTTTGATGGGCTGATATTGCCCATTACCAGATAATTACGCGGCACCTTTTCAAGTATGGCCCTGATATCTACAGAATCTCCAAAATGGAATGCAAAGCAGCCTGTATCCATTATGGAATCCAGCAGGTGAGGCACAGAACCGCCGCAGTTATGATAGATGACGATGAAATGTTTATCCTGCAGGGAAGAGACTATCTCATATACATAAGGGGTGGAGAACTCCTTAATGAGCGGCGGTGAAAGGATCCCGGCAAGGGGCTCGGCAAGTATAATCCCGTTGGCCCCTATTTTTTTAAGGGCCTTTGCATATGATAGAATAAAATCTGTGGCCTTGCGCAGCATCACATGAACCATTTCCTGATCTTCATAGCAGTGCATCATCACATCATTAACATTCATGATCCTTCCGGCAAGGGAAAATGGGCCGATACACTGGGAAATAACAGGTCTATCATTAACAAGCATCTTGGCCTTGCGTATGGTTTCTATATTCACCCCTGTGCGGCCAGCGCCCACCTCGGGCACCTTTAACGCCTCTGCATCATCCCTGGTAGTTACCAGCCTCCCTATTATTGTAGGCACCTCATCTGCAGCGTATACTGTAAGGGCTCCGAATGCCTCTGCCTCAACTGATAAATCCATATAACTAAGGGCCGCAGGCATGTCAAAATGGTCTGCAATAGACCTGATGCCTATTGCCATATGGTTGCTGTCTGCAACCAGCTCCCTTACAGTCACATAAAGGTACTGAACCGCCGGGAATGAAAGAATCGGCAGCGCCTTTTTTCTCTCTGTATATATGATCTGTTCGATCCAATTGTACATATTCATGTTTATATCTCTCCTTTGTGATAGCTTATCTCGTAATAATCGGCCAATTCAGATGACAGGATAACAAAAATAAATATCATACGCCATTTATTAAAACAGACTGAAAGGCTTTTTATGACATGAGATGGAGCATCAAAAAGATTTTATCAGGATTATTTCTGAATACGGAACTTAAACTCTTGACATTAGGGATGCTCTCCGACATAATTGCGCCTCACTATTAACCCGGTCAAATCAATATAGATGCCCTTTTCGCTTGGGGCAGGTAACGGAGAACAGGTTGTTCAAAGGTACTTATTTATATAGTATCTGTATTTTCAATACCCGTAAAATCTTTTACGATCAAAAGTTCTTTTATCTGATGTCATCTGATATCGGTAATTTTAGTATTTTTTAACAGAATCAGTAATTTAAAAGGCATGAAAGGGGGTAAGAATGATAGACAAACAAAAACTGGTAAAAATAGTAGGTACCGGCAAGGTCTCTGACAGGGAAGAAGACCTGGAGACATATTCCAGTGACATAAGTTTTGTTAACCGTGTCAGACCGGCTTATGTTGTAAAACCTGGTACTGCCGGCGAGGTCCAGAAACTTATTGAACTGGCCAACTCTACAAAAACACCGCTTGTCCCGGTAAGCTCAGGTGCGCCGCACTTCAAGGGCGATACTGTGCCGGGTAATGGTGGCAGTATTATTGTTGACCTGAGCGGCATGAAAAAGGTCGAATTCGTTGACCGTGCCCGCAGGGTGGCGATGGTTGAACCGGGCGTGACATTTGAAGAGCTCATTCCTCTATGCACAAAAGAGGGATTAAGGCTTAATATGCCGCTCCTTCCCAGGAGGTCAAAATCAGTGGTGGGGAGCATACTTGAAAGGGAACCGGTTCTGATGCCAGGATACCAGTGGGACATGTCAGACCCCCTTGCATGCGCAGGGCTCTATTTTGGCAATGGTGAAGAATTCAGGACAGGGCAGGCAGCAGGCCCCGGCACTCTCAAGGATCAGTGGAAGGTGGGCGCAATGCAGAAGGCGCCATATGGCCCCGGAACAGCCTCACTGCACAGGCTTATTCAGGGCGCACAGGGGACAATGGGTATTGTCACATGGGTGTCCATAAGGTGCGAGGTGCTCCCAAAGATGCAGGAGCCATTCTTCGCAGCATCCCATGATCTTGATCAGCTCATTGATCTTATGTCATGGCTTATCAGGCTCAGGATGGTAACAGAATGTTTTATACTCAACAACACCAACCTTGCTGCCATATTTGCAACAGACCCTGACGACTATGAGAGGATAAAAGAGACCCTTCCTCCCTATATTCTATTTTATAATATTGCAGGTTATGATTATTTTCCTGAAGAGAGAATCACTGCCTACATTAAGGATATTGCTGTAATGAACCAGCGTATAGGTCTTGACACCTCTAAATCAGCAGGGCTCATACCTGCAGATGCAATGCTCAAAAAGATCCAGAAGCCATGCGATGATCCTTACTGGAAACTCAACCTCAAGGGGGCGAACCAGGATATCTTC
>CAZXUA010000194.1:0-4933 GCA_964643755.1 uncultured Desulfatiglans sp. | reverse complement strand
TATCTTCTTCCTGACCATTTATGATCATTTAGAACGTCAGATAAGCGCAATGAAAGAGATGTCAGAGGAAATAGGGTATTCTCCCACTGACCTGGGTCTCTACATTCAGCCCATTGTTCAAGGCACAGGATATCACTGCGAGTTTAACCTGTTCTATGACCCCTACAGCTACACAGAAAGCGACAGGGTAAAGGATTTAACATCAATGGCAACAAAAGGGCTTATGAATATGGGCGCCTTCTTCTCAAGGCCATATGGTGACGAGGCAAACTGGATCTTTAACAGAGACGCAGCTACCACCGATGCATTACGCCGGATCAAAAAGATATTTGATCCGAACCATGTAATGAATCCGGGTAAGGTATGTTTCTAGATAAATATTCAAAACAGTATTTGAAATATTCAAGGAGGTAGCGAAAATGGGATTAGAACAATATCAGGGCGATGTAAATATGTGCTGCCGGTGTTCAGCCTGTAAATTTATCCCCCTGCAGCAGGTAAAGAGCTATGATTTTTCATATGTATGCCCGAGCATATCAAGGTTTCAGTTTCACAGCTATTCAGGCGGCGGAAGGGCGAATATCATTTCAGCAGGGCTGAAAAACGGCTTCAACTATACAGATAAACTTCTGGACATAGTATACAACTGCCAGATGTGTGGTGCATGCGGTGTATCATGCAACTATGCAATGGACATGGAGCTCCAGGAACCAATAAATGAGCTCCGAATAAAGTGCGTGGCAGAAGGCAAGACCCACCCTGAACTGGAAAGGGTAATAAAATCCCTGAAAAAGACAGGGGCAATGGTGCCTGTACAGGGTAAAAGGGGTGACTGGGCAAAGGGTCTTGATATCAAGGACGCAACAAAGGATAAGGTTGATGTTCTGTTTCATGTGGGCTGTCTTACAAGCTATAATAAGGATATGCACAAACTAGCCAAGGCGACAGCCCAGATCCTTAAAAAGGCAAAGGTTAACTTCGGTATTGCAGGGGACATGGAGACCTGCTGCGGAGGCCGCGCCTATCAGATGGGGTATGAGAAGGAATTTTTAAAACAGGCAAAGATGAACATGGCCATGATCAAAAAGGCCGGCATCAAAACCGTTGTAACAGCCTGCGCAGACGGATACCATGCATTCAAGGTGCTCTATGACAAATATGAACTCAGGGGAGACCTCAAGGTGCTTCATATATCAGAGTACATTGATATGCTCATTAAAGAGGGTAAGCTTAAACCCAAAAAGGCGCTTGATATGGTTGTTACATATCATGACCCGTGCAGGCTTGGCAGGCTCGGTGAACCCTGGATCCACTACAAGGGCAAGAAGATACCCGGTGACAGGTTTGTATTTGATCCTCCAAAGGAATACAGACGAGGGACAAAGGGCGTTTATGAACCGCCGCGGGATATACTCAAAAGCCTGCCCGGCGTAAAGCTGATTGAGATGGAAAGGATTAAGGAATACGCATGGTGCTGCGGTGCAGGAGGCGGTGTAACAGAGTCCAATCCTGATTTTGCGGAATGGACAGCCACTGAAAGGATATTCGAGGCCACAGCAACAGGCGCCGAGGCGATAGTAACCGCATGCCCCTGGTGTGAGATGACACTCTCTCAGGCGATCGAAGAAAATGAAAGCAGCCTCAAGGTCTACGATATCGTTGAACTCGTAGCAAAAGCACTCTAGGAAAGGGGGAAAATAAATATGGCTCTAAGTAAAGATATAATTAGAGAGTTGGAGGATGTTGTCGGTGAAGAGTTTATCTGTTGTGACCCGGCAATAATGCCTTCATACCACGGTTCTGATCTGGGGGCAGTAGTTCTCCCTGAAAACACGGCCCAGGTTCAGGCTATTATAAAAACCTGTAACAAATACAAACTTCAATTCAGCGCTGTCTCAACGGGCTGGACAGGCTCCTTTAAAAAGGACATTGTTTATATAGATATGCGCAGGATGAACCGCATAATAGAGATAAACGAGAAGAACATGTATGCTGTTATTGAACCATACGTTATTACAGCAGAGCTCCAGGCAGAGTGTTTTAAAAAGGGGCTGCACTTTAACGTAAAGGGGGCTGGCAGCAACTGTTCAGCCATGCTCCGCGGCCACGGACACCTTGATCAGAGCACAAGCGGTGATGACCGCAACCATCTTGCCATTGAATGGGTTACGCCTGAAGGCGAGATAGTAAGGTCAGGGGCGCTTGGCTCAACTGACGAGTGGTTCTGCGGCGATGGCCCGGGCCCATCCATCAGGGCGATACTTACAAGCGCAGTGCCTCCGGGAGTAACGCCCGGGGTATTTACCAAGGCAGCAATAAAGCTCTATCACTGGCCAGGCCCGCCCAGGTATGATATTCAGGGGGTATCACCCAAGTATACCCTGCCTGAGGTGCCTAAAAATATGATGGCCCGCTACTACAGCTTTCCATCTGTAGAAAAGATGTGGCAGGCAGAGATAAGGCTGGGCGAAAACGAGATATGCATGGAGCTTATGGGCTTTAATGTAGCAATGGTGGCGGCCAATATTACCACCTGTAATGAGGATGATGAAAAGGTCTTTAAAAAGCTCGATAAAGAGAAGAAGGGGCCGGGCTTTTTTGTTATTGTTGCAGGCAATTCCGATAACGACTTTGCCTTCAAGAAAAAGGCTTTAGAGCAGATCGTTAAAGAGGCTGAGGGAGAATCCATGAAATCTCTGGAAGACCCTGAGACAGAGGGGATCCTGATTGCCCAGTGCACCAGGATAAGCGCCTCAATCAGGGAGACATTTCGTGCTGGCGGGGCATTCAGTTCAATACCTATCATGGGCCAGAGAGACCTTACCATCAAATGGGCTATTGGAGCAGGCGAGGCAAAACTGCCGCTCATCAAGGCAGGCCATATTGTTGATGATGGCGGGGCATTCTTTGGATGGGGCGTTGAGCAGGGTCATGTTGGCAAAACAGAGATATTCTGTAAATTTGACCCGGCCAATGAAAAGGCCAAGGCTGCTGTTGAGCAATGGTCAAAGACACAGGGCCGAAGGGCCTTTGATGAGAGCTACTTTGCCCTGATGATGGGTGAGGTAAGTGATGATATCAAGGCCAAGATGTGTCATTATGACAAATGGTGGATAGCCCTTACAAGGGCATTTGACCCGAATGATGTAGCACCGCAGGGCGGTCCGCTGGTTTAGTTTATCTTAAAACAAAAACCCCGCTGATAATAAAGCGGGGTTTTTGTTTGTGCATTTATTGTTTTCACGTGTGATGCCTTTCTACTTTCCTGTATTCATAATATGTGTTTGACATTTCCCTTATTCCGGTTTACCTTAAGTTAAACTTTAAGTAACCTTAGGGGGATCTAAAATGACTCAATACATAAGCACTAAAGAATTCAGGCTCAGGCTTTCGACTGTTGCTGAAGATCTGAAAAAAGCAGGAGAAATAATCGTTTTAAAAAAATCAAAACCTTTATTTAAAATTATACCCTTTGAAGATGTCCCTTCTGATATTCTTGACCGGGCAAATTCTCTTTTTGACAACAGCCAGCCTGATCTAAATGAAATAGCTCAGATTGTTCACAACTTAAGAAAATCATGAAAATAATAATAGACACCAATGTCGCTGTATCTGGGCTTTTGTGGAGTGGACCACCTAACCAGATTCTTAGGTGGATCAGAGACGACCTCTTGATAGCATTTGGCTGTGAAATAACAACTGAAGAACTTAAAAAAGTCTTATATTATAAAAAGTTTGCAAAAAGATTTATGGATTTGAACATAACACAGGATGAGATCTTTGCCTATTTCATGAACCTTATCCATTATGTACCTGTACCTAAAAATATACCCCAAATTATTAAGCAAGACCCTTTTGATAACATCTTTCTGGCACTTGCAGAGCAAAACAATGTCCAGTTGATTATCTCAGGTGATGACCATCTGCTTGAAAAAAGGACTTATAATAACATACAGATTGTTACCCCCAAAGAAGCCTGCCAGATATTCGAAATAATCAAACGAAAATAAACATCAAGGCGATCCAAGAAAACCTTCAACCGCCTTGTTATTACTGCTTCTTAGAAGTTATTTAGATTTTTATGCCCGTCCCCCATTCCCAGCCTGCCTCTGGTGCGCATGTTTGAGATAATGTGTGTTGAGTCTAAACGCTGATCGTTGGTAGAAAGACCAAGTTTCTTTAAAGCCTGGTTTCTCACAGTATCAAATACATTGCGAACCAGTTTCATCTCCGGGTCTTTAGCGGCTAATCTTCTTCGGAACTCAACCAGTGACCTGCGAGACAGATAATCTCCATCGTTACTGATGTCTAATGCATACCGCCACCGGACATCAAAACTGAAGGTATCAAGGGCTTGCTGATCACTCAAGCTGTTAAACTCTTGCAGCAGGCATAAACCTAGCATGCGGGCAACACTGAAATTAGGGCGACCTGTTTTACCATATAGCATGGCATATTGATCTTCGTTCTTGAACAGTATTGGTAGAACCTCTGTTTTAAACAGGTGTGCCCATGAAGACTCTAACCGGTTGCGCAGACTGGCTGACAACTGACTGCCTACACCGAATAACTTTTGTTGGGGATCGGTTTTCTTGTACATGATTATTTCTATTAGCCATTCCTTTTACTGTGTAAATGTACCAAAATATAACCATGTTATTAGTGAATTGTCAATGCTAAATATAGCTTAACTTATTGTTATCATTATTGTTTTACCCGTATAACCTCAATATTTATTAACACTTTGCTTTTTTGGCACTTTTTTACCCTTCACTTTTTTTCCATTTTATAGCATTTTACCTTCATTATCAGAGAGCCTGCTATAATATGTAGGGGGCATGAGTAAGAGTTACTTCTCAGGAGTCACCTTTTTACCTACGTTATATAATAAAAATACAAAAGGTTATAGCCCCCCGAATAACATAGATAAAAT
>CAZXUA010000193.1:0-8192 GCA_964643755.1 uncultured Desulfatiglans sp. | reverse complement strand
TCATAGCACGGCTCCTACCCGCTCCAGGTTAGAGACTAACTGCCGTTTTTAGGATTAATCATTCCCTAACATATTGAGCCTATATTGTCCCTGAAATCAAATGAATGCATAAGGAGAAGGAAATGGACAATAAAAGGGCAATAGATAAATTATCAACGGTTCTGGATCTGTTTAATCATAATGCGGCAGGCCTTAAAGGAAGACATGCAGTAAGAATAAGATTTGACTATGACGGGCTTAATAAAACCCATGAATATACTGTGCTTACTATGGATATTCCAAAGGAGTCTGCGGAGAGCATAATAATGTGGCTTAAAAGGAATGTTAAGTCTGAGGATATCATACAAGGCTTGAAATCAAACATCCTTGATGCCGGTAATTATAATTAATCTAATATAATTCTAACACCCCCCTAATCTTCAATTAATAAACCGCTCATATCCTTGTGGTTGAATAACAAATTCAGGCAAGGAGGTGAACCGGTTTAAAATCTTAATAAGGGACTAATAAAACGCTAACACAAAACTAACAGAGGAATATTATTCTATAACTAATTTTTGGAGGACAAAAATGGGATTAAAAAGATATACATTTATAATTTTGATTTGTTTAATTTTCTTTACTGCTAATGCTGCAATCGCAGGCAATATTGTAATAAAGGGCTCTACAACGGTGCTGCCCATTGCCCAGAAGGTGGCAGAGGCCTACATGAAGCAGAACCCTGATGTAAAGATAACCATATCAGGCGGCGGGTCAGGGAATGGCATAAAGGCCATAATCGATGGCTCTACTGATATCGCAGACAGTTCAAGATTCATAAAGGATGATGAAGTCAGGCAGGCAGTTGAAAAGGGTGTTTATCCGGTGCCCTTTGCCATTGCCTATGATTGCATTGTTCCTATTGTTAACCCGGCAAATAGGATAGAAAACATTACAATTGAACAGCTAAGGGCAATATACAAGGGCGAGATCAACAACTGGAAAGAGATCGGCGGCGCTGATGGCAAGATAGTGGTTATATCACGTGACACCTCCTCAGGCACATATGAGGTGTGGGAAGAGAAGATAATGAATAAGGAGCGCGTGTTTCCCGGTGCCCTTCTCCAGGCATCAAACGGCGCTATAGTTCAGGCTGTATCTAAAAACAAAAATGCAATAGGATATGTTGGAATAGGGTACATAAATGATACGATAAAAGCTCTTATGGTAAACAGTATCAAGGGTACGCCTGAAACCACTCTTGACGGGACATTTCCTGTAAGCAGGGCGCTATATATGTTTACAAACGGCTGGCCCAAGGGGGATATACTTAATTTTATCAATTTTGTAATAAACCCGGAAAAGGGACAGAGGTATGTAAAAGAGGCGGAGTTTGTTCCGCTCTTTTAGTTAATTATTAACGGGGGCTGGCCTTTAAAGCCCCCCTTTAAAAAAAATATGAAACATAAATATCACAGCGGGGCAGGCAGACGGAAAAGAGAGAAGATAGTTCGCTCTCTCTTTTTTATTGTTGCAATGGCCTCTATATTTACCCTTGCACTTATAGTAGCCTTTCTTTTCATGGAGGGGCTCCCGATATTCGGCAAGGTTTCAGTAATGGATTTTATATTTGGAAGGTACTGGTATCCCACAGCTGACCCTGCTGACTTTGGTATTTTTCCGCTTATTATTGCAT
Source organism: uncultured Desulfatiglans sp. (assembly GCA_964643755.1). Taxonomy (GTDB): domain Bacteria; phylum Desulfobacterota; class DSM-4660; order Desulfatiglandales; family HGW-15; genus JAAZBV01. The sequence continues at coordinate 6,517 of CAZXUA010000193.1, read as the reverse complement.
CATTCTCTGTAACATTCATTTCTTCAGTGATATCCATACCCCTTGGGGTCGCATCTGCCCTTTTTCTTGCAGAGATAGCCTCAAAGCGGGCGCGTGAGGTCTTTAAACCTGTAGTGGAACTTTTAGCTGCCCTGCCATCTGTCGTTATAGGCTTTTTCGGTATGGTTGTGGTTGCCCCTTTTTTACAGAATACCTTTGATATACCGGTGGGACTCAATTTATTTAATGCCTCCATGATGCTGGCCTTTATGTCTGTTCCGACAATCTGCAGCATAAGCGAGGATGCCATATTTGGCGTCCCAAAGGAGTTAAAAGAGGCATCTTTTGCCCTTGGCGCTACCCACTGGGAGACAATATGGCGGGTCATAATGCCTGCATCAATCTCCGGGGTATCAACTGCTATAATTTTAGGTATGTCAAGGGCTATAGGCGAGACCATGGTTGTACTGATGGTTGCAGGTGGAGCAGCAATGGTGCCAGGATCAATATTTGACCCGGTAAGGCCTTTACCAGCGAGTATTGCGGCAGAGATGGCAGAGGCGCCATTCAGGGGAGATCATTACTATGCCCTGTTTGCAACAGGAATAGTCCTGTTTTTATTTACCATGTGCTTTAATATGGTAGCGGAATACATAGCAAACAGATACAGGCAGGTAGGGGCTGCGACGCTGTAGAGAAAAGCAAAGGGCATGGCGCATAGGGCATAGAGCAAAGCGCAGGGAGAAAGATGAAGGATATCAGAAAAATAAAGAAGAGCAGAAAGATAATTCAGGGAATTTTTTTCTCGCTGTTCAAGATTGCCACTGCAATAAACGGCATAGCGCTTCTTGTTGTTATATCATTTCTTGTAATGAACGGTTGGAGGGCAATAAACTGGACATTTCTTACACAGGCACCATATGATTCCATGACAAAGGGGGGCATCCTCCCCTGTATTGTCGGTACACTTGTTTTAAGTCTCAGCGCAATTATCATAGCGCTGCCAATAGGTGTCTTTTCAGCCATTTATCTTAATGAATATGCAAAGCCGGGTAAAATTGTACGCATAATAAGGCTCGGTATAAATAACCTTGCAGGGGTGCCCTCGGTTGTCTTCGGCCTATTCGGTCTTGCACTTTTTGTCGTATGGCTGGGGTTTGGCGTAAGCATCCTCTCTGGCGCGCTCACCCTTGCCGCCATGACGCTTCCTGTTATTATAGGCGCCTCAGAAGAGGCATTAAGGAATGTCCCCAACACCTACAGGGAGGCATCCCTTGGGCTTGGCGCAACAAAATGGCAGACCATATACAGGGTTGTATTACCCTCTGCTTTACCGGGCATCCTTACAGGTGCCATACTTGGCATAAGCCGCGTGGCAGGTGAAACCGCCCCGATCATGTTTACCGCTGCTGTCTTTTCTACCCCTACATTACCAACCTCCATTTTTGATGAAATAATGGCGCTACCCTATCATATTTATGCGCTTGCAACTGAAGGGACAGAGATTGAGGCAACCAGACACATTCAATATGGGACAGCCCTTGTGCTTATTTGCCTGGTGCTGGGGTTAAATCTATTGGCTATAATTTACAGGACAAGACTAAGAAGAAGATTGTAATTGATGAAACAAGAGAAAAAGGGATTGTGCAGGTATAAGCTATAATGGATAAACAAATAAAGATGATGACTCAGGAATTGAATTTTTTCTATGGCAGCGTGAAGGCGCTCCACGGGATCAATCTTGAGTTTTATGAAAAGAGGGTGACAGCCCTGATTGGCCCTTCAGGTTGCGGAAAGAGTACGCTTTTAAGATGCCTTAACCGAATGAATGACCTTATACCCATAAGCAGGGTTGAGGGACAGGTGCTGCTTGATAATGAAAATATATATGAAAAGAATGTGGATGTTGTATCTTTAAGAAGCAGGGTGGGCATGGTTTTTCAAAAGCCCAACCCCTTTCCCAAAACCATATTTGAAAATGTGGCATACGGGCTTAGAGTGAATGGAGTAAAAGAGCGGGGCGAGATAGAAGAGAGGGTGGAAGCTAGCCTCAGAGGCGCTGCATTATGGGAAGAGGTGAAGGATCGGCTGAATGAATCTGCACTTGGTTTATCCGGCGGGCAGCAGCAGAGGCTCTGTATTGCACGTGCAATGGCTATTCAACCTGAGGTGCTTCTCATGGATGAGCCTGCATCTGCGCTTGACCCTATTGCCACACAAAAGATAGAGGAGCTTATTACAGAGCTTAAAGAGACATACACCATAATTATAGTCACCCATAATATGCAGCAGGCAGCAAGGGTTTCAGATATTACAGCCTTTTTTTACATGGGTAAGCTGATTGAGGTTGATGAGACAGATACCCTGTTTACAAGGCCCAGGCTTAAGCAGACATCAGACTATATTACTGGTAGATTTGGTTAAAATAACGTGAAAGTATTATAAAATAAATTGTTTTACTTAATAAGGAGAAATCAATGCCGCCCCGTTTACAGATAGAGATAGAAAAAATAAAAAAACAGATGCTTTCACTTGGCGCAATGGTTGAAGAGCAGCTCAACCGGGCTATCAGGGCACTTGAAGCTAAAAACCTTGATCTTGCAAGGGGTGTAATAGAATCAGACAGGAAGGTAGATGAAATCGAGGTGGAGATAGAGGAGGAGTGCCTTAAGATACTGGCATTACACCAGCCTGTTGCAGTTGATCTAAGGTTTATTACTGCGGTAATCAAGATAAATAATGACCTTGAACGTATCGGTGATGAGGCTGTAAATATTGCTGAAAGGGTTATCTACATCGGCACAACCGCGCCCCTTAATGTTACATTTGATTACAGTGAGATGTCTGTTAAGACTATAAAGATGCTTAAGGACAGCCTTGATGCGCTTGTAAACCTTGATCTGGAACTCGCCTTAAGACTCCGTGATGATGACAATGCAATTGATGCCCTGGACAGGGGTTTTTTTAAAAAGGTAAGTGACAGCCTGCCTGAGAACCCTGAGAACGCTGGTTCTCTGATACAGCTTTTTCTCATATCACGCCACCTTGAAAGAATAGCGGATCACGCCACAAACATAGCTGAAGAGGTGATATATCTTATTGAGGGTGTAATACACCGCCACAGACGGGAGTATAAATGATGTCCATCCAGAAAGAGGCAAATTCTGGAAATCCAAAAATGGCATTTTTTGGATGGACACTAAATAAGAAATCTATCTGGTGTTTACAATGGCCAGTATGATAATAAAAATAAATATACCGCTTATCCTCATGTAAAGAAGAAATATCCAGTCTTTGTGAAGCCAAAGTGTATCGGTTTGCTTTCCGGAAGATGTAACTCTTTGCCTCGCAAACTGGAAAAGAGAGATTACCCATAATATTGCCACTAAATAAAGAAGTATAACCATAACCTTCCTCCTATTCATAAGAATAGGTTACAGACCTTTTATTTAGGAATTGTTAAAATCCTGTTAGATTGTTATAAGGTGTTAAACGGTGTGAGGCAAGTGATATGTTTCATGAAAAACAGAAAATAACAAATCACATCATATTTATATCCTTCTAACACAATATATGTAAAAAACAATTATAGTCTTTTTTCCTAATCCACCGCCTAAAGAAAACCAGCGAGGATCCATTCAAAATTTGTACATTAAAAAATAGCACTGACCACTCAACTCAACGTAAAATTTTGTCGGTTTGTCAAACTAAATTGAGTTAGGGTTTAATAAAACTTTAAATTTGGGTATGCTCCACCGTTAAAAGCCGATTTTACATGATCTTTTTTCTTAAAACCGCATAAATGTTGCAATGTCGATGGTTTTAGAGGCTCTGTTGGTTGCCCCTGAAATCCATCATTCCATTAGAGGTATAAGCAATGAAATCTTGGCCCGTATCTCGATTAGCCATTCCATAAGAGAATTATTTTTACTCAATCTCACTATTAAGTACCTTGACCTTTTCACTATACGGCCAGGTATGTTTATCAGAGAATACCTTATAGCTTTCATTCGACGGTTAACCCATGATTTCCCTAATATCAAAGTTTTCATTGCTGCATTTAAATTTAAAGACAGAATCATTATCCACCACCATGCTGCATTTACACCAAAGTCATTTGATGGCAGCTTACCTCCTGCCAAATCTTCTTTCATTATACTATGGGCCTCTTCACTCTTACCACATCGGATCCTCTGCCAGTTGATTAATTCGTTTCCATCCCAATCCATATTGGTAACCGTACCGAAAATCTTGTACTTCCTATCCTTGATGGGCATAGTGGGAAAAGGGTACGCCTGTTCCTCATCCTGTTCGATTCCCGGGAGATGCAACTGTTCTTCCATTGGTTCTCTTACAGCTATATAGCGGTAGTCCGGTCCCTTTTTACTGTGTCCAATCGCTGAAGGTACAAAACAGACCTCTGCCCATTCCTGGTTTGTTTTTATCTCTTCATCTCTTACTTTTTTAATAACAGGCCTCCATTCCGAATCAGATACCTCGATAACTGCCTTCTTAAAATCTATTGATACATCACAACCTATAGCAAACTCTATTACACCAAACCTCTCATTCTTTCCAGCGGCACAATATTTAAGTAAATCATGCTGATAACCGGCATTATCAGAACGTACACGAACAATGTCTACTCCCGCAGGAAGACAGGAAAGGGATTCCTTTAAAAGCCTCAACTGTTCAAATCCTGCAGGAACATTGCCATCCCTAAACTCTGTATGTACTATTACTCCCTGTTCCGCCCACCAAGTGTTAAATGGCTGATAGGCCCTGAAGCCTTTATAACAGAATGCGGATACCTTGTTAGTCTCCACAAGCGTTGCATCCATATCAAGGGTGGCAACTCTTTCAGGATTGTTCTTTTGTAAAAAGGCTAAAAAATCAGCATTAACCCTGGTGAAACCCTTTAAATATCCATTAGACTCAGGGATATATGCCTTATGGGGTATGCGGAGAGATTCCTGTTCCGGGTCATGGAAGGAGTGAAGGCAGCGAAATATTGCAGATGGAGAAGGTATAGTCCTTTTCTTTTCCTTCCTCCAGCGCTTAACAATATCCCGGCGTTCTTTGCGCTTCACCCCTGATAGTTTTAAGTAGATATGTGACAGTGTCTGACAAAATCCTTCGTCTGATTCCAGCTTGCCAAGGTCTTCTACACACTCACCTCCTGCAAGATTCATCAATACGAGCGAAAGTATAATTTCGCTATCAGTCCAACCCTGGCTCTCTTTTCTCGCTCCGATATGCTCTTCAATTGATGTGCTCATCCCCTGTACCTGAGCAAGGTCAAGATAGGGCAGCAATCCTGCAAGTCCGGTCATCCCTGTACCAATCATCTCTTTTTCGTACTTGAATGGAAGAACCCCTTGTGTCATAATTAGTTCACCTCGTTGATGATAGTTTCGTTTCGTCAAAAACATTCTATCCGCTTGATATTTCAAGCGCAACGAGGTTTTTTATTTTATTTGTTGGTGAATCAGGGTCTTTGGCGCGGCTGAAAGGTTTCAGTCAAGCCGGTATAAAACTCAACTATTGGAATGGGAAAATGAAAGTATCAAATATAATTAACAGCAAATTCTTTTCAAATGAAAAATCAAACAGAATCGTCCTTTTTGCAGACCTCAGGGACTCAACCAATATAATGTTGAATTTTGAAAAAGGGATTTATAATGCCACAAACAATAAACGGGATGGGGAATTTACCTATGAGAAGTTTATAACGGATGTCCATGAAGCAGCCTATAATGAGCTGTATCTATCACATGAAAATACCTTTGCCGAGATATATGGGGACGGTATCATGGCGGTATTCCCTGAGGATAATGGTAAATATATTCTGGAGAATATTCATCGCCTTACTACCGGTATGAGAAGATACAATGACTCATTCAGGGATGAAAGTCTACACCCGAAAATAGATATGGGCTGCGGTATTACTATTGGCAGGGTTTTATTTACCTATTATGCATTTGATAACAGATACCATGCCCTAGGATATCCTGTCCATGAAGCTGCCAGGATAGAGAGTCTGTCAAAGCGTTATGATGCAAGGGTGCTTATATCGGAACATTTCCTTGATTATATCCGATGTTATCTGGATGCAGATATGAGGTTCTCTTACCGCTTTATAGACCGCCTTGTTCTATATGGTTTTAAAGAGCCTGTTACCCTTTATGAACTTTTAATGGATAATGACCCGAGGTTTGAAATAAAGAAAAGATCCACCTCTTCATATAATGAGGCATATAAAAAGTATTGTAATCGTGACTGGAAGGGGGCAAAGGAACTATTTCTTAAAATATACAATGAATATGGTCTTGGCACTGGCTCCATAATGGCCAACAGGTGCGAGAGGCTCGCCAGAAATGAGCCCCTGGGCTATTGGAACGGGATATGGGATTCATCAAAAAAATAAATTATATGTGCTTTTTTAAGCTGACAACATTATAAAAAGTCAAGTTATCATACAAAGCGTAAGCGTCTGAGCAACCCATCTTTTCAAAGGGTTTAATAATGGATAATATAC
>CAZXUA010000192.1:0-8371 GCA_964643755.1 uncultured Desulfatiglans sp. | reverse complement strand
AAAATGCGACAGCTAACTCGCAATGTCCGCCTGGTATTTGACTATTTGAAAATGAAACAAAACTCTTGCGCCAGAGGCTCTCATGTTTAGAACAAATTTACCGTGGGTTATTCATAAATGGTTTGACTAGAAAAATTTTTTTTTGTATTTCCAGCTTTTAAACGAAATAGGAGGAGTCTATATGCCCATATATGAATTTTATTGTAAAAAATGCCATATGATATTCAACTTTTTTTCATCTACCGCAAATACAGATAAAAAACCGACCTGCCCTAAATGCAGCAAGATAAAGCTGGAGAGGCAGATGTCAAAATTTGCTACTGTTAAACATAAGGGCGATGAGCCTGATGATATGCCTATTCCGGGCATGGATGAAGCAAAGCTTGAACAGGCCATGAACATGCTTGCAAAGGAGGCCGAGAATATCAATGAGGATGACCCGAGGCAGGCGGCAAACCTGATGCGAAAACTATCTGACATGACAGGGATTAACCTTGGGCCGGGCATGGAAGAGGCCATAGCGCGCATGGAGAGGGGCGAAGACCCGGAACAGATAGAGGCGGAGATGGGCGACCTTCTTGAAGGTGAAGAGCCATTCAGCTTAAAGGAAAAGACATATAAACTGTTAAAAGAGCTGCCACCAAGGGTGGATGAGGAGCTTTATTATCTGTAGGGGTAGACCTGGGTGTCTACCCTAATTACTGTGTAGGCCAGATAAACCTATCGCCTCACTACGTTATTGAGTTCATTGAAAACGATATTTTTTATAGAATAAAACATTTTTTACTCCCTAAACAAATGAATGTTTTTCCTGGTTCCCATGGTCTCAGCGGGAAATATGATACCTGATTTTATCTTCAAATATTTAATAAAAAGCAAGGAGGTAAAATTGGTACCTTTAATCTCCTTGATATCACAGCGCCTTATGCGTTATTTAAATCCTAAAAGATTGTCACAGTTGCCTATTGCTATGCAGATATTGAACATGGATGTACCTGATAAGGTGTTTTCTGCTTTGCGGATAAGCCCAAATGAGTTTACACGGAAGATGCGACTTATGGCCGCTGCTTCATGGAATTAACAAGGGAAGGTAAGCCAGGAGAATGCAGCGCGAATAGCCGGTTTGTCTCGTACCGACTTTATGCTGTCATTAGCAAAAATGGGTAAGAATTCTTTTTAAATAGACTTTGATGATCTGGACAAAGAGCTTGCCCGTGGATAATCAATATTTCTTAAATGTCTTGAACTGAATGACCTGCCTGAATGGGATTTTAGATATTTTTCAAACGCCACAGCTTTATCACGGGATCAGAAGGCTACAACGGTTTCGAAGTGCCATGGTTTATATTTTTAGTATGTGGAACCTGACCTGCATTATGTGCCTTAAGACGCTGTTCAAGATCTTCAGTGAATCCTGTATAATTGCATTCAGGATCGTCATCGCTGGTCAAGATATATACATAAAAGAAGTTTTGCATAGTGAGATGCCTTTTCCGAGTTTCGTTCTTCACTTAGTTTCGAACGAAGCCTGGCGGAGAGGGTGGGATTCGAACCCACGTGCCCTGCTATTCACAAGACAAATCGATTTCGAGTCGACCCCGTTACGGCCACTTCGGTACCTCTCCATCAGAACTGCTTCGGATTTCTCCTCGCCTTAAAGAAATCACTTAATAAATCACCGCACTCTTTTCCCCTGACCCCGGAGACAATTTTAATGCGATGATTCAGGCGGGTATCAATCGCCGGGTTATATAATGACCCGGCTGCGCCCCCTTTCGGGTCAAAGGCGCCAAATACCAGTGTTGATATCCTGCTGTGAATGGCTGCCCCCATGCACATGAGGCATGGCTCAACAGTAACAAACAGAGTCAAACCAGTGAGGCGGTAATTTCTTAAGACCTCCCCTGCCCTTCTCATGGCCAGAATCTCAGCATGGGCAGTCGGGTCATTAAGGCCAATAGGCTGATTATGGGCGCTTGCTACTATATTCCCTTCAGGGCTTGCAATAACCGCTCCCACAGGAACCTCGCCCTCATTAAACCCTTTTTTTGCCTCTAAAAGAGCCTGTTCCATCAACAGTTCATAATAACAGGAATCCATGTAGTTTCATTAACATTTCACATTTACTCAGTCAAGGATTAGCTTTTTTATGAAATAATGAAATGCCGTGTAACATATTGCTGGCACATAATAAAATTATAAAATATTTTTATCATGAAAACTGAATAACATAACAGAACTACAAATCAAAATATTCTGTTTTATTAAAATATATCATTGAGTTATAAGCCTAATAAACAGTATGCTGATTTGTGTCGAAATAACCGAATATAAAAGAGGAGGCAATTATGCAGCATGAAAAATGGCAATGCCCAAAGTGCAGGAATGACGAATTTGATGTGGATAAATTTGCAGCTACAGGGGGCTTTTTCTCCAAGATATTTGATGTCCAGAATAAAAAGTTTACTACTGTAAGCTGCACACGATGCAGATACACAGAAATCTATAAAGCCGATACAAGCATGTTAGGAAACATTTTTGATTTCTTCGTTGGCTCGTAAAAGGTGATTTATTCAACATGATATACGATTACATAATAATAGGTGGCGGCATAGTAGGTGTTTCTGCTGCATGGCAAATGCAGCAGCTTTTTCCAAAAAAGAAGGTACTGCTGCTTGAAAAGGCGCCTGACTTTGCAAAGCACCAGACAGGACACAACAGCGGGGTTATCCATGCAGGGGTATATTACCAGCCAGGTAGCATGAAGGCGGAGTTTAGCAGGAGGGGCGCAGCCGCCACAAAAACCTTTTGTGATCAAAATAATATCCCCTACATTCAATGCGGTAAACTCCTTGTTGCCACAAACTCACTTGAAATGGAGCGGATGCAGGCGCTGATAGAGCGCTGCAGACAAAACATGCTTGATATTGAGATCCTAGACAGTAAGCAGTTAAGGCGTGAAGAGCCCAATATTACAGGTCTTGGCGGGATACTTGTGAAAACAACAGGGATTATCGATTACCAGCGTGTTACTAAAAGGATGGCAGATCATTTTATTGCCTTAAACGGTAATGCCCTTCTTGAACATGAGGTTACAGATATCAGGGAATCGGAAACAGAGATCAGGGTTTTTGCCACACACTATGGGGAGAGGAAGGTCTTCAGATGCCGTTTTCTGATCACATGCGCTGGCCTGCAATCGGACAGGATTGTGAGGATGATGAATATCCCGACAGATTTTCAGATTATCCCCTTCCGCGGCGAATACTATGAGTTAGCAAATAACAATGACAACATAATAAAGCACCTTATATACCCCATACCAGACCCTGACCTGCCATTCCTGGGCGTACACCTTACACGCATGATAGATGGCTCTGTAACCATTGGGCCAAACGCCGTACTCGGATGGAAACGTGAAGGTTATGGAAGGATTAATATAGATATAAAGGATGTGCGTGACACCCTGACATTCCCAGGATTTTGGGCATTTTTCAAACGTCACTATAAAACCGGGATTCTTGAACTAAAAGACTCCCTATGGCCTCCGGGGTACCTGAAACTTGTACAGAAATACTGTCCAGGGTTGAGGCTTTCGGATTTAAACCCATACCCCGCAGGTATACGGGCGCAGGCTATATTAAAGGATGGATCAATGGTGCATGACTTCCTGTTTGCTGAAAGCGAGAAAAGCCTTCATGTGTGTAATGCGCCATCACCTGCGGCTACCTCGGCAATACCCATAGGGGAATATATATGTAAAAAAGTTGCTGAAAAAATAATGTGATGTTGCTGGTAGAGACGGGTTTAAAACCCGTCTCTACAAATGTTCAACCCTCATAGTATTGGGCTGCGATATGGAGAAAAAGGATAAGCTAATAATAGTAAAAACAGCCCACACTATTGTATGGGCTGTTTTTGCAGGCTCTATAATCGCGACACCTGCCTGCGCCTACATGGCAAGGTTTGCTTTAGCCTTTACCCTGATCAGTTTTGTACTTTTTGAAGTCCTGATCCTTGCATTAAACAAATTCAAATGCCCTTTGACTGGGATTGCTGCAAGGTATACTTCAGACAGAAAGGACAATTTTGATATTTATCTGCCTCTCTGGCTCGCAAAGTACAATAAGGGAATATTCGGCACTCTCTATATCGCAGGTATCTTTTATACTATTTTAATGTGGTGGATAACGTAGACAGACTTTAAAAATAGATGCGGCATTATTCAAACATACCGCATCTATACGCATCCCGTGCGTTTTAGAAAAAAGAATTAAAGACCCTGATATGGATGCGCAATTGTAGACGTGTTATTTTCCGCCAAAGATGTAGAGACAGGTTTAAAACCTGTCTCTACGAGGTTTGCTGCTATTTGTTCTTTGTTAATTCCAGCGATATAAAAATCTTTACATCCTTATCTATAAGGCCCATCTTATAGAACCTGCCGTCGCCCACATTGTACGCCAGTCTGTCTATTGTGAACAGGGCATCAAAACCAGCAACAAGTTCACCCTGTTTTGATGGATTATCCTTTACACCAAGATATGTAAATGGGACCTCTATGGTTTTTGTGACATCCTTTATTGTAAAGTCCCCTGTCATGACGTATTTATTACCCTCAACCTTTTTTACAGAGGTGGATTTGAACTTCATAAGGGGATATTCCCCTGCATCAAAAAAATCCTTTGTGCGCAGGTGATTATCCCTCTGGCTGATGCCGGTGTTAACGCTTTTCACCTCAATATCAAATGTCACACTGCTCGCTTCCGGTTTATCAGAATCGATATTTATCTTGCCGGTAAAGCCGTCAAAACCGCCCCTGATGGTTGAAAAGATGTGCCTGATATCAAAATAAAAATTGGAATGCGCCTTGTCTATGTTCCACTCGACAGGCGCTGCCTGTGCAAAACCGGAAAAGAGTACTGCTGCCACAAGAAAAATCATGGTCTTAATCACCTGTTTCATTTGATCATCTCCTTTTCTTAAATTGTTTTATCTCTCTGTTTCTTGTGAATTTAATAATCAGAAAGTTCATGTCAATCTATCAAAGGCTGAATCTCTCCTCAATGATGGATCTGGCTGAAAACCCGATTAAAATAAGATCTTTTCTCACCTGTGTCATCATGGCCGGAGGGCCACATAAAAGGATGACCGCATCCCTGCTGCAACCGGAAAGAAGCCTTTCAAGACCATCCCTGTTAAGCCTTACAGGGTTTTTATTTTGCCCCTCTTCCCTTGTGAACAGATATTTTATAGAAAGCTCAGGATTATTCTTTGCCATGTCATTCAACTCATCAGCATAAACAACTTCTTTCTGTGTCCGGTTGCTCCACAAAAGGGTTATTTTCCGGCCCGATTTAATATCCTGAAGGTATCTGAGTATGCTCAGCATGGGGGTAATGCCGATCCCCCCTGCAATCATGATCATCTCATTCGTGGAATCAAAATCAATGTGTCCGAAGATACCGAACGGGCCGTGGATACAGGCCCTGTCTCCGGCCTTTATCTTCTTTACCCTGTTTGACCAGTCGCCAGAGTCTTTAATGGTGAACTGGAGCAATGGCTGCCTGGTAGGGGATGATGAGATGGTAAAGGGATGCTCTTCAGCAGAGATTGCAGATGACCTGATCTTTAAAAATGCGAACTGGCCGGGTGAGTATACTATACCCCGATCCTTTTCAGTTACAAGCTCAAGGGTATGTATGTCCTTTCCTGCCTCAAAAACTTTACCTACCCTGAAAGCAGGTCTGAACACAGAGAGTTTTTTGAGCCGGAGTATAAAATAGGCAAGCAAACAGGCCGCAAAAAAGCAGAGCACAAGGATATAGGCACCCTCATAATGGAATGTGTTACTCACAAAATAGAGATGTATACATAATAAAAGGATTGCTAAAGGTGTAAAGGCCCTGTGTAACGATATCCAGAATTGAAATTTAATACCTATCATGCCCCGGAACAGACCTGAAAAGACTATGCCTGCAATCATTACAAGTAATATAAGGCCAGTATATTCGGGCCACTGACTGAATTCAAATGAAAGGATCTGACTTCCGAGGGTACTCAGGATAAGAAGCAGATGTGCAACTGCCAACACAAGGATTATAATGGCATTTATCCTGTGGAAAAGTAAAAGGCGGTTTATGGCAAATACCCTGTCAAGAAACCTGGATCTGCACACAAGTATCATCTGTACCAGTAATAGAAAGCCGGCAGCAGTGCCCATTATATGCCCTGTGAGCAGCATACTCCTCGCTGTACCCAACTGGTATCGCAGGGTCTGTGACTCAAAAATAAAGGGTACGCATATTGCCCCGATGAAAAACAGTGCAGCAACAACTGCAAGGCATATGCCCCATATAATTCTTGCTTTTCTGCTGAACTGATTTATCCTGATAAGGGTATTTTCCATTTTCAGTTTTCTCTCGGCCTTTAAAGATTTTTTATGATGGGATCGAAACAATGGAATTTATTATAAACAAAAATTTGCAAAAAGTTTACAATCAAATTTTAGTATTTATATTATTTCAAATTTGACAAAAGCATTACGCAATAAACAATCAAACCCATTTAAAAAGGAGGCGAAAATGAAGTCATCTATCTTAACACTGATTTCTATTTTTTTATTTACAGGTAACCTGTATGCCGAATTTAAACTTGACCCCCTTGATTACCCATACAATGCCCTGGAGCCATACATAGATGCACAGACCATGGAGATTCACCACTCAAAACACCATGCTACTTATGTAAATAACCTTAACAAGGCAATAAAGGAGGCAGGGCTTGAGGGAAAAAGTCTGGAAGAGATATTTAAAAAAGTTTCAACCTATGGTGATGCTGTCCGAAACAATGGAGGGGGCCATTACAACCACAGGCTATTCTGGCAACTTCTCTCGCCAAAAAAGAGCGAACCCTCCGCAGAGCTGAAAAAGGATATAGAAAAGAGCTTTGGGGATATGGATCAGTTTAAAAAGAAGATGAACAGCGAGGCAATGGCCAGGTTTGGTTCCGGCTGGGTCTGGCTTATAGTTACACCCGAAAAGAGGCTCGCCATCTGCTCCACACCGAATCAGGATAACCCGCTCATGGATATTGCACAGTTAAAGGGTGCGCCCATTCTTGGTATAGATGTGTGGGAGCATGCATACTACCTTAAATACCAGAACAGAAGGGGTGATTACCTTGAGGCCATATGGAATGTGATCAACTGGGAGACAGTAAACAGGCTGTATAATGAAGCGCTAAAATAGATTTAATACAAGGAGCTTTCTGTCATGGAAAGCTCCTTTTAATTCAAAGTACTTATGCGTTAAAATTTTTTTGTTAATAGGCCATTACCCTTGACATGCCATTCATATTCTCCCATAATGCGACATAAAAAAGGCCTATCTTCTTATATTTATTAAGGATATATTCATATAAAAAAATATATTAAAACTATATTGATCAAGCTGTAACTAAAATGAAAATGAACAGGAAAATAATAAAAAAAATTGATCTCAAAGATAATAATAGCGAATATGTTCATGCAGAAAAAAATGAATTATTTTCCATGATCTGGGAAATTACAAAAGACAACTGGGCATTTGTGAGAGGACAGGATGCTGAACGACGATTACAGAGAGATGTTACAACTATTATTAGAAGAACAAGTTGATTTTATGATAGTTGGAGCCTATGCATTAGGAACTCATGGATATCCGAGAGCCACAGGGGATATCGATATCTGGGTTAAACCTGATCCGATTAATTCAAGAAAAATATACAAAGCCTTGGCACGATTCGGTTCGCCACTTGACGGGATTAAACAGGATGATTTTTCGACCGAAGGAATCATTTTCCAGATAGGTGTGATCCCCCGCAGGATTGACATCATAACAAAAATTGATGGGGTTACATATAATGAGGCTGATAAAGACAAAATTTCTGTAGAAATAGGAGAATTAAATATTCCCGTAATATCACTGGAAAAGTTAATCAAAAACAAATCAGCGACAGGCAGAGAAAAGGATGACCTTGATATAAAAAAAATAACCGGTAAGTAAATAAAATAACCAGAGATATTATACATACAAAAATCCTTCACCTCCTTTCCGACTCGATTTATACTGATAATCTGGCCAGAGATGATATTTAAGATCCTTAAGTAAATATGATTATTTCGCTAAAACCACTTAATGCCGGGGTGCTGTAAATGAATAAAAAGGCTGTTAACAACTGGATATTGATTGTCATTGTATTACTTATCTCCCTCCTCTTTCTTGCAATGATACGGCAGTTTATCATGCCCATACTTCTTGCAGGTATCTTTTCAGCCCTTGAGATCGGAAGAGCACACGTCTGAACTCCAGTCACGAGATTCATCTCGTAT
>CAZXUA010000191.1:0-8633 GCA_964643755.1 uncultured Desulfatiglans sp. | reverse complement strand
GATAATGAGCGGTGACTGGAGTTCAGACGTGTGCTCTTCCGATCTACAGGCGATGACAAGTCCCACTTTGAAAAGGCAAAGACACTATTTTTAAAAGAAAACATATTTGTCACAACAACCGTGATTCTTGAATGTGAATGGGTATTGCGCTATGCATATAACTTTGAACAATCAGAAATCCTTAATGCCTTTCAAACCTTTTTCGGGTTGCCGAATGTCCAGTTTGAATCATCGGATGTCATCTCAAACGCCATTGAATGGTGCCGGAGTGGTATGGATTTTGCCGATGCCCTTCATCTCGCACAGTCAAAGGATGCTGATGCCTTTATTACATTTGATAAAAAACTTATAAAGGCGGCGCTGAAAAATTCAACCATTCAGGTACATGAGCCTTAAGTCTCAGTAAAACAGGCAGTCCATCTCGTCTTTTACTCTTCAACTTTTGTTCGCTTATTGTGATATTCAAGCGCCGACGCGCAGTTGTTATCAAGCAACTCCTTTAACTTGTTTTTGATCAGTTTGTTATCCCATGATGGAGATGCCAACAGCTTCTCCCTGTAATCGGGCAGCCGATAAAAAAATGTGCTGATCGCCTCTTCCCTCATCTCCCTGAGATTCATTCCAAAGCCAGCGAGCTCAAGCATGATGCCGTTTAGCTCCTGTTCAAACTGCCCCCGCATGGGGAGGGCGAGATATGGCTTTTTAAGGTAGATCGCCTCTGTCAAAAGTGTAAACCCTGCTGTGGCAATAACTGCCCTGCATCCGGCAAGGTCATTAAGAAATCCTTCTTTGCTAAATGGTTTGTAGGTTACATTCCCCTCATTCAGGTTCTTATCGTAACCGTAAACAATAAAGTTTTCTCTCGTAAACCCTTTTAGCATATCAATAAAGGACTCAAACCCGCTGGTAAGATAGACAAGAAAATGGTCAGCTTCCGATGTGGCAAGATCAAGCACCTGCTTCCTTAAGATAGGAGGAAAGAGGAATGTCCGGTCATTTGTAGTCTTGCCAAAATAAAAGGTGGTAACAAGTGATACATCAGGTTTGGGGATCATAGAGCGGATAATGGTTTCAGTTATGAGCTGATCCTTTTTCAGAGATAGCGGAGATTCAAACTCCATGTACCTGATACGGTGCTGGTTATCTACTGTAATAAGAGGCAGGTTGTAATGGTTTGCAAGATATGCGGTCATTGGCTCAAAATCGGTTATTACGCAGTCAGGCTCAAACTCTTTGAACAGGGTTTTCTTTAAAAGCTGGAGCGCCCTGTGCCCCTCAGAAAGCCTCATAAGATTATCTGTAAAGGTCTTGACTATGGAGACCTTGTTGTCCACGCTTGCAATATGAAGCCCCTCTGTTTCAAATACATCAAAATTTTCCCTGAGGTTCTTGTATCCCCTGTCATAGGAGACAACCTTGACCTGATGATTAAGACCCTCTAAAAATGGGATAATCTCTACTGCCCGTGATGAATGCCCTGAACCTTCGCCTGATACGCCATAAACGATTTTTGCCATTGAGTTACCTTTGGTTGGAGGTTATAGTATAGAATTTATATAGTGTCCATCTAGAATTTGTCTCTTTCTGGATGAACACTGCATAACATATTAATAATCCTTTTTACAGTGTGATGAATATGAAAAAGTTTCTTTTTATGGACTACCTGTTCCCTATTTTTGTTTTTTCATCTGCTCTTCCACTAAAGCTGCGGCTCCTGATTTTACTGATAATCTCGGCAAGATTGTTAAAGAGGGTGATAACTATAAAATCAGGCTCCTGGATGAAAAACAGGGAGGTGTTAAAACAGCGGAGGCGGTGTTTCTTATCAAGGCAAAACCTGAAACTGTATTCATGGCTGTGACTGACTTTGACCATTACCCGGAGTTCATGCCCAATATTGTTAGCGCCACACCGGTTGATAATAAGGGTGTGGACAAGAAATACGGCTTTATACTGAAGTTTTCCTTCTGGGATATAAAATATACCCTGCTATTAAGGCCCGGCCATAAAGGTGATTTATATTCCCTTGACTGGACGTTTGTGGAAGGGGATATAAAGGATACAACAGGGTCATGGAGGATCAAACCTTATGAGAAGAATAATAAATATTCACTGATTTTTTACAGGGTAAAGCCCGATCCTGGTCGTTTTATCCCTGACTGGGTTGCTGACAGGCTCAGTACAAGATCCATCCCTGATATGATAGAGGCAGTCAGTAAAAGAAGTGCTGAAAAAAATAGCTATTAAGGGGAGATGAAAAAAAATTGGAGCAGAAGATTTCAATGAACCACCTTATCTTGTACTGCAGGGCCGGTTTTGAAAAGGAGTGCGCCTCAGAGATAATGGCTGCGACTGCTGAAGCCGGCCTAAACGGGTATGTAAAAACAAAGGTTGAAACCGGGTATGTGATTTTTACACTGAATGAAAAAGGGGGGCTCTCTCCATCATTTGAGATTCCATTTTCAGGGCTTATCTTCTGCAGACAGATATTTGCTGCATTTGAAGAGGTAACAAATCTCCCCCCAGATGACAGGGTAAGCCCATGTATTAAGGCATTAAAACCTCATGGCATATCTGTTGATGAGGTTGTTGTTGAAACAGCGGATACTGATGAATCCAAACAGATACTTCCCTTCTGCCGCACATTCGCCCATCATTTTCAAAAGGCAATGGTGAAAGAGGGTATGCTAATCCCGGAAAATAGCCAGAGAAGAACTGGACTCAGGCTCCATCTCTTTTTCCTGAATTCAGACCGTGTATATATGGGGATATCTGAGACTATCAATTCATCACCATTTTACATGGGGATACCGCGGCTTAAATTCCCTAAAGAGGCGCCAAGTCGCTCAACGTTGAAGCTTGAAGAGGCATTTTTTATATTTATGTCACAGCTTGAGCGTGAAAGATCTCTCAAACAGGGCATGACTGCTGTTGACCTTGGGGCATCACCGGGCGGGTGGGCATATCAGCTTGTGCGGCGCAATATTTATGTTACTGCAATAGATAACGGGCCAATGGATAGGGGCCTCATGCAAACAGGGCTGATTAACCATATTAAAACAGACGGATTTACCTATGTTCCAAAAGGCCATTCAGACTGGATGGTATGTGATATTGCAGATCAGCCTATACGAATAGCAAGACTTGTGGGTAAATGGATACAGGAGGGGTGGTGCCGCCATACGATCTTTAATCTGAAGCTACCCATGAAAAAGAGATTTGATGAGGTAAAGCTGTGCGAAGGGGTTATTCACGACATGCTGGATGGTGCAAGTATACGATATAAACTATCTATAAAACAGCTTTATCATGACCGTGAGGAGGTTACAGGTTTTATAACGACAGGGTAACTCTTCACCACAGAGAGCACGGAGGACACAGAATAATCGCTTTAAAAACTCCGTGTCCTCCGCGGTTATCTATAATAATTAATGGACAGGAAAGGAGCTAAATGCGGTATTTAAAATTATTGACTATAATCAGCATAATAGTTTTGTTATCCATCGATTTTGCAGGCGCAGGTGAAACCCCTGCTGTAAAACGCCCGGATAAATGGGCGCAGCCAGTGTCTATGAACGGGGCGCCAAACCTTCACAAGGTCTCTGATACATTATACCGGAGCGCACAACCCACAGCAGACGGCATGAAAAATCTGAAGGCCCTTGGAATAAAAACCATCATCAACCTTCGGTCATTTAACTCGGATAGAAAAGAAATAGGAGACACCGGTCTTGAATATGAGCATATCTTCATGAAGGCATGGCACCCGGAGGTCAAAGAGGCTGTAAGGTTCCTGAAGATTGTTACTGATCCTGAACGTGCGCCGATGCTTGTACACTGCCGGCACGGCGCAGACCGCACCGGCATAATGTGTGCCATATACCGGGTTGCAGTTCAAGGGTGGACAAAGGAGGAGGCCCTTAAGGAGTTAAAGGAGGGAGTTTTCGGGTTTCATGAGATATGGAAAAACCTGCCTCCCTGGTTTGAAAAACTGGATATAGAGGCAATTAAAAAGCAGGCATTGTAATATAGCTCTTCATAAAAATTGGTGGGTATGAATACTTGAAATCAGTAACCCAAAAGGGGCCCATTGTATTTTCTGCGAAAGGGTATTTTCTATCTGGACTTGAAACAATTGAACATATCGCCCCTACGGGGCTTTGAGATATTTATTATAATGTTTTTCTATTATCATGCCACCCCTTTGGGGTTAAAATAATTTTCTGATCTCTATATACAAACAACAAAAACACTTTAGGTACGGTATATTAATAGTTGATAATTTATTTTTAATAGCCACTCAGATGTAGATGTTAATTTCGTTGTTATTTATATGCTGTCTCTCTGAACAATAATCAAAGCACCATAGGTGTGGTATATTAATAGCGCTGTATAAGTCATTTTTATCAGCCCCATCGGGGCGATATATAAGGCTATTTATGCAGAAACATTATGACGCTGTAAAAAAATTGATGATGTTTTAGTCTTATCTTTGCCCACAAAGTTGTGTGAAGGACTTATAATAGTTGCTGTGTTTATATTTACTGTAGGGGCAGGTCTGTATGTCTCTCTTACATGGTATTAGCGCCATCAGTAGCCACTGCTGCGGAGGATGGAATGGCGGCTGCCTGCCCGATTTTACTGGTAATCAAACAGATGTGTCAATCTGTATACACCCACCACATCAGGATACTCCTGTCCAAGGAGATTCATTGAGTCTGTATGATACCCGATTGTCCATATATTAATTAATTTATAGTTGCCTGAATCGTCTTTTTCGTTATCAATAATACCGATGTGGTCAAACATTGTTCCATTCTGTATGCCGGTATCCAGTATAACAATATCGCCAGGTTTAAGCGTTGCCATATCTGGCTTGCCATTTCCATTAAAAACATTAATAGCATTATGTTTCAGATAAATCTGTAGGTTTCGTGTTCTTCTATGGTCAATATTATAATCCGGCTTCCTGATGTTTTCATACCGCTCCGGGTGTGATAAAACGTCTTCATGAACAAGCGCCTGCAGATCAATGCCAGCGTGCCTTAGAGCCCTGATGATGATATCAGTACATACAGCCGCTTTTTGAGAGATGTCACCCATAGGGTAAGATATTTTTATTAACCCGGTTGCATTGGTTGTATAGAGTGCAGGGTTTTTCAATTGTGCTTTTGCACCTTCAACAATCTTATTGTTCAGGAAATCCGGATTGTTTATCTGTTCATCCTGCTTTTTATTTCTGTATATTTCCACTCGTGTTCCAACAGACGTCATGCCAAAGAGTTCAATGATATCTTTATCATCCAGAGCAACACATCCGAGGGTCCAGTCATTGCTGTTTCCACCACCATGTATCTTTATTGAACCACCAAGGGCTGAGTTCTGTTGAGGCATTTTTCCGACCTGGATATCCTTTAGTATTGTTCTGTATGTGTCATAATCAATCAGTTTTTCTGTTAAACCCCTTCTTGCATCCTCGATATTCGGGTAGCTCAGCCTCATTGATCTGGCCCCATACCTCTCTCTAGTCGGATTATCGAGCATTTCACAGATAAAAAACCTGCCTTCAGGTGTGGCACTATCCCCCTGCCTTATCTTATCATCATCAGGATTAGAAGGAGAGAGCGCAACTCTGTAACTTTTTATTTGGGCATCACCTTTTATAACTGTTAATGAACGTTCATCTTTATAAATCTTTATCCACGTATCAGACACCATCTCCTCATTAACAAAACCCTCCAGGCCGTTAAGAGTCCTGACCTTTATCCATTGATTGTTCTTTTCTTTTTCAATCAGTGTCTGATTATGTTTCAGCTTTTGCACTACCCTGAATTCCTGTCCGGGTCCTTCACGTAAATTTACTTCGGGCTTTATGGTATAAAAGAGTGCATCGGTATCTACTGCATAAAGCAGGGTGCATAATAAAAGAAATGTAAAAATCCCTCTTACTACAGGTTTGAAAAGCAGCATGAGATATCCTTTTTGGATTAAGTTATACTTTTATAGATCAAAATAATTTTCACATACAACCAGAATCCATACAATTGCGGCTATACAGATGCTCAAAAATACAGAGGCTGAACCTATATCCTTTGCCCTGCCTGAAAGCTCATTCCTTTCCATGCCAAACCTGTCTACTGTCGCCTCAATAGCAGAGTTTAAAAGCTCCACAAGAGGTATTATAAGATAACTGAGTATCAGGAGCGCCCTCTGGGTGCCGGTTGTGCCAAGAAGAAAACCTGCAGGCACAAAAACTATGCCTGCCAATACCTCCTGCCTGAAGGCCTCTTCATTTTTCCATGCAGCCTTGAATCCTGCCATGCTGTAAAAAAAGGCGTTTACAAGCCTTTTGAACCCTTTTTTTGATCCGTCACCCATATATCCTCATTATGTTCAGATGTTATTGTTTCCTGATAAAATCAATGACCGTGATCTCAGGCGGTGAAAGAAACCTGATTGGCGGCCCCCATGTGCCGGTGCCCCTGCTCACATACAGATAGGAATTGCTGCCAAGGTCATACAGGCCATCCATGTATTTAAACATCATACCCACAAAAATAGAGAAGGGAAATATCTGGCCTCTGTGTGTATGGCCTGAAAGCTGCAAATCAAACCTGCCAATACTTTCAGTTTCAACACGTGGCTGGTGCTTGAGAAAGATATTTATTTTATCAGGGGAAAAATCTTTGATCACACCTGCCTCATCAATCTTCAGCACAAACCCTCCCCTGTTTACAGCCGGATCATCAATCCCTGCAATGTTTATAAATTCGTTTATCTGTAAACCCTCATTCCTGAGCAGCCTGAAACCGCAATCCTCTGTAAATTTACCGGTAACCTGGATACCTGCAAAAAACTCGTGATTGCCTGTAGCCGCATATTTGCCATATGTTGTCTTTATTCCTCTGAATAAAGCCTTGACCTTTTCCTCTTCTCCTAATCCATCATCAATAAGATCGCCTGTTGAGACAAGCAGGTCAGGGTTAAGACCTGATATTATCCCGGTTATTTTTTCAGCCAGTCTTATCCCGTTTGTGCGGCTGAAATGGATATCTGTAACCTGGACTACCCTTAACTGTTCAACACCATCGGGGAGTTTTGCTATCTCAAGTGTTATTCTCTCTTTCTTTATATTCCATGCCTCATAAAGCCCGTAAAGGTTAATAAATAGAGTCACAAGGATAACACAAATAAGCGCTATCCGCCTGTCAGGCATGAGTTTTAGGAGGTTTATGTTAAAAATGTGTGAGGATAAATAAATAATAAACCTGTAGATATCAACCGCCAGATTCAGGGCAAAGAGCAGAAAAAGGATTCCCATCCATAAATAGCCTGCATATGTGAGAGCTGTTGATAATGCCTCTGGCCCTTTACCCTCTATCATACGCATAACAACAGGTGAGAGCAGGAGAAGAATCAGGACCATAATAAATATGATATTTTGCGATAAGGTTAGGTTGAATGCCCTTGTTACCTTTCGGTAAAAATAGAAATGCAGAAGGGCATACAGAGAGAGGAAAATACCTATGAACATGATAAACGCATAATTGAATCTCATTTAATCTCCGGGAATATTAGTAAATATGGCTATATATTAAGCATACATACGTGTCAACCGTGGCCATTAGCCTTGCAGTTCCTCTTCCTCTTTACAGGTTTCCCTGTTCTCTTTAGTTGTAAGTATCTTTACCTCCGGTAATATATCCTTGAACTCATCAGCAAAGATCTCCCACATGGTAACAAATAACCCTGTAATGATCGGGCCTACGATAATACCTACCATGCCGAACATGATAATACCTCCAAGTGTTCCGAAAAGGATCATGAGTTCATGCAACTGAGTGTCTTTCCCTACCAGTTTGGGGCGCAGGAGGTTATCAAGGCTTCCAACTACAAGACCGCAGAATAAAATAAGGATAACAGCCTTTACAATATGTCCGGTAAATATGAGGATAATGGCTGCTGGTAACCATACTATAGCAGAGCCAACACTTGGTATAACAGATAACATGGCCATGATTGTACCCCAGAACAGTGCGCTTGGTATACCGAGAACAGCGAAGGCAATCCCTGCAAGTGCCCCCTGTAAAATGCCTATTACTATGGTTCCCTTAAGGGTGGCACGGGTGATAGAGGTAAATTTATCAAGCATCCTTCTCTCAAACTGGTCCTCAAGGGGGAGGTAATAGAGTATCTTATTTAATATGCGTTCCCCTTCCAGTAGAAAAAAGAACATGCAGTAGAGCATAATAAAAAGGTCCAGTATGGTGTTTACTGTACCGATGGTAAAAGAGCTTAGTTTGTCTATAATAAAACCGCTTAGGCTCCCGACGAGTTCCCCTGCCTTTGAGATTATCTGATCCCTGTATGGCTCTATGGTCTGGTAAAACGGCAGTGATTTAAGATATTCCGGGATTGATCCGGGTTCGGAAATCCGGTGTTCTACCCATGGTTTTGCAGCAGAACCGATTTTTACAGCCTGACCGGCAACAATCCCTAATAGACCGGTTAAAGGCACAATGATAATACAGATAATCAAAATAACTGTAACAGCGCTTGCAGCAACGCGGCGCCCCTTAAACCACTTAGATCGGAAGAGCACACGTCTGAACTCCAGTCACCGCTCATTATCT
>CAZXUA010000190.1:0-8758 GCA_964643755.1 uncultured Desulfatiglans sp. | reverse complement strand
AACAGGTATAAGTCCATCATATGCCAGGAAGATGCCTATTTGCTGGAATTGGTTCCCCTTTTCCACATAAAATCAGGGAAAAAAATAATGAATTGGGCCTGTTTTGTTAAATAAATTCGGAATTCATGCTGATCGGATGCAGTATAATAAGAAAATAATTGTAAAGAAAAAAGATTTTGCCTCTTTTATGATTTTAATGGTAATACAGCATGAAAACCTGATCCATAAATACACAAAAAGCCATTGTTTTGACTTTTAAATATGTCATTTAGCAATTTTGGCAACATAGCAAAAATTGCTAAATGGGTTTGAGATAAGAAAATATTTTCACCCTGAATCAACTATTTGGTGGAAATGCCAACATTGGCATTTCCGCCAAATACTGAAAATGCAGCCTTTTTTTCATATATCTTTAAGAGTAGTTTTAATATTTATTCAGTTTTTTCTTCCATACCGGATGACATTGGTTCAATTATGTTATTAGAAAATCTTGATAAGAGCATGGATTTTGGAGATTTCATATGGGTTCAGAATATTATGCGCATTCAGAGAATAAAAATAATGAAAAACATGGTTTGGCAAAACATTTGCTAGAAACTGCATCCCTGGCAGAGTCATTTGCCTGCCGGAATGAATATAAACCTGTTTTTTATTTAACAGGCTTGTTGCATGACTTAGGAAAGTACCAAAAAGAATTTCAAAACTATCTTGAATCCAATGGCAAGAAAGGTAGTGTCCCGCATGCATCATGGGGAGCAGGGTATGCCCGTTCAAAGAGCTTACGGGAAACATCTATTGCCGTTGACGGGCACCATAAAGGTTTGCCTAACAAAAGCCTTTGGCAGAGCGACACAGAACCATTTAAAAGAGGGGAGGTCAATAACTTTGAAGATGTTCTTAAAATTTTTAATACCGAAAATAATATAGAAGAGTCCATAATTAGAAATAGCGCACTGACATGGCAAATGCATTCCGAACGTGAATTATTTATAAGGTATCTCTTCAGTGCCTTAACTGATGCTGACTGGCTTTCAACCGAACATCACTTTGATAAGGAAACCTTTGATAAACGACTCACCCCGGTCTTACCTGTTGATGAGATGTTAAAAAAGCTGGAAATGGAGATCTCCGCCAAACCCAAAGATGGCGAGATCAACAGGTTGCGGAATGATGCATTGAATCAAGTGATGCAAAAGGCCTTTATGCCCTGTGGATTTTATTCGCTTACACTGCCCACTGGTATGGGTAAAACCCTTGCTTCTGTTGCATGGGCATTAAAACATTCAAAAGAAAATAAACTAAAGCGCATTATTATAGTACTGCCCTATATCAACATAATAGACCAGACAGCGGAGATACTCAAAAGTATCTTTGGCGAGGAATGGGTTCTGGAACACCATTCAAATATAATCGAAGATTCGGAGTTGGTTTCTGGTGAAAACGATAATTCCACTAATTTAATAAAGAAAAAAAGACTTGCATCCGAGAACTGGAACTACCCGATCATAGTAACCACCACTGTACAGTTTTTTGAATCACTCTTCAGCAACAAACCTTCAAGGTGCCGAAAAATCCATAATATTTCTGAATCTGTAGTTATATTTGATGAGGTGCAGACCTTCCCTAAAGAGGTCATTTTGCCGACCCTGAAAATGCTTAAAGATGTTCAGAGAATAATGAATACCTCCTTTCTCTTTTGCACAGCTACGATGCCGGCTTTTGAAAAGAGAGAAGGATTTGAGGGTATAGATAGCATTTACCCGTTAATCGATAATCCCGATGAATTGTATAAAAAAACAAAACGGGTAAGGTATCATTTATTAAATGATCTGGCGCCAATAGCGATGCCTGTGCTCCTTGATACTGTTTTAACGGAAAAAACATCAACCCTTGTTGTTTTCAATACCAAAAAGGCAGCCCTTGATTTTTTTAATTCTATAAAAGAATCTCAAAACAGGGAGAGGATTTATCATCTGTCAACAGCCATGTGCCCTCATCACAGAAAGCGGGTAATTAAAGCCATAAGGGAAGATCTTGCAGATAAAAGGAACATATTGGTGGTCTCAACGCAACTGATTGAGGCAGGGGTGGATTTTGATTTTCCTGTTGTTTTCAGGGCAATGGCGCCTCTCGAGTCAATAATCCAGGCCGCCGGTCGGTGTAACCGTGAAAACAGGCTTGGCGCATCAGGAGGAAAGGTATTCTTATTTGATTTGAGGGATGGCGGGATGCCGGACAAGACATACGCGGCCTGCGCCCGGCATGCAATAGAATTCATTGGAACTGATATTGACCAGCTTTATGATCATGGGGTCTTTAAGAAATATTACACCCAGATATTAAACCTGTATGTAACCCCTGATAAATATAACATTGCCGATGCGAGAAAAAAATTTGATTTCCAGACAGTAAATGACAGCTACCGTATAATTGAAAATGCGACACAAGGTCTGTTTATATATTTTTACAGTGAGGAAAGTAAAAAATTATTTCATTCAATAGAGCATAAGGAATTTTTATCCAAAGAAGATTACAGAAAGATGCAGCCGTTCACAGTTCAGGTGTACAGGAATTTTATCTTTAAAAACCCTGAAATGTGTAAATTGATGCCACAGGGTTTTATGGTGTGGTATGGAGGTTATGACAGGGAAACAGGTATTTCCGTTAACCCGGTAGATACTGAAAAATTGATTATCTAATCAAGGAGGGAGATATGCTTGATAACAGGATTGTAAAAGTAAAGGTTCAGGGAGATTATGCATGTTTTACAAGGCCTGATCTGAAGGTTGAGAGAATGTCATACCCGTGTATGACACCGTCTGCAGCCAGGGGTATACTGGATTCTATACTCTGGAAACCGGAATTCCAGTGGTTTGTAAGGCGCATTCAGGTTTTAAAACCGGTTAGATTTACTGCAATTAAGCGTAATGAGATCAAAACAAAGCAGGGAAGAACCCCGATACTGATAGAAGATAAGCGTGCCCAGCGAAACAGCATTGTGCTAAGGGATGTGGCCTATATTATTGAAGCCTCTATTTACCAGAAAGAATCCGATGAAAAAAACAGGCCTGAAAAGTACATAGGCAGGAAGGGAGTTGATGCTGATAATGACGGCATTTTTATAAGGCGTCTGAAAAAAGGGCAGTGCTGGAGAAGGCCCTATCTGGGAACGCGTGAATTTTCAGCAGAATTTTCTTTGCCGGATGGAAATGAGACACCAATTCAGGAGACCATTCCCATCGGCAGCATGCTTTTTGATATCTTCTATGATGAGAATGGAAAACCTCAGCCACTGTTTTTTCATGATGTGGCAATAAGGGATGGCATCTTGCACTGTGAAGAAGCCCCTGAAAGCAAGAAGATGCTCGATTCAAGCCATTTACGGCCACCAATAGACAGTGAGACCTCTGCATTGATCTATGACTTCACTGCACAGGAAGAGGAGGCAGCCTTATGATCAGGGAACTTAGCGAATTAGGAAAAAGCCTCAGAGAAAAGAAGGCTGATAATGAATTTATCCATAATGCAATCCAGAAGGAATTTATTTCAATTGAGCTTGTCATAACCAAAGATGGCACCTTTCATAGTTTTGTACCGGTAAACAAAATGCTTACTATTGCAGAGGCAATTACAGCGAAAAAAGGTAAGGCAAGGTTATTACTGGATAAAGCAGAAGAGGTATTGTGCCATGGGGGCAAAAAATCCGAAAAAAAACATCAACTGTTTCTAAAGAAACTGAATGAATATAGTAACCTGCCTGAACTGGAACCTATAATACGTTTCTATAATGATAATAAAGACAACGGTGTTAACAAGGCATTACAGGAATTTGAAGTAGCTTTCCCTGAAGAGAAAGACAGAAAGGGAAATATCGGATTCAGGTTGAAAAATGAAGGAGAACGCATTCATGAAAAAACTGCTGTCTTGAAGGAAATAATCAGAAGATATGATTTGCTCCAAAAAGAAAAATTACAGAACCAAAGTAAAAAATGTTCTCTTTGTGGGCAGAGTACCTATCCGGTAGAAGATATACCACATGGAATGATAAAGAAAGTCCCTGATGGGCAGTCAAGTGGCTGTGCACTGGTTTCATATAATGAAAATGCATATGAATCATATACGTTAAAGGGGAACGAGAATTCTTCTATTTGTACAAACTGCGCCAAAACATATGTGGAGGGTCTGAATTGGCTATTGTCATCAGGCAATGAAATAATCGAAAGGGATAAAAAAGGAAAAGAAAAAACCTCATTTCGTTATACAAACAGAAAGAATTTCGGCACTGACACGGCTATGGTCTATTGGACACGCAATAATATGAGCCTTCCTGAAATAGACTACCTTGAGGCACCTAACCCTGAAGATGTAGCGCTGCTTATTGAATCATTGACCACAGGTTCGGAAAAAGAAAGCCGTTACCTTGAACCGGATCAGTTCTACTCTTTCACCCTGTCAGGTTCGGCAGCCAGAGTGGTTGTGCGGGACTGGATTGAAACCAGCCTGTATGATTTCAAACACTCAATAGCAAAATGGTTCAGAGATATCGCTATAGTTAAATATGATCAGGATTCTGGCAGCCTTAAAATGCACTATTCCAGATTGTATGACCTGGCAAGGTGCTGCCAGAGGATTAACAGCGATGGCAGCTATGATAAGGATGATGTCTCTTTATCAAGAGTAGCAGGGTATCTGTGGAATGCCGCTTTGAAGAATACCATATTACCTATGAGTCTTTTGACAAAGGTAATTGAGCGTGCACGTATGGATAAAAATGGAGTAACGGCTGAGAGAGCAGCCTTAATAAAAATCATTTTAAACCGTCAGAATAAAGGAGGTGATTTTATGATTTCAGAAAAACTAAATGAGGAGAATAAACCTGTGGCATACGTGTGCGGGCAGGTTTTTGCCAAACTTGAAGCCATACAGAGGGCCGCCCTGGGCGATCTGAATGCAGGCATAAGGGAAAGATATTTCACCTATGCCATGACTTTGCCTTCTGCCGCATTTGGCAGGCTTTTTGATCTGAACTCAAAGCATTACACAAAGTTGAAAAATGAGAAACCGGGTCTTGCCATCACGCTTGATAAAGAACTTCAGGAGCTGTGCAGGGATATTGATATCAATAACCTGCCGGTTACCTTTAAGCTTGAGGAAAAAGGTCAGTTTGCAATCGGATATTATCATCAGAAACAGGAGCAATACAGCGCCAATAAATCTTAGGAAAATCAGGAGGAAAAATAACATGAGTGAAATATTAAAGAACAGATATGATTTTGTTTTTTTGTTTGATGTAAAAGACGGCAACCCAAATGGTGACCCTGATCAGGTTAACCTCCCAAGGGCCGATGCAGAGGATCAGCACGGACTGGTAACAGATGTATGTATCAAGAGGAAAGTCCGGAATTATGTGATGCTGGAAAAGGAATTAAAGCCGCCCTTTGATATCTTTATAAGGCAGGAACAGGTCTTAAACAGGATTATCGATTCTGCCCAGGGAGATACAATTGAAGCACGTCAGAATTCGTTATGTCAAAGGTATTATGATATCAGGACATTTGGTGCTGTATTATCAACAGGCGAAAAAGGGGCAGGTACTGTTCGAGGCCCTGTGCAGTTTACATTCTCACGATCTGAAGACCGTATATATCAGGCAGAGCACTCTATAACAAGGTGTGCAGTAACAACCGAAGAAGATGCAAAAAAACAGGAAAAACGTGAATTTGCCTCCACCTTTGGCCGCAAATCAACCGTGCCATATGCCCTTTACAGGATGCATGGCTTTATTTCTGCTGTTGATGCTGCCAAGACCGGATTTAATGAAGATGATTTAAGGTTGCTTTGGAAGTCTTTGATAAATGCCTTTGAACACGACAGATCCGCTGCCAGGGGTGAGATGGACCCGATAAAACTGGTGATATTCAAACATGATAATCCTTTGGGAAACGAATTGTCAGGGAGGTTATTCAAGAGGGTTGTTATCACTAAGAATAGTGATCTGCCAAGAAAAATTGAGGACTATACAATTACTGTAGATAAATCGAATCCACCAAATGGAATAACAATTATAAGCTGGCCTGAGGATAACTTATTTTAATGAGTTAAAATTCTTAATTGGCAAATAATTATGACAGGTTAGTAAAAAAATAACTGCAACGCGAGGACACCATGCCCGATCAAAAAGAGAATGATCCTTTAAGGCTTATCCCGGCACACGGCGGATACCGTGACCTCAAGTCTTTTCAAATGTCCGAGATTGTTTATGATGCCACTGTGGCCTTCTGTGACAGGTTTATCTCCAAGTTTTCACGCACCCATGACCAGATGGTACAGGCAGCGCGCAGCGGTAAGCAGAACATTGCAGAGGGCTGCATGGCAAGCGGCACATCAAAAAAGACAGAGCTTAAGCTCATTAATGTTGCAAGGGCAAGCCTTGAAGAGCTGCTGCTCGATTACCAGGACTTTCTCAGGCAAAAGGGGCTGCCTCTCTGGGAAAAGGAAAACCCGGTTGCAAAAAAGGTAAGGGGGCTTTGCTATGAAAAGAATAGGTCTTATAAGACCTATAGAACCTATATTGAAAAAGGCTCCGAAGAGGTTGCGGCCAACACCATTGTTTGTGTTATCCACCAGACCAACTTTCTGCTTGACCAGCAGTTAAGAACCCTTGAGAAGGATTTTGTTAATGAGGGAGGTTTTACCGAACGGTTGAATAGGGTAAGAACAGAGGCGCGTAAATGGAACAAGAGCAAATAATATACTCCGAGGATGACCTTTTGCCCCTTTCAGGGTTGCAGCATATTATCTTCTGCACGAGACAGGCGGCCCTTATTCACATTGAACAGGCATGGGCGGAAAACCTGCTCACTGCCGAAGGGAGAATTCTGCATGACAAGGTGCATGAAGGGGGCAGCGAATCAAGGGGAGATGTCCGGGTTGAATATGCAATGCCTTTGCGATCTCTCAAGCTTGGGCTGATAGCCAAGGCGGATGTTGTAGAGTTTCACAGGGTGAATATGCCTGAAAATGGCCAGGTGTTGAAATGGCAGCCCTTTCCTGTGGAGTACAAACATGGCAAGCCCAAAAAGGATAACTCGGACAGGGTGCAGTTATGCGGTCAGGCCATGTGCCTTGAAGAGATGCTGAATGTTGAAATAGGGCAGGGCGCCCTGTTTTACGGGGCAATCAGGCGAAGAGAGGATGTTATTTTTGATGATGAATTAAGGCAATTCACTAAAGAGATCGCAAGGGAGTTCCATGAACTAATAGCTGGCGGTATTACACCAAAGGCGGTCTATTCAAAAAAATGCGACAACTGCTCCCTTTATGAATTGTGTCTGCCAAAGACAGTAAGTAAAAACCGACGGATAAATAGTTACTTGAAAGAGATGGTGGTTGAGAAATGAAAAAACATCTGAACACCCTGTTTGTAACAACTCAGGGGGCCTATCTGAATAAAGAGGGTGAGACAGTGGTTGTGAATGTGGAAAAAGAGGTTAAACTCCAGCTTCCAATACACACAATAGGCGGAATCATATGTTTTGGCAATGTGATGTGCAGCCCTTATCTGTTGGGCTTTTGCGCTGAAAAGGATGTTGCTGTCAGCTTTCTCACTGAAAACGGCAGGTTTCTTGCCAGGGTTCAGGGGCCAGTCTCTGGTAATGTGCTCTTAAGAAGGGAGCAGTACCGCAGGGCCGATAACCCTGTTGCAACCGCTCATATTGTAAAATCCATATTAACCGGAAAGCTTGCCAACAGCAGGTCAGTATTAAAAAGGGCATTAAGGGATCACCCTGACAAGATTGATACTGAGGCAGTAAGAACTGCTGCTGATAAGATTGGGTATACCCTTGACAGGTTGCAGGAGGAGCTTACCCTTGATGTGTTAAGGGGCATAGAGGGCGAGGCTGCAAGGGCCTATTTCAGCGTATTTGATCACCTGATAATTGCGCAAAAACAGGATTTTTATTTCAAAGAACGCAACAGGAGGCCGCCCCTTGACCGTGTGAATTGCCTGCTCTCATTTTTATACACCCTTGTTTTGCATGATGTGAGGTCTGCCCTTGAGACAACCGGGCTTGATCCGGCAGTGGGGTTTTTGCACAGGGACAGGCCAGGCAGGCCAGGCCTTGCCCTTGATATGATGGAGGAGTTCAGGCCATTTTTGGCAGACCGAATGGCTCTATCCATGATTAATCTCAATCAACTGAAGCCGGAGGGGTTCGCCACTGTAGAGTCTGGCGCAGTAATCATGGATGATGAAACCAGGAAGACGCTTCTTACCACTTATCAGAAACGAAAACAGGATACTATTGATCACCCATTCTTAAATGAAAAGGTGACTATTGGTATTTTGTTTTATACTCAGGCCCTGCTTATGGCGAGATTCTTACGCGGTGATATAGACGGGTATCCGCCCTTTATTTGGAGGTAAAAGAATGCTTGTGGTGGTTTGTTATGATGTAGATACAACCGATCCTGAAGGGCCTCGCCGGTTAAGGCATGTAGCAAAGACCTGCAAGGATTATGGGCAGAGGGTGCAGTTTTCTGTGTTTGAATGCCAGGTAGACCCTGCGCAGTGGACAGCGCTTAAACAGAAGCTGATAGACAAGATAGATGAGAGTACAGATAGTTTAAGGTTTTATTTTCTGGGCGCAAACTGGCGGAACAGGGTGGAGCAGGTTGGGCTAAAAAAGTCCTATGACCCTGATGAAGCGAAGATCGGAAGAGCGTCGTGTAGGGAAAGAGTGTAGGATAGGGTGTA
>CAZXUA010000189.1:0-8820 GCA_964643755.1 uncultured Desulfatiglans sp. | reverse complement strand
ACACCCTATCCTACACTCTTTCCCTACACGACGCTCTTCCGATCTAATAATGATCGTCAATAATACACGACATCCCATTGAGTGTAACTTGCAGCGTGTCCCCATAGGGTAAAATTTCATTATAGGAAAACATCAGACCATCTTCAACTTCATCATATGCAAAATTTACATCTATGCCATCAGGAGGGCTTTCCTCAGTTATTTTGTGTTTATAACCATAATAAATTTGATACATAAGATAAAAATCCTCTTCCTCCAGTTGGTCAATAAAACGTCTGGCTAGCTCCAATTCCTTTTGCCGGACATTTATTTTTTTGTCCTCCACTAATGATTTTTTATATAGATCAATATCAAAACTTAAAGCCTCGGTTTCTTCTGCGCATTCCTTATCCTGTACAGGGACAATGTCCAGAGTTATAATACCGCATGTGCAGGTGGGATTTTGGCAGAATGATAATGTGCATTCGTATGTCTCCACCAGATCATTATTCTGAAGGGTGACTGATAATTTATTTGCTTTTTTCTCTCGTGTTAAGACCATTTATTTACTCCATTCATTTGAAAGTATCTCTGCCTGCTTCATAACCAGTTCTATTGCCCCGTCGGCCTTATCCGGCGGGTATTTCCAGCGCTGCAATGTGCGCCTGACTTTAACCCGCTCTTGCGCTTCCGGCCGTCTGTTTAGATACGACGATTCGCCTTCCAAAATTAAAATCAATGCCCCTGATAGCCATTTTCATTGCCGCCCTGTTTCCCTTCTGCCAGGGCAAACTGCCCCAGGGAATATTCATAGATATAGTTTGCAGCATCAAGGTTGTTCCTGAGCCTGTCTGCCGCCTTCCAGAGTATGTCATCAAGCCCTTTAAGGAATTGCTGTTCTGATTTTTTTGACATGTATCTATATTCTTATTCTATTATTTGAAAAGAACTCTTGTTTCTTTATGCTCTTACTATTCAGGATTTATAGTATTTTTGATAACACCCTTTTAAATTTTAGCTTTATTCAAATGCATTCAGGGAAATTGCCAGCATTGGCAAAACCGCTAAATGGGGTAATCAAAAGTCAAGACAATGACTTTTTGTGTTGTATTACCACTAATATCATGGAACAGGCAAAATATTTTTTGTTTAACCTGCTTTTCCTCCAAAATTGAAACACATGAATCAAGATTGGATTACTGCTTTTGATTATATTATGCCTTTGCTTCTCTACCCTTTCTTTTTGCCTCAACAAGCTCCTTGATCTTTTGGGCTGCAAGTTCAGGATCAACAGGCTTTGGCATCCACCCCTGGATACCTATATGCTCAAGTGTCGCCACAAGGGCTGGCTGATCACTGATGGCGCTCATTATGATCACAGGGGTATGCTTGTCAGTTTCCCTTAACTTGGTTAGAAAGGCCTGTCCATGCATCCTGGGCATGATAAGATCAAGGAGTATGCAATCAGGAGCGCAGTATTTCAGGATATCTATCGCATGTTTGCCATTATCAGCGCATATGATATCAAACCCCTTTCTGTTTAACAGGCTCGCAATGATCCCCCTTGATGTGATCTCATCCTCAATTATAAGAATCCATATATTTTCTTTTGTCATCATATACCGCTATCCTGTTTTTGTATGAACACTACCTATTTTCCATCCTCTTTTTCAAAATTTCAAACTGATTTTTAAGTTCAGAAAAAAGTTTTTTAAGCCCGTCTATATCCCCTGATTTCCCTGCTTTTTCCATTTCATAAGCTAAGGCTTTTAAAGCCCCTCCTTCAATGCTTGCTGCAGCGCCCTTGATCCTGTGTGACTGATAGCCTGCCTCTTCGCTTTCACCCTGAGCTATAAGCTCTTCAAGTCTTTGTATCTGCTCAGGTATATCCTCCAGAAAACCGGCGATAATCGATTCTGCCAGTTCATCATCAAACCCCAGACGTTTCATAAGGGCGTCACGGTTAAACACTGAATCAACAGGCGCATTAACTGTCTCTGCCCGCTCATCCCTCTTTGCATCATCATTTTTCAAAAGCCATTTACTTAGGATCGCTGACATGGAATCCATCTTTATTGGCTTATTAATATAATCGTCCATTCCGGCTGCCAGACACCTTTCACGATCACCTGTCATTGCATGGGCTGTCATTGCAATAACAGGGATGTTCCGGTTTATTACCCCTGATTCAGGATTACGCAACCTGCCAGTTGCCTCATAACCATCCATCTCAGGCATCTGGCAATCCATAAGCACCAGATCATAATGCCCCTTTTTAAGCGCGTCAATTGCCTCTCTTCCATTGGAAACAATATCAAGCGGGTATCCCAGTTTATCAAGTATGCCCCTTGCAACCCTCTGGTTAGTTGCATCATCTTCAGCCAGAAGGATTTTAAACTCCCCCTTTCTTTGCGCAGAGATCTTTTCAATATGGCCATCCTCTTTATCCAGGTTTTTTATCTTTTCGCCATCTTTTCCTGAGAGTGAACAGAGGCAGTTAAATAGCTGTATCTTTTTGACCGGTTTATTCAGACGGGCTGCAAAACCATATTTATCCATTTCCAAGGCATCACGTGGCTGGGTCAAAGGGGTGAGCATGATCAGAATGGCATCATTAAACATATGATTTTCCCTGATCCTTTGAGCAAGCTCTTCACCTTTCATCTCAGCCATATCCATATCTATCAAGACAATATTGTATGGGTCTTTATCAGCTGATGCCAAAGCAAGCCCATTCAGTGCGGCAAATCCATCTGATGCCTCGCCAAAACGGCATCCCCATGACTTTAAATATTTCTTCAAAATCTCTCTGCTGGCGCTATTGTCATCAACAATAAGCGCCCTTTTACACTTTAATTCAGGGTTTCCCGGCTCTTTTAAAATATGCTCACCATGCGGTTTTATAAATCTGGCAGTAAACCAGAATGTTGCACCCTTTAATTGGGCGCTTTCAACGCCTATCTCTCCTCCCATTAGGCTTACGAGCTGTTTGCAGATTGCAAGGCCAAGCCCTGTGCCGCCATATTTTCGGGTTGTTGAACCATCTGCCTGGGAAAAGGATTCAAAGATCTTATGCTGTTTATCCTCTGGAATACCTATGCCTGTATCTATGATCCTGAATCGAACATTAACATCCGATTGATTTTCCATTTCAAGAGAGACTGCTATGGTGATTTCACCCTTTTCAGTGAATTTTATGGAATTTCCAACAAGATTAATCAGTATCTGACGTAATCTTACAGGGTCTCCCTTTAGTAAGAGGGGGACTTCAGGATCAATCACCGACAGATACTCAAGCCCCTTTTCCTGTGCCCTCAACGCCATAAGGTCGTTTATCTCATCTATCAAGGCGCTCAGATCAAAATCAATGATTTCAAGTTCCAGTCTGCCAGCCTCTATCTTTGAATAATCAAGTATATCATTGATGATTGCAAGCAATGCATTCCCGCTGTTTTGAATGGTTTTAAGGTAGCCTCTCTGTTCTTCTGTCAATGTGGTGGTCATAAGAAGATCTGCCATGCCAATAACACCGTTCATTGGTGTACGTATTTCATGGCTCATGTTTGCAAGAAATTCGCCCTTGGCTATATTGGCCTCTTTTGCCTCCTCAGCCATCTTCTCGGCCTGCTCTGTTGCGCCGGAGAGCAGCTCGTTTGTCTCAACAAGCGCCTCCTCTACCTCCTTCATGGGTGTAATATCCATATGTGTGCCGAACATCATGAGCGGCCTTCCATCACTGGTCCGGGTCATAACCCTGCCTCTCACCTGAATCCAGACCCAGTGGCCATCTTTATGCTGCATCCTGTATTCATTATCATAGAAGGGGGAGTCACCATTTAAATGGGCTTCAATAATTTCCGC
This sequence comes from uncultured Desulfatiglans sp., assembly GCA_964643755.1. Taxonomy (GTDB): domain Bacteria; phylum Desulfobacterota; class DSM-4660; order Desulfatiglandales; family HGW-15; genus JAAZBV01. The sequence continues at coordinate 4,980 of CAZXUA010000189.1, read as the reverse complement.
TGATCTATGGCGGTCATCAGGATGCATCAGCTTTACCATTGTCCTGTAATCCAGATTCGCAAGCTCATCAATGGAGTAACCAATTATCTCAGCGCATATTTTATTAATCCTGATCTCACCGCTCTGGACATTCCATTCCCATGTGCCTGCATGGGTGCCCTCTATTACATTGGAAAGCCGCTCCTGCTCCTTTTTAAGGCTGCTTATATCTACAAAACTCTCCAGGAGATAGATCTTTCCACCCAGATTTATTCTGGTAACAGTTTTTATAACAGGCAGTCTGCTGCCATCAGAGGTGAGTATAATCCTTTCTGAGTTATCAACCTCCTGACCAAGATCAACAATAGGGCATTTCCCCTTTTCTGCCGAGCATATATGATTATGACACACCTGATTTATCAGTGTCTCTTTGGGGCTGCCTATCATCTCACATGCAGCCTGATTGATATCTATAATCCTGAAGGTATCAGGGACAATCAAAACCACACCAGCCTTCACCGAATCCATGATGAACCGCAGTTTTTCGTTGCTTTGCCTTAGCTGCTCCTCCATTATCTTTCTTGCGGCAATATCCCTTTTGAACACAAAGAGGTTTATGATCATAATCAGGGCAAAAGTAATTATGACCCCCATCACCAAAAAGGCCTTTGAGATACTGGATGTGTGGAGTTTTAAAAAATCGGGTGAGGCATAGGCAGTTATTGAAAAGACATTTCCAAATGCAAAAAATGGACGTATAATAACAAACCTGGCGTCGAATGCAGTATCATCTTGAGCATGTGAGTTTGTCAGCGGCATCGGTTCACCTTTGGGGTTAAGCATAGATATTTCGAGTATTACAGGGGTCTCTGATGACAGGTTTCTGGCAAAGGCCTCCGCTCTTATGAAAGCGGTCGCATACCCCCTAAGCTCCCCTTGAGTTACTCTGCTGAATACCGGACGCAGTACAAATATCCCCTTTTTGGTTTCATCTCCATGAAAAAAAGTATCAGGGCCAGTTGAGGCAATTAAGGCCATAGATGCCGTATCTTCCAGTGTTTTAAGGATTGCGGGCTCTGAGCCAAGGTCATGACCCAGAAGATGTTGACTATCTTCAGAAGGCATAACGCTGGCAACAGGATAATATACTTTTTGACCGATCGAAGGCGCCCTGTTGCCATCTTCATCTTTTTTCCAGATGCTGAAATCACTAAATCCTGATGATTTATATCTCTCCTCAAACATGGGTTTTTCTGAATCGGTAACAACCTGAATCCACTCCCATGCATGAACCAGTCTATTTCCAAGCAGATATTCTGCGTAATGATTAAAATCCTTTACCTCAATATGATCCTGGCCTGAACAGAAGCTTGCAAGCCCTTCGATCTGGTTCCTCTCAAGATCGCATATCATTTCAGCAACAGCGCCCGTCTTTATTGATGCGACCTGCCTGAATGCCTTTCTGTGATCAAGGGCCTCCCTGTCCCTGATAATATAGCTTATCAGCATGGTCAGTACAAGCCCCATTACTGCGATAAAAATCAACTCCATATTTGAAAGCAGGCGCGAAGGGCGGTCAAGCTTTGCTCTGTAATTCAATAAACTTACAAACATTAAAATGACCGTGATTGCCGCAAGTATGAAAATTGACGGGGCTATGGCTGACTTCACAAGGATAGAGTTCCAGTCATCAGCATCAATATCCATGCCCAGCATTGCTATAAGTCGCTCTGTTTTAGGGTCTGTCAAAGGGACAACCGCTGATATCCATCTCCCCCATCTATCAGTCACAGGCCCGACAATAATCGCCCTTTTTTGATCAAATGCCTTTAATTCATCCTGTGTTATTTCATCATATATCTGGCCTGACGGCGACTCATCAGCAGAGCCAATAGGTTCACTGTCTGCATAGAAAAAGACCCTTCCATCAGTCCTCTGTCCTGTAAGATAGACAAACCGGCATCTTGAGTCGCTTCCCTTAACCGAAGCAAGTTGTGCCTTCAGCCTTTGATAATGGGGTGTATCAATATCTGCGGTTGTGCCGGTTAATTCCTTTATTTTTTTTATATCAAAGGCCTGTGCAACAAGCCTGGCATTATCCAGATAGTCATCCCGCATCTCCCTGTCTTTCCATGAGATGACATGAAAGACCAAAACCGCACCGGCAAGAAGGGCAACAATGATGGCAATTATCGGCCATAACCAGTCACGGGTTTCATTTTTTTTAACTCTCTCATTCATAAGTGGGCATCACACCTCTTAAAAATTGGCGGTTTAAGGGTGAGTCTTTTTATTCAAAAGACTCATATTAAATAAGCAATTTCAGTGCCATTCAATCAAGCAAGCAGAATAGATATGTGATAACAAAAGGTTAGACACCATTTCTCCAGAGGTGGTTACATCAGGGGCTAAATGGGCAGGTTTAAGCCAATATTTTGACTTACCGGGATAAAAAAAGATATTTTTCATAAGGCCTTTTTTACTGAACCCTTGTTTTTTAGGTTGATTTAAGCAAATAATATAGAATATATTTGATGGAAATCAGGGGATGGGGTCCCCCATATAACCGCTTAAGCTGAGCTGATGACTCCTATCTGCAGAGATGTATGGTAGGAGGTTTGTAAATATGGCTGTACGCGGTTTTTTTATTTTTTATACACAAGCATACCTCTTGCCTCTCTGGAAATGAGTATTCATTAGATGACTGTTAACAATTCTAATAAGAGGTAATATCGATGACTGAAACATGGTTTTTAGCGACATTATGGCTTGGACTGGCCCTGATTGCTACCCTGCTCTCCATCTGGCTTCGCATTGCAACTGCACTTTCGGAGATCGTTGTTGGAACTGTTGCCCAGCTTGCAATAGGGGCAGTCATAAGCAGTACAATCCTGGGAGTACAGGAACCCTGGGTAAAATTTCTGGCCGGAACAGGGGCTATCATCCTCACCTTTCTTGCCGGGGCTGAACTTGACCCTCAGGTTTTTAAGGCAAAATGGAAGGAGACAACAGTGCTTGGCATGGCCGGATTTGTAGCCCCGTTTCTTGGGTGTACGGCTGTTGCCTATTATGTGCTTGGCTGGGAAGCACGCGCGAGCTGGCTTGCCGGGGTTGCGCTTTCAACCACCTCTGTGGCAGTTGTCTATGCAGTGATGCTTGAGACCGGCCTGAACACAACCACATTTGGAAAGACAGTGCTGGCCAGTTGCTTCATAAACGACCTTGGAACCGTATTGGCCCTGGGGCTGATATTTGCACCCTTTACTGTCAGGACTATGATTTTCGTCGGGAGCAGCATCCCTCTTTTCATTTTACTGCCATATCTTACCCCATGGTTTTTTAAAAGATATGGCAATCGGCCATCCGAACTCGAAACCAAGTATTTACTGCTCTGTTTATTTGGGCTTGGCGCACTGGCAAGCTGGGCAGAGAGCGAGGCTGTGCTGCCAGCCTATATAATTGGAATGGTGCTTGCCGGAACTGTTGGAAAGGATCATATCCTGATCCGGCGGCTTCGAACCGTGACCTTTGGCCTGTTGACCCCTTTTTATTTTATCAGGGCCGGCTCTTTTGTATCAGTGCCTGACTTGATAGCAAGCCCTTCTATCTTTTTGATACTGCTTGCAGCCAAAATGGCTACAAAAACTGTAGCGGTCTATCCTGTAACAAAGATTTACAAAAACCCCGCAAAGGAGGGCATCTATACTACACTATTGATGTCTACCGGGCTTACCTTTGGCAGTATTTCAGCCCTGTTCGGCCTTACGCACCAGATTATTGACACTGCCCAGTACTCCTTTTTAATTGCCGCTGTAGTGGCCAGCGCTGTTGTGCCAACCCTTATTGCAAATGCCTTTTTCCTGCCGCGGTACCTGATAAAGGGCGCCTCAAAGGAGCCTGTAATCCAACAGGCTGAAGGAGCATCTTTAACTTAACCCTTAAATATGGAGATACCTATCATGAAAACTAGGATACTTATTGCTTTTGATGGATCTGATCAGGCCCAAAAGGCATTCAATTTTGCGCTGGATATGTCTGAAAAATATTCGGCCATGCTCACAGTTATATCCATTGCGCGTCCGCCGGAACCGCCTGTAAATGTGGAGTTACAGGCCATTCTGGACAGCGCAACAAGCTATTATGAGGCAGGGTTTGCAAAGATGAAGGACAGGTGCGCCAGCGCTGGGGTAGAATGCAGTTTTGAAATACGGGTCGGCCATCCGGCAGAACAGATCGTCCATTTTGCTGATGAAAAAAAGATGGACATTATTGTAGTGGGGCACCGCGGAAAAAGCCTGTTCAAAAGGTGGCTGCTCGGATCGGTTGCAAAAAGGGTCTTGAGTTACGCCTCCTGCACAGTTATAGTGGTGCGCTGATAACCCTGATTTTTATAATAAAAATTACGAGAGTTTTAAAACGATATGCCAATTAAAAATATTATTATTATTATGCTGGGGGGGAGTCTGGGTGCGGTTAGCAGATACCTGATAAGCACTATGGCTGCCAGGGCATGGGGGGCCAACTTCCCATGGGGCACGCTTATTGTAAACATGGTAGGGTGTTTTTTGATAGGGCTGATTTTTGCCCTTGCAGAGAGTGTCCGCCTGCTGACCCCTGGAGTTCGTCTTTTCCTGATCACCGGTTTTTTAGGGGCGCTGACCACATTTTCATCCTTTTCACTGGAAACAACAAATGCTGTCCGCGCTGGCCTTACACTCCAACCCATTATGAATATCATGATAAATAATCTGGGCGGTTTTGGATTAACCTTTCTTGGTTATTGGCTGGGAAGCATTAAATAATGGAGGGAATGATGCTCAGTTACAGGGCAATAGAAATCTTTACAAGCGAAGAGGCGCGCTACCTGAAAAGGCCTGTGTCAGATGCGGTTATGCAGTATATCAAGGATCTCAAGATTGCGGCTCGATGTATTATAACAAGGGGAGTAGCAGGAGATCGGAAGAGCGTCGTGTAGGGAAAGAGTGTAGGATTGGGTGGTGG
>CAZXUA010000188.1:0-8854 GCA_964643755.1 uncultured Desulfatiglans sp. | reverse complement strand
AGATAATGAGCGGTGACTGGAGTTCAGACGTGTGCTCTTCCGATCTGCTTGTGATCCTCCAGCAGCGGCCATTACCGAGGTCATCTCCAGTGCTGATGTCACGGTGGCCAGGTATGTGCTGCCTGTCGCTCCGCTACCCGCCCCTCCTGCCGCAGTGTATGCGTTGTTCCAGGTGCGTGCAGTGCTGTCATAACTATATGTGTTACCTGAATCGATTCTGGACGCAAAGGCGATGTTGCCATTGCCTGAATTCAGGGTTAAACCGTTTGTATTGGCGATGATGATTTCACCATTGAAGTTCATGGCCCCATTTGAAGTACTGAGTGTCTGAGCTGACGAACCGCTGAAGATGGTGCCGGTTCCATTAAAAGTGAGATTACCGCCATTTGTGGTCAAATTGCCTTTAACAACAGTACCGCCACTACCCAGGCCGTCTGAGTTAGCTGTGAAGGTCATGCCCAGCGCCCCGCCCGTACTAGCAATGGAGTTGTTTAAAATGATATCGCGGTGCGCCTGCAGGGTCAGACTCCGGGCGGTCCCACCGGCATACGTATAGGGTATGTTCCAGGTGATGTCGCCGGCCTGTGTCCCTACGGAACCTGTTTGAATGGTGACATCACCGCTGCCCAGGGCGGTGTTTACCAACTCAATTCCAAGGGATGCGGAATCGCCTGAGCTCAAAAAGGGGTTAACAGCATTAATATTGGTGTTGCCGCTGCCAGCTACGACAGTGATATTGTAAGGGTCGATCAGCCACAACCCGCCGTTACCAGCACGGGCCGACATGTCCGGAGTTGTGTTCACATCCAGCCAGTGCCCTGAAGTTTCAATCCTTCCACCATTCCCGCCATTTACGCCGCCCTTTGCTTCAAAGGTGCCATAGGCGCGGGTGACAGAGTTTGGATTAAGTACGTCAGACCAGGCAACCACTGTGCCGCCATCACCCTTATCTGTTGCATTTGCCTCAAGCAGAGCCCCATGCTCAATAACTGTACCTTCTGCCTGATGAATAGTTGGATCGTTCCCCTGCCAGCTACCGCCAACAAGCACCTCACCGCCGCCGGTGGTGCCTGATGCATTAAGGTGCGCTCCTGATTCAACAAGCACCCTCTCTCCTGTAACTGTTATATTTCCGCCTGCCCCTGCATCAGATGACGCATCAATGGCGCCTGATATTGTGGTCTGCCCCCCATCTGCAAACAGTATTATCCTTCCTCCCTGTTCGGTGACACCTTTTGCCTCAATAATACCTGTGTTGTTAATAACTGAACCTATAAGGTCATCAGCCGCCTTTGCAGTCATCATGACCATGCCTTCAGTTGTCTGAATCATACCTTTATTTTCTATCTGTGCCTCTATTGTGCCCTTATCAACTGTAAATGTAACAAGGCCGTCACCTGTAAAGTCAAGATTCACCCGGTCACCGGCGGCAAAAAAGGCAGAGCCTTTATCAGCGGAAATAAGGCCAATGTTTTTTATTTCGGGGGCAATAAATGCGAGATAGCCGCCATTTAAGGCGCTGATGTTGCCATCATTAATTATTGCACCTGCATCTCCGCTGCTCTCAAATCTATATTTTTCTTTAAGAAAATCCTCATCAGAGATGTTCAGCGAAGAGGCAACCAGCCCTCCAACATCCACCTGGGCTGTGGGGCCGAAATATATGCCCGAAGGGTTGAGCAGGAAAACCTGACCGTTTGAGCTCAGCCGTCCAAAAATCTGAGAGGGGTTCTGATCATGAATACGGTTAAGCGCAACACTGGATGAGCCGGGCTGAATAAAATCAACAGAGGCATCCTGACCTATATTGAATGTATCCCATTCTGCGGTCATTTTATCGGTTTGCTGATCAATGGTCATGGTACTGCTGGTCTGGCTGATATTTGCCTGACCGTTAGTTACATAACCTCCAGTGGGTAGTTCACTGGGCTCTACAGCATTTGTGCTCCCTACCCCTGTAACCATACAGGAAAGAATAACTGTAACAGCCACCAATGGGCGACGGAACCATCCTGATGCAGCCATATCAGAAACAGTAACCCATATCCTCTTCATGTTTCCCCAAACCGGGTAATTTATTCTATTCATGAGTTATAACCTCTTAAAAAATTTCAATTAAAACCATAAAACAAACTGAATCCAGAACCGGCCGCTGTGGGTGCGGTTATCAGCATTCTTGCCCTGAATGCTCCTTCCATCATTTGACCCTGTCTTATGGGCGTAGGTTGCCCTCAGGCTGTAAATACCGGGATCCTGAATATTTAAACCGATCCCGCCGCTGGAAAGCACATAGTCATTTTTACCTGTGGCATTTACAATTGCTCCGGGCCAGGGGTCATGGTTAAGCTTGGCCCATCCTGCATCATAAAAACCTATGAGTTGTGTTGATTTTAGATGAGGAATTGGGGGAAGATCATACCTGATCTCTATTGTGCCCATATGACCTTCATCACCGGCCCCCTCTCCGGATGGATATGCCCGAACACCATAGGGGCCGCCAAGTATGAATTTCTGTGATGAATCAAGGTTTCCAGATGCCAACTGCCCCCGCAAGGATAAAAACAGGGCCGCTTTCTGAGTCATTCTCTGAAGCCGCGCCATGGAATATGTAAGGCGTGAAAAACCCCCGTGTGTGCCAGGGCCTGTGGCATCCGCAATCCTGTTTGAGGCAACGCCTGATAAATCAGCATTTCCTCCATAAAAGGTCATCTCTGCAATGGTAAGCCCGCCCCCTTTAAACCTGTCAAAAAAGTTGCCTTTAAGGTTAAGGTTACCAACAGCCAGTTCACGATCCCTTGTTTTAACACTGTTTGCCTCATCCCATAGATCAAGGTATTCAAAGCCAAGTTCCAGCCAGAGGCTTGCCCTGCGTGATCGGACAACAGGGTATGAGAGGTTTGAACCAATAACCTGTGCCTGCCCTTTTGCATTAAGCGGTTTCATCTCTTCTCCCAGTTCATAATGGAGATAAGAATAGGAGATACCTCCCTTTAAACCGCTGTAGCCAATGGGCAGGGCATATGAGGCAATCCCATGAATCATATCTTCAGCCCCAACATATGAAATGGCTATCTGATCACCCAGACCAGACGGATCATTGGCAAATATCTGCCCGGCCCCGCGAATGTAACCTGTATAGCGGTCACCGTGATTATCCGCAGAAAGAAGACCCTGAATAAGGCGATCTTCTGAGGTATTTATTTTAAGAGAGGTTGAACCCGGTGTTGCCCCTGGCTCAAGAGATGCCTGCGCCTTTATTCCGGGAAGGTCATTAATAAGGAGTACGGCCCGTTCAATCCGGTCCATACGTATTGCGCTCTCTTCCGGGATTGCATGGTCAGCCATCCCCTGAAGAAGCTCTTTCCTGACCCTTGCGGGTTCCCTGACATTTATATTTGCCCTGCCTGAAATCTGCCCGGCAATTATCTGTATCTCTATAATGCCATCTGTAACATCCTGCTCAGGCAGAAATGCACGGGCGAGCAGAAACCCCTTTTTCTCACGCAGATAGTTTGTAATATAGATGGTGATCTGCTGAAGCTCAAAAAATGTAAGCTCCTTACCTGTCTTTTCTTTCACAAGTTCAGAAAGTTCCGCCTCTGTGGCCATTTTACTGAAATCACCTGTGAATTTGATCTCCCTGACGGGGATTTTGACACCTGCGTCAGAAGAGGGGGCTTCAGCCTCTTTGATCACCTCTCTTTCCGGGAAACGGTCAGGGAGCGAAGGGGCAGACTGCCTCTGTTCCTTGAGAATGGTTCCTGAGTCAGGCTGGGATATTACAGCAGGGCATAGTGATAAAATAATAATAAAAACAAATAGTAACAGATTTTTACAGAATGGTTTTTTCATTGGGATGCCTCAAATATTTTCTGTTAACAAATAAAGAGCCAATAAGCTCTTATAAACCCTAAAAAAGTGTAATTTTATTTTGCAAAAAATGTGCCAGAACCTGGTGGGATGGTGTAACAGCAAACCAGGGGAGGCGAGGTAAAATCAGGTCAGGAATACTTTGCACAAATCAATAAAATGTTTTCTACACCCAGCCGATAGCCTTGAAAAAGGTGTAACAGAATGTGCCGTTAGCCTCTGTTGTGCGGTAGAGGTCTGCTATGCCTCTGTCGAAAAGGGCAGGGTCTATGATTTTTTTACTTATAGCCCGTTCACGCACCCCCTCTATCATGGCGGTAAAGGTCTTTCTGGTAAATCCGTCTACAAGCTCAGGTTTGCTCGCATCTACATATACCATCCTTGGCGAAACCCTTACAGAATTATACCCTGCGGATGTAAGCAGAGGATAAAGGGCCCTGCCTATCAGGGCGTTTCCACCGGCTCGTGCCTGTAATTCTACCTGGCAGTTGATAGCAGAATGTGCAGCCTCGCTGTCTGGATAAAAATAGGTGGAGCCATGATCACCCTCAATAACCGTGATGGTGCCGCCTGGCTTAAGATATGTTTTAAGTTTCTTCAGGGCGAGGCCAGGGTCATTCAGGTGCTCAAGCACAAAGCAGACAAACACATGGTCAAATGTATGAGGTTCAAAGGGGAGGTTGAAGATATCACCCTGCCTGAATTGCACATTGGTAAACCCTGCATCACGCACCTTCTGTTCTGCCTGCTTTACTGAGATATCAGAGATATCTACAGATATTATTGATGCCCCGGGGCTGTTTTTGGCAAGCGTAACTGTCTGCGCCCCGACACCGCACCCTGCTTCAAGCACAAGAGAGCCATCCGGGTATAAGGTGTCCGAATGAAGAAGATCAACAAGTGTTTCAGCCTGATCCTGCAAACGTATATTTTCCCGCGGGTCATACCCGTGAACATATGCCTCTTTCATATTCCTCTTTCCTCTTTCCTATTTTCTATTTCCTGTCCCTTACAGCTTTTTCTGCCCGTCCCAAACCTGATCAGATTTAGGTAGCAGAGGTATATACTCAAACCACTTATGGCTCTTCATATGCTCCGGGTCCTGCTGTAGTTTCCTGCTGTGGTTAAGTATGGGTGGCACAATCTTTTTTATATCCCCTACAAGATCTTTAGATATCCCGAACCTTGTGGCCTCGCAGGCAAGGTCAATCGCCTTCTGGCTGAATTGCTGGCTTGAGGAAAGGGTATCCAGCGCCTTTGAGGGGTTATGAAATCCCACGCTGTTTTCAGCAGAGACATAGTCCCAGAAGAACTGCCCTTTACGGATCATCCGCTGCGCCTGTATCACCAGCTCTTCATAATTATCCGCCTTTTCCCCCTTATACTCCAGTGCAAGCCTCACAGCCTCATGGGCCTTTACCGATAATTCCTGTGCAATTAGAAGTTGATCAAAGGTCTTTTTCTGATGAAAGATCACCCGGCTCTTTAAAAAATCCGGCGTCTTATCCGAATGACATTGACGGCAGGCACGCATCTCAGGGTCTTTTAATGGCGATGTCCACCAGTGTGAAGATATCTTTTTCTTTTCTTCTGAGCGGACATAGGGCATGTGACAATCCGCGCAGGTTATCCCTGCTGCCCCGTGAACGCCATTTACCCACATCTCATACTCAGGGTGTTGTGCCTTGAGCATGGGTGTCTTTGAAACCGGGTGTGTCCAGTCAACAAAATTGCCTTCAAACCCCTTTACTGTGCATTCACCCTTGTCCTCGTAATAGGTATATATCTCTTCCGGGTCAAGGCCATTATCCCATGGGAATTTGGGTTTTTTTGATGGGCCAAAGGATTTATCCAGAAAATAATATTCCACATGACACTGCCCGCACACAAGTGCCCTCTTATCATTCCTGGATAAGTCTTTAAACTCCTTGTTTTGTGACTTCAGATAGTCCTTGAGCGGAACGCTGTAAAGCCTGAGTTCCATTGTCTCCTGGTCATGGCAGTTAGCGCACCCGATTGTATGATCCTTCATATCAGGCTCAGCGCGCAGTTCATTAACATCACCTGCCCAGAAATCATCCCCCTGTTCTTTGTACCACTCAATCATTTTGGGTGTTTTACAGTTCCAGCAGGTCTTGGGAAGCCCGCCCTTTTCAGCATACCGGTCAATCCTGTCTATATTTAGAAAATCGGTAAGGGCCATTGTATGACCGCGTGCCTCACGGTATTCATAGCTGAATGCATAGCCAAGCCACAGGTTCTTGAGGTAAGGCTGTGCATATTTATAACCCTCAGGCAGTGGATCAACTGAATTATGCTTATTATAGGGAACAGAGCCTTTATACTCGGTCATGACCTTGCTTTCATCATTCCTCTCATAATAGTCATACTGGCGCGGGAACTCCTCTTTGAATGCGCTGTTGCGGATTTCATTCGCTGAGAGCTTTGTTTTATATACAGGGGATTTAAGTTCGCTTACATCTGAACATCCTGAGGATATTAATGCTACACAGATACTAATAAATAATAGAGTATAAACTAATATAGATCTCTTAAACATCAGATACGCTCCTTGTGCTTATTGGTTTCATACGCATGTGCTGTATATTTCGATGGCAGTCTGTGCATACCCCTTTTGCCTCCATGCTTGATACAAGTGTATTTGTATCTGTATGGCAGATTTTACAGTTGGTGTTCACCACTTGCCTGGTATCTTCTCCTGCCTCGATCGGCTCCTCAAGGTTGCCGAACATATTGAGATAGATATCCTTTGTGCCTGTAAAGGCCTTGAAAGGCAGTTTCTCCGCAAGGTTATGGGGGGCGTGACATTCATTGCAGGCCAGTTTTGCATGGTTTGACATCTTGTGGGTAATGGCTGCCTCCCTCATGATATGACACTGAGAACAGAAGGGGCGATTATCACTTATCTGCATGCCTATACTTACACCGAAAAAAAGTATAAACCCGATCAGAACCCCCGGTATCAGTAGCAAGAATATCTTATGACTTTTTTTCATTCATACCTCCCGTATCGCGGATATACATTGGCGTAAATACAACTAAATATTTTTCACCACGGAGAGCACGGAATAAAACTTTAAATAAAAATCTCTGTGGCTTCAGTAATTAGCCATATTACTCAATAACCCAAAAATATGTCAATTATGAATAGTTCATATTTAAACAATATATGATTGATTCCGTGATCAATACTTTGACCTATGTCAAGGCAGATTATATTTTCTGTGATAAGATCATGTCGATTCCGGTTGATGCTAACCATACCGGGCTAATACTTAACCCTGAGAGGTGAAATATAATGTCCAGTATCAATGCCTTATCATGTCCGCCTGAAATAACAGATGAGGATATCCTCTCTGCAATGAGGTCAATGGAGGGATACATCGATATCACCCCTGCCGATTTCAGGGAGTTTTATATAAAGGCATATAAACATGCAAGGGAGCGTCTTCTGCATGGCGTAACTGCCGGTCAGATTATGACAAGAGAGGTCTATTCAATAGCCTCAGAAAGCAATATTTCTTTAGCCGCAGATATGATGGCAAAGGGGAAGGTAAGCGGTTTACCTGTTTTAAATAATGCTGATGAGCTGATAGGGATTATTTCTGAAAAGGATCTTGTGAAAAGTTTGATAAAAGATGCCCCTCCTTCCCTTATGTCTGTAATAGCCCGGTGCCTCAGCAACAAAGGCTGTCTTGCTTTGTCTCTCAGGAAACTGAAGGTGGTGGACCTTATGACAGCCCCTGCTATAGCGGTTTATGAAAATACCCCGCTTTATGAAATAATAAATCTGCTTAATAAAGGCAGTATTAACAGATTACCGGTAAAAGACAAAAACAACCGGCTCATTGGGATTATTACCAGGTCTGACATTATCAAGGCGATCTTTAATACTGTCTGCACTATTGATCAGGTATAGCAATGGAATATTTCAGAAAGATGAAAGGCATAACAAAAAGTCCGCCGGTAGTAAGCCGGGCAGAGATATTCTGGTCATGGGTAGGGGCGTTTCTGGGAATCAGCCTTGTCGGCTTTGTGCACTATAATTTGCTTACCGGTACAGATATGATTTTAATTATAGGTTCTTTCGGAGCATCAGCGGTACTTATCTATGGTGCAACGAGAAGCCCGCTTGCACAGCCAAGGAACCTTATTGGAGGACATGTAATTTCCGCATTAATCGGGGTCGCAAGTTTTCAGATGCTTGGCTCAATCCCCTGGCTTGCCTCTGCCTTTGCAGTAGCTACTGCGATAGCAGTGATGCATGTGACAAAAACACTCCACCCGCCAGGAGGGGCAACCGCATTAATAGCAGTAATAGGCGGGGATCAGGTGCATAACCTGGGCTACATGTATGTCTTTATACCGGCAGGCTCCGGGGCATTAATCATGCTTATAGTGGCGCTGCTTATAAACAATATACCAAAGACCAGAGAATACCCTGAATTCTGGTTATAATCATTCAGGTCAGTGCCTGGCCCTGTAACTTGTCCGTTTAACCCTCGACAACAAACAGTTTTTCTATTGGTGCGTTAAGATACTCATCGATTTTTTTATTCATCACCTTTGATACCTCTGGTGCAAAATCCGGCTCCTTTTTTGTTCTTTTAAAAAGCGGTTCAAAGGTGTCATGTGGATTAAACAGGGGTCTCAGGGTAACACTTTTACCACCTGGTATATCAGTAAAGACTATCTTCTTATCCTCAACAGGGAGAAGGGTCAGGTTGCCCTGTGAATGGTATGCCCCGTAATCCCTTCTTGCTCCTGTGATATAGGCAAGAGCTGCCGCCTGGCAGCAGTGATGAGATGTTTGAACCTTTATTTTGTGCCTCACCGGTAACTCGCTCCCATACAAAAGTTTGAACGCCTCCTGTGCTGCCCTGAAGGAAAATGTCCCCCCGCCGACACAGTAACCGTGTACCAGATCGGAAGAGCGTCGTGTAGGGAAAGAGTGTAGGATAGG